>NZ_JBICXU010000004.1:0-403193 GCF_043200435.1 Streptomyces sp. NPDC048416
AAAGGAACCTCGTCCCACCGAAGTGGAGACGGGGTTGTCAATCTGGCGTTGACTTTTGGCACGCTGTTGAGTTCTCAAGGAACGGACGCTTCCTTTGTACTCACCCTCTCGGGCTTTCCTCCGGGCGCTTCCCTTCGGTATTTCGTGTTTCCGACTCTATCAGACTCTTTCGTGTCCGATTCCCCGTCGAATTGGGGTTCGCTTCGAGTTCTTCGCTCTCGCGTTTCCCTTTCGGCGGGACCGACTTTATCAGAGATTCTGAAGCCGGATTTCCGTCCCGTTCGGGGATCCCGTGTGGCACGCAAAGGTGCCGGGTTCCCGTTTGGGCGGAGACATAAACCTACTGGAGCGGGGCGCCTCGATGCAAATCGAGGCGCCCCGCTCCGGGCCTGCTGTCGCTGTCGTCAGACCTCGACGACGACGGGAAGGATCATCGGACGCCTGCGGTAGGTGTCCGAGACCCACTTGCCGACCGAGCGACGGATCAGCTGTTGCAGCTGGTGGGGCTCGACGACGCCGTCCTGGGCGGACCGGTTCAGCGCTTCCTCGATCTTCGACACCACCGGGCCGAATGCCGAGTCGTCGATGCCGGAACCGCGTGCCTGGATGTGCGGGCCGCTGGTGATCTTGCCGCTGCTCGAATCCACCACCACGTACACCGAGATGATGCCCTCGTCGCCGAGGATGCGGCGGTCCTTCAGGGAGGACTCCGTCACGTCGCCGACCGAGGAGCCGTCGACGTAGACGTAACCCGCCTGGACCTTGCCGACGATGCGCGCGCTGCCGTCGACCAGGTCGACGACCACGCCGTCCTCGGCGATGACGATGTGGTTCTTCGGGACGCCGGTGAGCGCTCCGAGCTCCGCGTTCGCCCGCAGGTGGCGCCATTCGCCGTGGACCGGCATCAGGTTCTTCGGCTTGCAGATGTTGTAGAAGTACAGCAGCTCGCCGGCCGAGGCGTGGCCCGAGACGTGCACCTTGGCATTGCCCTTGTGGACGACGTTGGCGCCCCAGCGGGTCAGGCCGTTGATGACGCGGTAGACCGCGTTCTCGTTGCCCGGGATGAGCGACGACGCCAGGATCACGGTGTCGCCCTGGACGATGCGGATCTGGTGGTCGCGGTTGGCCATCCGGGACAGCGCGGCCATCGGCTCGCCCTGCGATCCCGTGCAGACCAGGACGACCTCGTCGTCGGGCAGGTCGTCGAGCGTCTTCACGTCGACGACGAGGCCGGCCGGGACCTTCAGGTAGCCGAGGTCACGGGCGATGCCCATGTTGCGGACCATCGAGCGGCCGACGAAGGCGACCCTGCGGCCGTACTCGTGGGCGGCGTCGAGGATCTGCTGGATGCGGTGCACGTGGCTGGCGAAACTGGCCACGATGATGCGCTTGTCGGCGTTGGCGAAGACGTTGCGCAGCACGTTGGAGATGTCCCGCTCCGGCGGCACGAAGCCGGGGACCTCGGCGTTCGTGGAGTCGGCGAGGAGAAGGTCGATGCCCTCCTCGCTCAGCCGGGCGAACGCGTGGAGGTCGGTGAGCCGGCCGTCCAGCGGGAGCTGGTCCATCTTGAAGTCGCCGGTCGCGACGGCCAGGCCCGCGGGGGTGCGGATGGCGACCGCGAGGGCGTCCGGGATGGAGTGGTTGACCGCGATGAACTCGCAGTCGAAGGGGCCCAGGCGCTCGCGGTCGCCCTCGGCGACCTCCAGCGTGTACGGGCGGATGCGGTGCTCCTGGAGCTTGGCCTCGATGAGCGCGAGGGTCAGCTTGGAGCCGATCAGCGGGATGTCCGGCTTCTCGCGGAGCAGGTAGGGGACGCCGCCGATGTGGTCCTCGTGGCCGTGCGTCAGGACGATGCCCTCGATGTCGTCGAGGCGGTCCCGGATCGAGCTGAAGTCCGGCAGGATCAGGTCGATGCCGGGCTGCTCCTCCTCGGGGAAGAGGACGCCGCAGTCGACGATGAGCAGGCGGCCGTTGAACTCGAAGACCGTCATGTTCCGGCCGATTTCACCGAGACCGCCGAGCGGTGTGACGCGCAGGCCGTTCTTGGGGAGCTTCGGCGGGGTACCGAGTTCGGGATGCGGATGACTCAAAAGACTCTCCTCACCACACGCGCCACGTACCGGTAGGGCACGTGGCGCGTATGTCATTCGTGCACTTGCTGTTGTGTAGGGGTTTCGCGCGTGTCGTGCGCGTATTCAGTTGTGAAGTCTGTGGTTAGAGCTGTACCCCACCGGCTGCCAGATCGAGCGCCAGCTGGCTGGATTCTTCGGCGCTGAGCTCGACCATGGGGAGCCGGAGCGGTCCGGCGGGCAGGCCCTTGCGGGCCAGGGCCGCCTTGGTGGTCATGACTCCCTGGGTGCGGAACATGCCCGTGTAGACGGGGAGCAGCCGCTGGTGGATCTCGGTGGCCTTGCGTACGTCGCCCGCGAGGTAGGCGTCGAGCAGGGCGCGGAGCTCGGGGGTGACGAGGTGGCCGACCACGGAGACGAAGCCGCAGGCGCCGACCGAGAGCAGGGGCAGGTTGAGCATGTCGTCGCCGGAGTACCAGGCGAGGCCGGAGCGGGCGATGGCCCAGCCGGCGCGGCCGAGGTCGCCCTTGGCGTCCTTGTTGGCGACGATCCTGGGGTGCTCGGCGAGCCGGACGAGGGTTTCGGTGTCGATCGGTACGCCGCTGCGGCCGGGGATGTCGTACAGCATCACCGGCAGTTCGGTGGCGTCGGCGATGGCCGAGAAGTGCCGGAGCAGGCCCTCCTGGGAGGGCTTGTTGTAGTACGGGGTCACCGCGAGCAGGCCGTGTGCGCCGGAGCGTTCGGCCGTTCGGGCAAGTTCGAGGGTGTGGCGGGTGTCGTTGGTGCCGATTCCGGCCACGACGTGGGCCCGGTCTCCGACGGCCTCCAGTACGGCCCGTACGAGCTGGTCTTTCTCCGCGTCGCTGGTGGTCGGGGACTCGCCGGTGGTGCCGTTGACGATCAGTCCGTCGTTGCCTGCGTCGACCAGGTGGGCGGCCAGTCGCTGGGCGCCGTCGAGGTCGAGTGCGCCGTCCGCCGTGAAGGGCGTGATCATGGCGGTGAGGACCCGCCCGAAGGGGGTCTGCGGAGTGGAGATCGGAGCCATGGGTAACACGCTACTCGCTGCTCAGCGCCGGGTCCCCCCTCGGGGGCAGGTCGCTGTGGGAGCCCGGCACTGCCTGCTCGGGGGTTCAAGCAGTGCCGGGTCCGTTTGATCAGCCTAGATGAACTTCACGAAACGCCGCAATACGGACACTTTGCGCGGCGTATCCGCACATCTGTGCCGGTATGGGTCCGCGCGCCCGTCGACGAGGGCGCTTACGGGGCCACCCGGCCGTTGGTGTTGAACGCCGCGTGGGTGAGCGGCATCAGCCGGGCCCACTCCCGCTCCATCTTCTCGCCGACCATCTCGATCTCCCGCTGCGGGAACGACGGCACCTTCGCCAGCTCGTGCTGGGTGCGCAGGCCGAGGAAGTGCATCAGCGAACGGGCGTTGCACGTCGCGTACATCGAGGAGAAGAGGCCGACCGGGAGCGTGGCGCGGGCGACTTCGCGGGCGACGCCGGCCGCCAGCATCTCCTGGTACGCCTCGTAGGAGCGGCGGTAGGAGTCCTCCATGACGCGGGCGGTCAGCTCCTGCTGCTCCGGCGAGCCGTCGACGAACTCGTACTTGCCGGGGCGGCCCTGCTGGACCAGCTTGCGGTCGGCGTCCGGCACGTAGAAGACCGGCTGGAGCTCCCTGTACCGGCCCGATTCCTCGTTGTACGACCAGCCGACGCGGTGCCGCATGAACTCGCGGAAGACGAAGATCGGGGCGCTGATGAAGAACGTCATCGAGTTGTGCTCGAAGGGGCTGCCGTGCCGGTCCCGCATCAGGAAGTTGATGAGGCCCTTGGAGCGCTCGGGGTCCTTCTGAAGCTCCTCCAGGGACTGCTCGCCCGCCGTGGACACGCGGGCTGCCCACAGCACGTCCGAGTCGGACGCCGCGTGCTTGACCAGGTCGACGGTGACGTCACTGCGGAAGCTGGGCTTGAGGTCTGGGGCGGGGGTGTCGGTCACCGACGGGTCCTTCCGATTGCGTCGCTCGGGCGGCGCCCACTCTACGGGTCGGCACTGACAACTCCGTCCCTGACGGTTCGTCATCACATTCTTCGGCCAATTCGGGGAATTCGGGCACCAATCGACAGTGTCGCGCGTCTGTACAAGTAAGCAGCAGCACGTTCGACAGCCCTTCCAGTTTCCTAGGAGATGTGCCCCATGTTCCGCCGGCGTGAGCCCGTTCCGTTCGCATTCGTCGCCGAGGCCGACCGCTACCGCAGCAACGTCGAGCCGCCGCCTCGCCCGCGCGCGAGCGCAGGTCAGCTCCTCGGACGGACCCTGGTGGGGCTCACCGTCATAGCCGGGCTGACCGGCGCGCTGCTCTTCGGACTGCCCGCGATGGAGAGCCCCCAGTCCGCCGGTCACGTCCAGCAGTCCGAGGCCTCCGACGGGCGGTGACGCCCGCTGAGCGGCCCGGACGCGGCGACGCGCTCCCGACCCCGGAGGTGGCCGCACGGTGACCTGCTGGGTAGCCTCACCCCGCACAGCCCAATCGAGTGTGCTTGTGAGTGAGGATCAGTCGTGCCCCTGCCCTTCCTGACGGCCGACCGCGCAGTTGACGCACCCGGTGAGTACGGCGACGAGGTCGCGCTGCCCTTCGACGACCACGACCGTTGGCGTCGGCCCTACCGGCCGGGCCCGTGGCGGGTCGCCGCGGGGGCCGTGCTGCTGCTGCTCGCCTCGTTCGTCCTGCTTGCCGCGGTGATCATCGCCGCTGCCGGTGAACCGGTGGGTGCGCTCGCCGTTCTCGGCGTCGCCGTGCTGGTGATCGCCTCGTCGCTGCGGCTGCTGCGGGTCGGGGTCTGGGTCAGCCGGGCCGGTCTGCGCCGGGTCGCCTTCTTCTCCACCTCCACGGTGGCGTGGCCGCGGATCCGCGGTGTGCGCACGGTTCAGCAGCCGGTGCGCTGGCTGGGCCTTCCGCGGACCGTCCAGGGGCAGGCGTTGATCGCCGAGCGTGCGGACGGGGCTGCCCTCGCGCCGCTGCTCACCGATCACAACGCGGACTTCCTCGGGCGCGGCGCGGCCTTCGACCGGGCCGCGGACCTGGTGGAGGCATGGGGTGACGAATACCGCGGCCTCTGACCGCCGGGTCCTGGTCGGCCGGTCTCCGGTCGGCCGGTTCCTGCTCGGCCGGTCCCGTCAGACCGTGGCCGGCTTCTTCGCGTGCAGTGCGATCGCCCGCTGCATCGCCTTGCGGGCCCGGGGGGTGTCGCGGGCGTCCTGGTAGGCGACCGCGAGGCGGAACCAGCAGCGCCAGTCGTCGGGCGCGTCCTCCGTCTCGGCCTTGCGCCGGGCGAAGACCGCGTCGGCCGAGTCACGGTCGATGCGGCCGCCCGTGGTGCGGACCAGTTCGTCGACGGGCAGGCCGCCCTCGGCGTCCAGTTCGGCGGCGAGCCTGTTGGCCTGCGTCACGAAGCGGGTGTTGGCCCACAGGAACCAGATACCGACCAGCGGCAGGATCAGGACGGCCACGCCCAGCGGGATGGTGATCCAGGTGCCCTCTTCGAGGAGCCACAGGCCGCGGGTGCCGGCCAGGACGAAGTAGAAGACCAGGACGGCGGCCGTGATGAGGTAGGTGATTTTCGCGCGCATGAGACCGACGGTGCCGCTCAGTTGAGGTCGAGGAAGTGTTCCAGGCCGAAGGTGAGGCCCGGAGTGGTCACCACGCGGCGGGCGCCGAGCAGGATGCCCGGCATGAAGCTGCTGTGGTGCAGGGAGTCGTGGCGCACGGTCAGGGTCTCGCCCTCCGCGCCGAGCAGCACTTCCTGGTGGGCCAGGAGGCCGCGCAGTCGCACCGCGTGCACGGGGATGCCGTCCACGTCGGCGCCGCGGGCGCCGTCGAGCGCCGTGGTGGTGGCGTCCGGCGCGGGGCCGACCCCCGCTTCGGCGCGGGCCGCCGCGATGAGCTGGGCGGTGCGCGTGGCGGTGCCGGAGGGCGCGTCGACCTTGTTCGGGTGGTGCAGCTCGACGACCTCGACGGATTCGAAGTACGGCGCCGCGAGCTGGGCGAACTTCATGGTCAGGACGGCGCCGATGGAGAAGTTCGGGGCGATGAGCACCCCGGTGGACGGCGAGCCGTCCAGCCAGGTGTGCAGCTGCGCGAGGCGGTCCTCGGTCCAGCCCGTGGTGCCGACGACGGCGTGGATTCCGTGGCGTACACAGAACTCCAGGTTTTCCATCACCGAGGCGGGGGTGGTCAGTTCGACGACGACCTGGGCGCCGCTCTCGGCGAGCGTGTCCAGGGAGTCGCCGCGGCCGAGGGCCGCGACCAGTTCCATGTCCTCGGCGGCCTCCACGGCTCGTACCGCTTCGGAGCCGATCCGGCCCTTGGCGCCGAGGACCGCCACGCGCAGCTTGCTCATTCGCTTGCTTCCTTCAGGGTTACGCGACAGGGGTTACGCGATCGCTTCGTGGAGGCGGTCGGCCTGCTTGTCCTTCAGCGGGCCGATGACGGACAGCGAGGGACGCTGCCCCAGGACATCACGGGCCACCTCACGGACGTCGTCCGGGGTGACCGCCGCCATCTTGGCCAGCATGTCGTCGACCGACATCTGCTCGCCCCAGCACAGCTCGCTCTTGCCGATGCGGTTCATCAGCGCGCCCGTGTCCTCAAGGCCGAGGACGGTGGAGCCGGAGAGCTGGCCGACGGCGCGGCCGATCTCGTCGTCCGAGAGTCCTTCCTCGGCCACCCGGTCCAGTTCGTCGCGGCAGATCTTCAGGACGTCGTGGACCTGGCTCGGGCGGCAGCCCGCGTACACGCCGAACAGGCCGCAGTCGGCGAAGCCCGAGGTGTAGGAGTACACGCTGTAGGCCAGGCCGCGCTTCTCGCGGACCTCCTGGAAGAGCCGGGACGACATGCCGCCGCCGAGCGCGGTGTTCAGGACGCCGAGCGCCCAGCGGCGCTCGTCGGTGCGGGCCAGGCCCGGCATGCCGAGGACGACGTGGGCCTGTTCCGTGCGGCGGTTCAGGAGCTCCATGCGGCCTGCGGCCTTCAGGGTGCGGGAGCCGCTGCGCGGGGTGAGGGGGACGGCGTCCGTGCTGGACAGCGCGCCGGCCTTCTCGAAGGCCTTGCGGACCTGGCGTACGACGGTGGCGTGGTCGACGTTTCCGGCGGCCGCCACGACCAGGTGGCGCGGGTCGTAGTGCTTCTTGTAGAAGCGCGCGATCTGCGCCTGGGTCAGGGCGTTGATGGTGTCGACGGTGCCGAGGACCGGGCGGCCGAGGGGGGTGTCGCCGAGCATGGTGTGCGCGAACAGGTCGTGCACGCAGTCGCCCGGGTCGTCCTCGGTCATCGCGATCTCTTCGAGGATGACGCCGCGTTCGGCGTCGATGTCCTCGGCGAGGATCAGCGAGTCCGTGAGCATGTCGCACACGACGTCGATGGCCAGCGGCAGATCGGTGTCGAGCACCCGCGCGTAGTAGCAGGTGTACTCCTTCGCCGTGAAGGCGTTCATCTCGCCGCCGACCGCGTCGAGGGCGGAGGAGATGTCGAGGGCACTGCGCTTGCTGGTGCCCTTGAACAGGAGGTGTTCCAGGTAGTGGGTGGCGCCGTTCAGCGTGGGCGTCTCGTCGCGCGAACCCACCTGGACCCAGATGCCGAAGGTCGCCGACCGTACGGAGGGAAGGGTTTCGGTGACGACCCGCAGGCCGCCGGGGAGGGTCGTACGGCGGACGGTGCCGATGCCGTCCCGGCCCTTCAGGAGCGTTTGGGTACGGGCGACGGCCCGCCCCTCCGAAGAGGGGCGGGCCGTCGTCGCGGAACTACGGGACGTCACTTGGCCGCGTCGTCCTTCTCGGCGTCGTCGGCGGTCTCGCCCTCGATCACGGGGACGAGGGAGAGCTTGCCGCGGGAGTCGATCTCGGCGATCTCGACCTGAACCTTGGAGCCGACACCGAGCACGTCCTCGACGTTCTCCACGCGCTTGCCACCGGCCAGCTTGCGGATCTGCGAGATGTGCAGCAGGCCGTCCTTGCCGGGCATCAGGGACACGAACGCACCGAAGGTGGTGGTCTTGACGACCGTACCCAGGTAGCGCTCGCCGACCTCCGGCATGGTCGGGTTGGCGATCGAGTTGATCGTGGCGCGGGCGGCCTCGGCCTGCGAGCCGACCTGGGCACCGATGTAGATGGTGCCGTCGTCCTCGATCGTGATCTCGGCGCCGGTGTCCTCCTGGATCTGGTTGATCATCTTGCCCTTGGGGCCGATGACCTCACCGATCTTGTCCACGGGGATCTTGACGGTGATGATCCGCGGGGCGTTGGGGGACATCTCGTCCGGCGTGTCGATCGCTTCCATCATCACGTCGAGGATGTGGAGGCGGGCGTCACGGGCCTGCTTGAGGGCGGCGGCCAGGACGGAGGCCGGGATGCCGTCCAGCTTGGTGTCGAGCTGGAGCGCGGTGACGAACTCCTTCGTACCGGCGACCTTGAAGTCCATGTCGCCGAACGCGTCCTCGGCACCGAGGATGTCGGTGAGGGCGACGTAGTGCGTCTTGCCGTCGATCTCCTGGGAGATCAGGCCCATGGCGATACCGGCGACGGGGGCCTTGAGGGGCACACCGGCGTTCAGGAGCGACATGGTGGAGGCGCAGACCGAGCCCATGGACGTCGAGCCGTTGGAGCCGAGGGCCTCGGACACCTGACGGATCGCGTAGGGGAACTCCTCGCGCGTCGGGAGGACCGGCACGATGGCGCGCTCGGCGAGCGCGCCGTGGCCGATCTCGCGGCGCTTGGGCGAGCCCACGCGGCCGGTCTCACCGACGGAGTACGGCGGGAAGTTGTAGTTGTGCATGTAGCGCTTGCGGGTCACCGGGGAGAGGGTGTCCAGCTGCTGCTCCATGCGGAGCATGTTGAGGGTGGTGACGCCCAGGATCTGGGTCTCGCCACGCTCGAACAGGGCGGAGCCGTGCACCCGCGGGATGGCCTCGACCTCGGCGGCCAGCGTACGGATGTCCGTGATGCCGCGGCCGTCGATGCGGACCTTGTCCTTGATGACGCGCTCGCGGACCAGCTTCTTGGTCAGCGCGCGGTACGCGGCGGAGATCTCCTTCTCGCGGCCCTCGAACTGCGGGAGCAGCTTGTCGGCGGCGATCTCCTTGACGCGGTCCAGCTCGGCCTCGCGGTCCTGCTTGCCCGCGATGGTGAGCGCCTGGGCGAGCTCGCCCTTGACCGCGGCGGTCAGCGCCTCCAGGACGTCGTCCTGGTAGTCGAGGAAGACGGGGAACTCACCGGTCGGCTTCGCGGCCTTGGCGGCGAGGTCGGCCTGGGCCTTGCAGAGGACCTTGATGAAGGGCTTCGCGGCGTCGAGGCCGGAGGCGACGACCTCCTCGGTGGGCGCCTCGGCGCCGCCCTTGACCAGCTGGATGGTCTTCTCGGTGGCCTCGGCCTCGACCATCATGATCGCGACGTCGCCGTCCTCGAGGGCGCGACCGGCGACGACCATGTCGAAGACGGCGTCCTCAAGCTCGGTGTGCGTCGGGAACGCGACCCACTGGCCGTTGATCAGCGCGACGCGGACGCCGCCGATCGGGCCGGAGAAGGGCAGGCCGGCCAGCTGGGTGGACGCGGACGCGGCGTTGATCGCGACGACGTCGTACAGGTGGTCGGGGTTGAGCGCCATGATCGTGGCGACGACCTGGATCTCGTTGCGCAGGCCCTTCTTGAAGGACGGGCGCAGCGGGCGGTCGATGAGGCGGCAGGTGAGGATCGCGTCCTCGGAGGGCCGGCCCTCGCGGCGGAAGAAGGAGCCGGGGATCTTGCCGGCCGCGTACTGCCGCTCCTCGACGTCCACCGTCAGGGGGAAGAAGTCGAGCTGGTCCTTGGGCTTCTTGGACGCGGTGGTGGCCGAGAGGACCATCGTGTCGTCGTCCAGGTACGCCACGGCGGAGCCGGCGGCCTGCTTGGCCAGGCGGCCCGTCTCGAAGCGGATGGTGCGGGTGCCGAAGGAGCCGTTGTCGATGACGGCCTCGGCGTAGTGGGTCTCGTTCTCCACTAGTGTTTTCTCCATTTGCTTGGCTGCATTGTCGTCTTTTCGTCCCCTGGCCCGTGTGGCTCGGGGACGGTGGGGCGACGGGCCAAGAAGCGCTCCTGGGGGCGGGCCGGTCTTCGATCGAAGCGCCCGGGGTGCCTTGCGGTCCGGGGGCCACTACCGAGGACCGGCGGCGGGAGGAGCTGCTGCTCGCGCGTCGCGGGGTGATGCGTCTTCGGTGCTGCTGTTCTGTTGTCCGTACCAGACTACTGAGCGTTCGGTACGTCGCGCATGTACAGCAAAGGGAGCGGCCCCCTGATAGGTGGGAACCGCTCCCTCGACAGCATGCTTACTTGGCGCCGCCGGCCGCACCGCGGCGGATGCCCAGGCGGTCGACAAGGGCGCGGAAGCGCTGGATGTCCTTCTTGGCCAGGTACTGCAGAAGGCGGCGGCGCTGGCCGACGAGGATCAGCAGGCCACGACGGGAGTGGTGGTCGTGCTTGTGCGTCTTGAGGTGCTCCGTCAGGTCGGAGATACGGCGCGAGAGCATGGCGACCTGGACCTCGGGGGAGCCGGTGTCGCCCTCCTTCTGGCCGAACTCGGACATGATCTGCTTCTTCGTAGCGGCGTCGAGCGGCACGCTTACTCCTCAGTATTGGTTCGATGCGCCCACGAGTGCCCCAGGTCTTGATCTCTGGGGAGCTTCCGTGACTCGCGAGGCGAAGGTCCGATGAGCGCAGCTTCCAGATGCTCCGGAAACGCGTACACAAACGGCCGTCACACAGCGTACCAGTACCCCGGGTGGCGGTGCCCCCGCGGCCTGCGCCGCACGGGCCGGCCGGTGGGAACACGGTCGGAACGCCGGCTCGGCGGCCGTGGCCGGCCGGGGTGGATCAGCTGGTCAGGGCGCGCGCCCTGGCGTACACGTCGAAGACGGCCAGGGTCAGCGGCGCCAGCGTGAGCAGGACGAATCCCTCGGCGATCTCCAGGAAGCGGCCCCAGAACGGGGTGACGCCCCGGTTCGGCACGATCAGCGCGATCGCGGTGACCAGCGCCGCGGCGGCGGCGATCGCGGCGACCAGCCACAGCGTGTGGACGTCCAGGCCCCCGGTGTCGCCCTTGAGCGCGTCGGTCAGCAGATCCCGCGGGGCGTTGACGCACAGGCCGAGGCCGAGCAGGACCAGGGAGCCGAGCCCGGCGGCGAGGGTGGCGGCGACCTGCGCGGTGTAGCGGAAGAGGTGGGCGCGCATCAGCAGGGCGATGCCGGTGGCCAGGGCGAGCAGGCGGCCCCAGGTGCCGTCGCCGAAGCCGAGCACCGCGGCGCCGGTGACCGCGAGGACGGCGCAGCCGCCGACCAGGCCGACGAGCAGTTCGTGGCCGCGCCGGGCCTGGGCGGCGATGCGCTCGGCGTCGACGGGCTGGGGGGCGGGGTCCTCGCCCGTGTCGCGCTGGGCGGCGTGCGGCGCGTCGAAGCCGATGGGCAGCCGGGCGAACCGCATGGAGAGGCCGGGCAGGAAGGCGAGCGCGCCGACGGCGAGCTGCGTGCAGATCGCGGCGGTCTCGGCGGCCGTCATGTGGGTGAGGATCGCGGCGAACACGACGAGCGCGCCGACCGCGGAGGCGAGCACGAACGCCACGAAGGGGCCGTCGCCGCGCGGTGAGAGCAGGGAGAGCACCAGGGAGGCGATGAGGACGGCGGCGCAGGCCAGCAGCATCTGGAGCCGGCCGATGCCGTGGTGGGCGGCGAGCGGCAGGAGCCCGGAGCCGGCCACCGCGATGTTGGGCAGCGAACCGAGGCCGAGGGCGACGGCGGAGAGCTGGTCGTCGTAGATCCGGGCGCGGACGGCGGCGAGGGTGAGCAGGAGCAGTCCGGCGACGGCGGCGAGGATGCCGGGCAGGCCGTGCATGTCGTGGCGCGGGTCGCCGCTCCAGGCCGCGAAGGCGAGCAGTGCGGGCAGGACGCCGCCGCCGATGAGTCCGGCGGCGCGGGTCAGGTCGCCGTTCCACAGGGTGCGGTCCTGGGTGACGGCGGAGGCGACGGCTTCGGACACGTCGTCGAAGACGGCGGGGGGCAGCGATTGGGAGAAGGGGCGCAGGGTGAGCAGTTCGCCGTCGAGGATCGACTGGGCGGCGAAGGAGCGGGCGCTGTCGAGGACGGTGCCGTCCCGGCGCACCAGCGAGTAGCCCACGGGGGCGCCCTGGGCCGGGCTCTGCTGGGAGAGCCGCAGGATCTCCGGGTAGATGTCGGCGACCGGGATGTCGTCGGGCAGTGCCACGTCGACGCGGCCGTCCGGGGCGACGATCGTCACACGGCAGAAGCCGAGCCCCGCTCCGGTTGCGTGAGCCGGCCCGCCGGGCTCGGCGGCCGTCGTCGCGGTGGTCGTCGTGCTCACTCTCGGCTCCCCCTGCTGTGTGCTGCGGCTCGCGGGTGCGAGGCGTCCCCTGCTCTGCGTCCTGGGGCCGGTGCGCCCGCCGGACGCCGGTGGCGCCTGCGCTCCCCCGTGCCCCGGGCATCTGCCGCACGCGCGTCGTCCACGTCATCCGTGTCATCCACGTCAGCCGTGGGTGGCGTCGTGCGGTTCGCGGGTGCTTACGCCCCGGATGGCACCCTATCGCCAGCCGGGTGCACGGGATGTCAGTAGGATCCGAGCGCGGTCGGCGTTCGCCGGACACGGGGCGGCGGGCTGAACTTCTGCGACCGCCAGGGGAATTGGTGCGTAGTGAGTCACATCATTGTCAAGCGCCCGCCACGGGCTCTGCCGGGCGAGGTTCCGACGCAGGAGGTCGTCCTTCAGCCACCGCCCGAGCTGCCCCGCGGGCAGCAGGAGGGCGCGCTGATGCAGCTCCTGCCCATGCTGGGCATGGGCGGCTCCGTGGTGTTCTTCTTCATGCCGAACACGCAGCCGTTCATGAAGATCATGGGCATGGTGATGGTCGCCTCGACGGTGGCGATGACGGTGGCGATGATCATCCGTTATCGCAGGGGTTCGCAGGGGCAGTTGGCGGACATGCGCCGCGACTACCTGCGCCATCTCGGCCAGACCCGGCGTGCGGCGGCCAGGACCGCGCGCAAGCAGCGGGACGCGCAGTACTACCTGCACCCCTCCCCCGAGCAGCTGTGGGCGCTGGTCGCCGAGGGCAGCCGGGTGTGGGAACGCCGGGCGGGCGACGAGGACTTCGGGCAGGTGCGCGTCGGGCTCGGGCCGCAGACGCTCGCGACCGCGCTGGTGCCTCCGCAGACCGCGCCGGTCGACCAGCTCGAACCACTGACGGCGGGCGCCATGCAGCGGTTTCTGGCCACCCATCAGACGGTGGAGGACCTGCCGATGGCGGTGTCGCTGCGCGCCTTCTACCACGTGACGGTCAGTGGGGACGCGCCGACGGTACGCGGCTCGGCCCGCGCCCTGATCGCCTCGCTCGCCGCGCTGCACTCCCCCGAGGACCTGGTGATCGCGGTCGCCACGTCCGCGTCCGCGTCGGCGCACTGGGAGTGGACCAAGTGGCTCCCGCACACCCAGGCCCCCGATCTCACCGACGGCGCCGGCAGCAGGCGTCTGATCAGCCGCAGCGCTGCCGAACTCGAAGAACTGCTGGCCTCCCGCCTCACCGGCCGCCCCCGCTTCCACCCGGAGGGGGCGCCCCTGGCGGAGGAGCCGCACATCGTCGTCGTGCTCGACGGGGTGTCGCCGCCCCCGATGTCGGCGCTCGCCTCGGCCGAGGGCCTTCAGGGCGTCACCGTCATCGAGGTGGTCCCCGGCGAACTCACCGGCGCCCGGGGCGATCTGGCCGTTGTCGTGCACCCGCGCGGCCTGCGTCTGGAGTCGGGCCACGGCCTGGTGTACGAGGGCACGCCCGATGTGCTGTCCTCCGAGTCCGCCGACGCGCTGGCCCGCCAGCTCGCCCCGCTGCGCATGGCCACCGGCGGTGACGACGACGAGCCGTTGCTCGCCAATCTGGACTTCACCGATCTGCTGAGTCTGGGCGACGCGGCGTCGGTGGACACCGCGCGCACCTGGCGGCCGCGCTCCGCGTCGGAGCGGCTGCGGGTGCCGATCGGTGTGGGTGAGGACGGGCGTCCCGTCATGCTCGACCTGAAGGAGGCCGCGCAGGACGGCATGGGCCCGCACGGCCTGTGCGTCGGCGCGACCGGTTCGGGCAAGTCGGAGCTCTTGCGCACCCTGGTGCTCGGCCTCGCCGTCACGCACTCCTCGCAGACCCTGAACTTCGTCCTCGCCGACTTCAAGGGCGGCGCGACGTTCGCCGGGATGGCGCAGATGCCGCACGTCGCGGCCGTCATCACCAACCTCGCGGACGATCTCACCCTGGTCGACCGCATGGGCGACTCGATCCGCGGCGAGCTCAACCGCCGCCAGGAGATGCTGCGCGACGCCGGCAACTACGCCAACATCCACGACTACGAGCGGGCCCGGCTGGCCGGCGCCCCGCTGCAACCGGTGCCCTCGCTCGTCCTGGTCATCGACGAGTTCAGTGAACTGCTCACCGCCAAACCCGATTTCATCGAGATGTTCGTGCAGATCGGCCGGATCGGCCGCTCGCTCGGCGTGCATCTGCTGCTCGCCTCGCAGCGCCTTGAGGAGGGCAGGCTGCGCGGCCTGGAGACGTATCTCTCCTACCGGATCGGTCTGCGCACCTTCTCGGCCGCCGAGTCGCGCGCCGCGCTCGGTGTTCCCGACGCCTACCACCTGCCGAGCGTCCCTGGCTCGGGCTATCTGAAGTTCGGCACCGACGAGATGACCCGCTTCAAGGCGGCGTACGTCTCGGGCGTCTACCGCACGGGCGCCGACCGCTCCGCCGCGCTCGGCGGTCCTGTGCCGGTGGACCGGCGTCCGGTGCTGTTCACCGCCGCCGAGGTGCCGGTGACGTACGCCCCGCCCACCGTGCCGGCGCCGCGCGGCGAGAGCGGGCCGCGCGCCGACGACGCGCTGGCCGACACGGTGCTCGACGTGATCGTGCGCCGCCTTGAGGCGCGCGGCCCCGCCGCCCACCAGGTGTGGCTGCCGCCGCTGGACAGCCCGCCCGCGCTCGACTCGCTGCTGTCCGGGCTCGCCCCGGTGCCGGGCCGCGGGCTCACCCAGCCCGGCTACGAGGGCGCCGGGCGTCTGGTCGTGCCGCTCGGTCTCGTCGACAAGCCGTACGAGCAGCGCCGCGACCCGTTGTGGTGCGACTTCTCGGGTGCGGGTGGCCATCTGCAGATCCTGGGCGGCCCGCAGTCGGGCAAGTCGACGCTGCTGCGGACCCTGCTCGCGTCGTTCGCGCTCACCCACACCCCGCAGGAAGTGCAGTTCTACGGGCTCGACTTCGGCGGTGGCGGCATGGCCGCGGTCGCCGGGCTCCCGCACGTCGGCGGCGTGGCCTCCCGCCTCGACCCCGAGCGGGTGCGGCGCACGGTCGCCGAGGTGTACGGCGTGCTGACCCGCCGTGAGGAGTACTTCCGCTCGGCCGGCATCGCCTCGATCGCCGACTTCCGGGCCCGCCGGGCGCGCGGCACCATCTCCTGCGCCGACCAGCCGTGGGGCGATGTGTTCCTGGTCATCGACGGCTGGGGCAACTTCCGTACCGAGTACGAGGGTCTGGAGCAGGTCGTCCTGGACATCGCGGCCCGCGGTCTCGGCTACGGCATCCACCTGGTGCTGACCGCGTCGCGCTCCATGGAGGTCAGGGCCAACCTCAAGGACCACCTGATGAACCGCCTCGAACTGCGGCTCGGCGACTCCATGGACTCCGAGTTCGACCGCAAGGTCGCCGCCAATGTGCCGGTGGGCGTGCCGGGGCGCGGGCAGTCCCCGCAGAAGATGCACTTCATGGCGGCGGTGCCGCGCATCGACGGCCTCCAGTCCGACACCGACCTCGCGGAGGCGACGGCCGCGCTGGCCGCCGAGGTCACCCGGCACTGGACGGCTCCGGGCGCGCCCGCCGTGCGCCTGCTGCCGCGCGAGCTCCCGGCGGCCCAGCTCCCGCCGGGCAACGCCTTCCCGGAGCGCGGCATCGCCTTCGCGCTCGACGAGAACAACCTGGAGCCGGTGTTCGTCGACTTCGAGCAGGACCCCTTCCTCCTGGTCTTCGGCGAGAGCGAGTCCGGCAAGTCGAACCTGCTGCGGCTGCTGATCACGCAGCTCACACGGCGGTACGAGGGGGACGCGTGCAAGCTGTTCGTGGTGGACAACCGGCGCGCCCTGCTGGACGCGACGCCGCCCTCGCACCTGGCGGAGTACATCCCCATGTCGAACGCCATGGACCATCACATGGATGCCCTGGCCGACCTGATGCGACGCCGCGCGCCCAGCGCGGACGTGACCGCGCAGCAGTTGCGTGAGCGCAGTTGGTGGCGCGGCCCCACGGTGTACGTCGTGGTGGACGACTACGACCTGGTGTCGACGTCCAGCGGCAACCCGCTCGGCAAACTCACCGAACTCCTGCCGTTCGCCCGTGACGTGGGCGTCCGCTTCATCGTCGCCCGCTCCACGGCGGGCGCGGGCCGCGCCGCGTACGAGCCGTTCGTCCAGCGCATGAAGGAGCTCGGCGCCCAGGGCGTCATCCTGGCGGGCGACCCCGCCGAGGGCGACATCCTCTCGGGCGTCCGCCCCCGCCCCATGCCGACCGGCCGCGGCACCTTCGTCTCACGCAGGCGCGGCAGGCCGCTGGTGCAGACGGGCCTGATGGAGGGCGGGAACTGACGGGGGTGGTGGTGGTCCGGGGGCCGTGACGGGAACGGGGGCCACCCGGCCGGGGCCCGTGACATGAAGGAGTGGATCTCGGCCATACGGCAGACGCGCGCCGCAACTCGCCTGCTACAAAGGCACCTTGTCGAGTTGAGACCATGCCACCCCGGGTGCGCCCGGCGGCGTGCAGGGACCACGGGGGACAGCGGGCATGCCATGGGACGAGTGGGAGCAGCTCAAGCAGGAGGCCGCGGGCCGGGGTTCGACGGCGATGCGGCTCAACCGGCTGCCGTCGGCCCAGGACGACCACCCCGGCACGCCGTCGGGCGCGCAGGGCGATCTGCGCGTCGACCAGAAGGACCTGGCGGCCATCGGTGACGCGGCCTACCGGCTGCGCCAGGACCTGGGCCTGTTCGGCGGCCACGCCCGCGGCGCGTCCTTGGCCGCCGCCGGGGGCCTGGCCACACAGGGGTTCGCCCTGGGCAAGGCCCTCGATCATGTCGCCGTCCACTGGGTCGATCAGGTGCAGAGCCTGCTGGACGCCTGTGCCCACATCTCCAACCACCTCGACTACACCAAGGGCGCCCACGCGGGTGACGAGACCCACATCTACGGCGTGGTCAGCAGCATCGCCGAACTCGACAAGGGATTCGACGAGAGGGCCGGCCACTGATGGACCTCGACGCGCTCCGCTTCGCGAACTTCGCCCAGCTCGACGCGGCGATCACCGACTGGGAGCAGATGGCCGGGCAGCTCGCGCAGCTGGAGGAGACCAGCCAGCGGGACCTCAGGGCCAAGGCGTACAAGGCGAACTGGGCCGGCTGCAACGCCACGGTGAGCCGCGAATTCATCGACAAGACGGCCGGGGAATTCAGTGACGCCCACACCGAGGCGACCACGGTCGCCCGGATTCTGGGCGACACCCGAAGTGAACTCAAGGACTACCAGCACCAGTTGCTGGACGCCATCGAACGCGGCCTGAAGAACAACCTGACCGTGATGGACGTCGGTGACGGCTCGTTCACCGTCACCATGAACGTCCACCCCGACCGCGCAGGGCGGGGAACCACCGTCCCCGAGCACAGCCGGCACGATGTCGACGCCCTGCGCGACGAGGTGCAGCGCATCCTCAGCAAGGCCACGGAGAGCGACACCACCGCCTCCGAGGCCCTGCAACTCATCGTCGACCAGGCCAAGCTCGGCTTCTCCGGTGCCGCGTACGCCGACCGGGACTCGGCGGCCAAGGCAGTCAAGGCCGCGAAGACGGCGGCGGCGCTCATGAAGAAGGACCCCCACAAGGTCACGACGACCGAACTCAACGAGCTCAACGCCACCTTGAGCCAGTTCCAGCAGGATCCCCTCTTCGCCGAACAGCTGGCGACGTCCGTCGGCCCGAAGGGGGTGCTGACCTTCTACGCCGGGATCGCAGACCCGTACCTGGCCGGCTACGACCCCAAGCGCGGCGAGGCGGCGAAGCAATTCCAGAAAAACCTCGGCATCACCCTGGGCACGGCCACGCTGTCCGACAGCGCGAAGATGGACGCGTGGGAGAGCGGCATGGTGAAGCTGGGCTCCGAGCCGCTGGGCATCGACGACGCCGGCAACCCGCGCGGGTTCGCCGTCATGAGCAACCTCATGCGGTTCGGCGACTACGACGACCAGTTCCTCAACAGCTACGGCGACAAACTCCTGGCCTTCGACAAGGAGCGCAACGTCAAGGGCATGAGCCCGTGGATGAACAACCTGAACCAGGCGGACCTCAATTTCTGGGGCGAGCAGGACCGTGGCCGCGACCCGATGACGGGGTTCCTCGAAGCGCTCGGTCACAACCCCGACGCCTCGACGCAGTTCTTCGCCCAGCCCGCCGGCTCGGGAGACACAGTGGACAAGGACTCCGAGGTCAATGAACACCTCCAGTACTTGACCAAGGACCGCATCTGGCTCCCGGACGGCCCCGTGATGGGCGACGCCCCCGATCAGATCGCCGGGCGCGACTCCCTGGGCCACGCGCTGGAGGCGGCGACGACGGGCTACGCGTATGACGCCACGACCGTCCCCGGCAACCATCCCTCTCCGCCGCCGGGCAGCGCGGACCGCCGCACGGCGGCGACAGCCGGGGTGATGGAACAGGTCGCCTACCTCTATGGCGGCGAGGACGGCCCGAAGATGCTCCACGACCAGCCCGAACTGGCCGACAGTCTCGGCAAGATGGGCTCCGCGTACATCGACGACCTCGACTACGCGGTGTCCGGCCTCGGCGACCACGCCAAGGACGCGACGACATTCCCCGGCCGCTATGCGGGTCGCGCGGACTTCGGGAACCAGGGCGCCATTACATTCCTGAGCGTGCTGGGTCAGAACGAGACATCGCACGGGCTGGTGACCGCAGGGCAGCATCTGTACACCCTCAGCGTCCTGGACGCCAACCCTCCCACCAGCGACGCGAACTTCCACCACGGGCAGCACGCGCTTGTCTCGGAGGCCGAAGTCCGGGGAATCCTCGACCACTCGCATATGCAGCAGGCCGAGAGCGACTACAAGGACGACTCCGAAAAACTCAACAAGTCGAACGGCAGAGTCGCGGAGTGGGGCAAGTTCGCCGTGGGTGCCGCGGTGGGCGGTGGTGTCGCCCTCATCCCGCTGCCGGGAACGACGGTCGCGGGCATCGCCATCGCTCCGGTTGTCTCGGATCTGGCCGGTAACGCGCTCAACACGTTCATCGGCCAGGAAACGGACAAGGCCATGGACAAGGCGGAGGACGACCCTACGGAAAAGTCTCAGATGACGAGCGCCGAATTCTTCACCAAAGGCGAGGACGATCTCGGCACCAGTTACGAACATTACCTTCAGGGCCACGCCGACTCTCAGGCGCGAGCAGACAACGAATACTTCAAGGAGCGAATCCGGGAGACCTACGAAGGCACCGGCCCAAACGAGAACGACCACCGTGGCCGCGCGCCCTACAAGGACTGAGAGCGATGACCAGTGCCCCCGTCCCCGACCGCAACCGCAACCGCACATGGCGTCGCCCGCCGCGGTGGGCTCTGCTGGCCGCGGCACTCGCGATGGTCACAGGTGGCTGCTCGCACGGCTCGAATCCCGAAGCGAAAAGTACTCCGGCAGCCGGCGTGTGCGCCGCCACCCTGGACACCACCGCGGCCGCGGCACTGCGTCACCTCGCCGGAACCGATGAATTCACCGAGGACAGCGGAGGCAGCGCAGCGGGCCGGCCGCGAGAATTCTCATTGTCGTGGACGGCCGCACACCTGCACGACGCCGGGATTCGCCCGGGGGTATGCGTAGTCCACAAAGCGAAGGGTGACGGTGCTTACTGGGCACTCAATCTGGACTTCACAGCGGCGCCCGTCATCCCGACGCATGACTTGATAGCGACCACCCATCCCGTGGCGAGGTTCGGCCGGCTGACCTACTTCCCCATGGGGGCGCTTGCGTACGCGCAGGGCGGCACCATGGCCACCGTCTACTTCGCATGCCGGACTCGGGGAAACGGCCGTGAGACGCCGTACGTGAGGGCGAGCTCGATCAGCAATGGTCAGCTTGCGGGTGACTCCCCGGCCAAGGACGCCCTGACGATCGTCAACTCGGTCTCGCGCCGCCTCGCTGACGAACTGGGCTGCGCGAACGAGGCGGGCCTCCCCGCGACCGTCCCCGACCCCGTCCCCGAGGGCACATGACGCGGCGCTCCCCAACCCCCACCACCAACCCGTTCTCGTGATTCTGGCCGGCTCCCCATCCCCGCCGCGACCTGCCAAGTAAGGTGATCGGACGGCCGGTTGGCAGGCCGCCCGTCGCACCGTCGCTACGTCTGGAAGGAATCGCTCCGTCATGGCTGAGGAACAGGACACGGAACTGCGGGAGCGCAAGGAGCGCGAGAAGAACGAGCTGTACGCGCTCGACATCTCGGGGGTCGAATGGCACAGCGCTCCCGGTACGTCCGAGGACGAGGAGCGGGTCGAGATCGCGTACCTGCCGGCCGGGGCCGTGGCGATGCGGTCGTCCGTGGACCCCGGCACGGTGCTGCGGTACACCGAGGCGGAGTGGCAGGCGTTCGTACTGGGGGCGCGGGACGGGGAGTTCGACCTGGAGCCGTCCGTGCGCAACGGGGGGCTCGAAGCACCGCCGGAGTAGCGCGGCGGTGAGCGGCCGTGTACCGACGCCGAACGGGGTGGGCGCCTCCCGTGCGCGCCCACCCCGTCGCTGTTGCCCCGGCGTCCCCTACTGGAAGTAGCCGGCCGCCTTGTGGTCGCCGGCCCGGTAGGTCGGGCCCGCGTCGGCGACGGCGTTGGCGATCTGCGCCAGTGAGGTCTGGATGCTCCGCGCCCGCTTGTCCCATTCCTGCTGGTTCGTCACGTAGACCTCGTGGGCCTCGCCGTGCCAGCTGCCGGCGGCCTTGTCGACCAGGCTCTTGATCTCGCGGAGGTCGTCGTCGAGCTGGCCGGCCTGCTGCTTGATGGCGGCGGCCGCCTCTTCGAGACTGCTGTACGTCACTCCGAGGACATCGCCGCTGTAGTCGCTCATGGCTTCCTCTGTCTCCCTGCTGGATGATCTTGTGGTGGACTGCGGTGGGTTTCGGGCACCCCATGGGGCCCGCTGGACCCGTTGGACCCGCTGGTTAGTACGTGCTGAGGTTCGAGGTCATCGCCGCCGTGGCCGCCGTGTCGCCGCTGTAGCCGTCCACGACGTCGATGCCCATGAGGGCCTTGCGGACCTCCTCGTCGGTGTCCCCCTTGCCCGTGCGCGTGGCCTTCATCGCTTCGAGGAACGTCAGCAGACGGTTGCCGATCTGCACCATCTGGTCGTTGATGTCAGCCTGCTTGCCGTTGAACGCGCCCGCGCCGATGCCGTCCCAGTGGCCTTCGAGCCCGTCGATCACACCCTGCAGGTTCCTGAGCTGGGTCTTCACCGAGTCGAACTTCTCCAGGATCCGGCCCTCCAGGTGGGCCATCTGACTGTCTGATACCCGCTGGTCCTTCGACATGTGCGGTTTCCCTTCGTTCCGTCGGGTGGTGATGCGGATGGTTGTGGCTCTGGGTTGTTGCTCTGGGTTGCGGCCGTGGCTGTGGCTAGGGGGTGCGGGTGTGGTCCGGCTGGGCGCCGCGCCGCCGGCTCCTGGTCGCGGCGAACGCGCCGGCCCCGGCAAGGACGATCCCGGCGACGACGCCCGCGACGACCCAGGGAATGCTGCCGCCCCCGCCCTCCCCCCGCGCCGCCCCCACGGCAACGGTCTCGCCCTTCGGCGGCGCCGGGGAACTCGGGGCGGTGCCGCTCTTCTGCTGGTCGAGGGAGACGGGGTCGACATCGGCGGGGCCGGGGTCGATGTCCGGCTTCTCCAGCACGAGGCGGGGGCGGATGAGGCCGTAGCCGAGGTACTTGCTGGGCTTGTCCTTGTCCCAGGACCGTCCGGCGGTGTCGATCATCGTCCGCAGAACCTGGTCGGCGGTCCAGGTGGGGTGGGCGGACCAGATGAGGGCGGCGGAGGCGGAGGCGATGGCTGAGGCCGCGCTGGTGCCCGACGCATCGCAGTACTTCTGGAACGTGGTGTCGCACCACACGAGGGTGTTGAGGCCGGGCGACGCCAGATCGACATAGTTCCCCGATTGCGAAAACTTTCCAACAGTGCCGCTCTCGTCAGCCGCACCAACACCGACGACTCCTGGAAAGGCGGCAGGGAATTCCAACACCCCACCGTTCGCCTCCTCGTCGTTCCCAGTGGCCGCGAACACCAACTTCCCCTTGGACACCGCGTATTCCACCGCCTCACGTTCACCAGGTTCCGCCGTGGCCCCGCCGAAGGACAGGTTGATGATCTTGGCGTCCGAATCAGCCGCGGCTCGGATCCCGACTGCGGCTGAAGCCGTCCTCGTGCGGTCGTCCGTGTCTTTCATGGTCTTCATGGCGATGCGGACCGGGATGATCTTTGCGTCGGGGGCGAGGCCTCTGATTCCGCCGCCGGTTCCCGTACCGGCGATCAGCTCGGCCATCGTCGTTCCGTGGCCCTGATAGTCCTGCGTCGCGCCGTAGGCAGCCGGTTGCGGAACCTCCTGGCTGAGCACCTGGCCGCGCAGAGATGGCGTGTTCGGATTCACCCCGGTGTCCACGACCGCCACTTTGATGCCTTTGCCAGTGCTGGTCTTCCACATCTCAGGAGCCCGCATCGAATCGAGGTACCACGCAGGTGGGGAGTTGCCGTCAGCGGCGGCTTGTGAGGCAAGGCCGCCGGACGCAAACGCCCACACCCCGAGCGCCGCGCAGACTGAAGCTGCCCGCCTGCGGCTCCGTACGCCGGTCATCGAGCTCGGCTTCTTTCGTCGACTCATCAGTGCTCTCACGCTTTCCTGCGTTCTCGCCCGCGCCTGGGTACTCGCTCGTGTACGTCACCCCGCCCGGTCAGCACGACGGCTCCTCCGACTCGCCCGCGGGGCCGCCACCCTGATCGGTTCCCTCGTGCTCCGAGTTCCCGTCGCCATCGTTTCCCGATCTCCTCACCAGACCGGTGCCGCCTCGGCTGAAGCCATTGCCGGGGGCGCGAGCACCCGAGATTCTGCCTTGCGGCTTACCGACCACACCATCGGCGTTACTGACGGAACGCACCCCCTTCGCAGGCGGCGGCCCGGCCGCTCCCATCACGCCGCGTTGGATCGGATGCCGTGCGGACGAGGAAACCGCCGCGCCTTCGCCGCCCACGATCGAGCCCCTTGGCGGCCGTGAGGCGGCAGACCCCGGGGAGGCCGCAGTCGGTCGCCCACCGACCACGCCTCCACCCCGGCCCATGGGCGCCGGACTTGTCGTCCCGCCACGCGGACCGCGCGTATCGGCAAACCGCGGGCTGCCTCCTGCAACTCCGCGCCCCATAGGCATCTCACCCCTGGCGCGGCCTCCGCCTTGAGCCTCGTTCTGAGGTGATCCTCCCGCTCGGCCCAGAGGCGCCTCCCCCCGCCCGGATGCGCTCGACGGGCCACCAACCGCCTGCACGGGCTCACGGAACCCCATACCACTTGGGCCGACGGCCCTGGCAGCGCCGCCGGTCAAGGGCGCCAGTGACTCTGCGAGGACGGGCGGCAGACTGCTCACGACGGGAGAAGTCGCAGGGGTGGACGGCAGAGGGGTCCCCATAGCTGGGGCCGGAGTCGACACGGGCGGCGTGAGAAAGCTGTTGAGCTCGGTCCCCGCAGGCGGCCCGGTCGGGACAGCTGCTGAGGGGGCCGACGCGGCCACCGGATGCGCGGACCGATCCGCTCCCTCAGGCAGCTGCCGCACACGGCTCTGCGCGGGAGTGCGCTCGTCCGGGTGATGAACATTCCCAGTCCTGTCGACCGAAGGGCTGACGGTCGTGATCGGCCTCTGCGAATCCCGCGGCTCGATCCCAAAGCCCGGCTCCGGCTGAGGCACCCCCACGCTCGGCATGACCTCAAAGACAGGCGCCTGCTGCCCGGCCAGGGTCTGCTCCGCGACGGTGTAGAAGGACGACAGGCGGTTCATCTGGTTGATCGCCTCCTGGCGATCCTTCTCCGCCCGCACCGCCGCCTCGTACTCCGCGTTCCCTGCGACCCGCTTCTCCGCCGGAAGGTCCGTCGCCTTCACCGACTCGGGGCGGTGGTCCCGTGGCGGCATCGCCTGGCGGACGGACGCGAGGCCCATGCCCGCCGCGCTGATCTGGACCCCGGCCGTACTGGCGAAGTCGCCCAGGTTCTTGGCGTGCCCGGCGAGGGCCTTGCCCCAGTCGCGGAAGGCGTTGCCGGATTCGCCCTCCCAGTCGACGCGGGCGATGTCCTTGTCGAGCGTTCCGGCCGCCTCCTCGATCGCCTCGTGTGCGGCGAACAACGCCTCCCCGGCGCTTGTCAGATGCTCCGGGTTGGCGTTCTCCACCAGGTCGATCATGTCGTTGAGCCGGTGGCTCTCGAAGTCGGTCGTTCCGAAGAAGCGGACCGGCCCCCCGAAGGGGAGCATCCCGGACAGCGCCCGTGACGCTCCCGTGGCCATGTCGGTGGCGCCCACCTGCCGGCTGACGCGCTGCTCCTCCGTGAGCGGCGGGGCCTGCGGCGAGGACGCCTGCGGCTTGTTGTCGCTCATCGCTACCACCCCGTCCGTGAGGTCTTGTCGTCGGAGCGCTCCGGCGCCGGGTGCCCGTCCTTCGCGCGCCGCGCCTCGGCCCCGTCGTAGTCGATCTTCGACTGGATCGCCCAGAACCGCTGTCGCGTCTCCTCGTCCAGGTTGTCGAACCCGACGTCCGCGCCGTGCACGGCGATTCCCATCGCCTCGATCTGGAGGCCCAGGGACTTCGACAGTGAGGTCAGGTGTTCATGCACGCGGTGGTACTGGGTGTAGAGGCCGTCCGCCTCGGGGAACGCGCCGCCGCCCGCACTGAAGGACGCTCGGGGAATCCGCTGGGACGCCAGCGTCGTGGCGCCGGCGTGCGAGCCCTCGAAGGTGGTGAGCACGGTGTCCACCCGGCCCTTGAAGGCCTTCAGTGCCTCCATGCCCTTCTTGAGGTCAGCACTCACCGTTGTCGCCTCCGCCCCTGTCGGCGGGCCGCCTCCTGGCGCCCCATGTGCCGCTCCCCGCTTGCCGCTTGCCGCTTGCCGCTTGCCGTACGCGCTTGCCGTCAGCCCCTCGCCGTATGCCCCTCGCAGTACGCCCCTTGTCGTACGCCGCTCCCCCGCGGGCGGCGGGGCGCACCGCCGGGGCCGTCGCCGTCCCCCTGGCCACGCTCCGTCGCGCCGTGATCACTGTAACCAACTCCCGCCGCCGCCCCAACGGGCTTTCGGCGTCGGCGGGTTGACCCCGTCGCTGCGACCCTATGAGGGTGCGTCAGCCCTCACATGAGTACCGCTACTCACTTTCCCCGAAAGGTCCGGCGGGCCGAAAAGCGCCGGGGCCCGGGGCCCGCCACCCCTCCCGTTCACGCCGCATCGTTGCGCGCCATGCGCCGGCTCCTGCGGCGCGCGTCCCTGATCGCCACGGCCGCGCCGCTCAGGACGGCGGCGAGGACCGCGGCGCCGACGGCGACGTAGGTGGCCAGGCGTTGGGTGCGCTGTTCGTCGCTCTCGCCGAGGTGGAGCGCCGCGGGGGTCGGGACGCGGGCGGGGGTGACGCCCTCGTGGGCGACCGGGGCTTCGATGGGGTGGTCGTCCTCGGTGAGGGCGCGGACCGGGTCGACGACGCCCCAGCCGACCAGGCGGTCGTGGCCGGCCACCGAGCGTTCGGCGGTCTGCTGGATCTGGGCGACGATCTCGCGCTGTGTCCAGTGGGGGTGCTTCGCCTTGATGAGGGCCGCCACCGCGGCGACGTACGGGGCCGAAAAGCTCGTACCGCTGTCGGCGCAGTGGCCGCCGCCCGGCACCGTGGAGATCATGTCGACGCCGGGAGCGGCGACGCCCACGAACGCGCCGGACTGGGAGAACGCCGCCCGCTCGTTGTTGCGGTCCGACGCGGCGACCGCGAGGACTCCGGGGTAGGAGGCCGGGTAGGTGGGCTTGACGTTGCCGCCGAGGCCGTCGTTGCCCGCGGAGGCGACGACCACGATGTCCTTGGCCAGCGCCGCGTCCACCGCCTGCTTCAGGGTGGCCGCGGGTTCCACGGCGTTCGCGGTGTCCTGCGAGATGTTGATGACGTCGGCGCCCGCGTCGATCGCGTCTTGGATGGCGTTGGCGAGCGTCTGCGCCGTGCCGTGGCCGTCGGCGTCGTTCTGCTGGAGGGGGATGATCGTCGCGTCGGGGGCGAGGCCGACGAATCCCGTGCCCTGGGCGGGGCGCGCCGCGATGATGCCGGCGACTTTCGTGCCGTGCCCGACGGTGTCCGTCGTGCCGTTCTCGGCGCCGCGCGGCAGCGGCTGGTTGCTGGGGTCCTTGAGGTCCTTGGGCAGGAGGTTCTTGCCCTTGGACGCGTCGACCGCGCCCTTCAGCTGGGCGTTCTGGATGTCGACGCCGGTGTCGATCACGGCGACCCGCACGCCCTTGCCGGTCGACTGGTGCCACAGCTCGTCCAGGAGCACGCGCTGGAGCGCCCAGGGGCGGCCGGCGTACGGCTTGGAGGGGAAGGTGCACTGGTCGCCGTCGGCGGCGGGGGCCGCGGCCGCCGGGCTCGTCAGGACGGTCAGGACGGTCAGGGCCGCCGCGGCCGTCAGGGCTGGGGGCTTGCGTACGTACGTCATGGTCCTGCCGCCCTCAGGAGCCCTGGGGCTGGCGGGCCGCCCCGGTGGACAGACGGGGCCCGGTCGGCAGGAACGTGGACCAGCTGATGGGGATGGGCGCCGGCTCGGACTTGGCGTAGCCGAGCCGGGTCTGGGCCTGCTGGGCCTCCTGGTCGAGCTGCTTGCGCTGGTCGGCGCTCAGCCCGGCCCCGGAGTCGCCGGCGGCGCTGTCGCTGTTGGACTGCATGGCGTAGCGCAGGCCGGTGTCGGTGACCAGGAAGACACCGCCGGCCTTGGTCTCGGAGCCCTGGATCTGCCGGAAGAGCTGGCCGGATCCGGGCGTCACGTACGCGCTGCTGGAACCGGTGGGCAGGGGCGCGGGGAAGTCGGTGCCCGCCCAGGTGCTCATGGTGGTGGCGCCGTTGTCCTTGTCGACGTCGCGCAGCACGTTGCACACGGTGTTGCGGTTGCCGTTGGTGGTGCCCGCGTCGTTGACGGCGGCCGGCATCCGGCGCGGCCAGTTCCGCCGGGGCGCGAACTCGGTGGTCTCGGGCGTGAACTGGGAGGCGTTGACCGCCGTCGCCTGGCCCGTTTTCATCAGGCCGCCGAGCGTGCGGCTGTTGAGGAGCAGCTTCGCGGTGAAGTCGGAGACCGGGGAGACCGTGCCGCGCTGGACGAGGTAGTACTGGCTGCTCGTGCCGTTGGGTGCGCGCAGAACCATGCCGATCTTGTTGGCTTCGGGGGTGAGGGTGCCTGGCACGCCCGCCGGGTCGCCGATCTTCCCCTGGACCTCGGGGAACGCGATCGGATCACCCGAACGAAGGGTGTCCAGCCATTCCTTGGACACCCGCTCGGGTTCGCGGCCCGAGCCGACCAGGGCGCGCAGCAGGAGTTCGTCGGTGCCGACCTCGTACTTGGTGCCCTGGGCGTCCACGACGTAGCGGGTCTTGTCCTCGGCGCCCGTGACGTACAGGAGCTCGCCTCCGGTCAGCCGGCCGGCGCCGTCGGTGCGGCCCTTGTCGCGCTCGGCCAGGACGAACGCGGCTTTCTGGATGGCGCGTCCGCCGTCACCGGGACGCTCGCACACCGCCCAGCGCTTGGCGGATCCGGCTTCTTCCGGGGAGGGCAGCCGGTCGGGGGCGTAGGGGATGCCGAGGGTGGCGCCGTGGGTCAGCGAGCCCTTGTCGAGGACGGACTCGTCCACCTTGACGACCTGGCCCTTGTCCGGGTCGAGCAGGAGTTTGGCGGACGCCATGTTGAGGACGGGGTGCAGCTCGCTCTTGCCGTCGGTCTTCAGCACGACGTACCGGGTGGTGGACTTGCCGGCGATGATCACCTTCTCGCCGGGGGTGTCCCAGCCGGGCGGCGCGGCGGGTTTGAACATCCCCCACGCGCCGAACGCGGCCAGCAGCACCACCGCCGCCAGGGTGCCCGGCAGCACGGCGCGCAGCGGGCGCGGCGCCCCCTCCTCCGAGCCCGTCGGCGAGGGCTGGATGAAGGCCGCGAGCGTGCGGCGCTTCGCGAAGGTGTACGCGTTGAGCTCGTCCCGCCGTGATGCCATGACTGTCCGCGTTCTCCATCGTCCCCGTGCGGAGCGGTGGGAGCCCGCTCCCCGCCCCTGCGTCGTCAGACCGGCGACGCGTTGTCAGACCGGCGACCTACTATGCCTGTTACGTGATCGTACGCCCGGGGCGGGTAGGGTGAGCGGGTCCTCAAGGGCCCTATCGGCCAAGGGCTTTCGTGGGGTTCGGGGGGTCGAGGATGGTTGCGCCGACAGGAATGCGGTCGCGCTCGCGGGGGCGGTCCGGGGCGCCCGACGGGCCGGGATCGCGCTCAAGGACGCGTGGGGGAGCGCCTGTTGGCGTCGTCCCGGCAGCGGCGCGGGCGGCCCACGGGCCGGTGGCGCCCCGCCTCACGTCGCGTTCCGGGCGCTCAGGTTCGTTTCATATGCAACAACTCATCCTGATCGAGGTGGCCGCCGCCCTGCTGCTCGCGGCCTGGGTCGCGGGCCCCGTGGCGCTGGTGCCGGGGGGCGTCGTCGCGGTGGTTCTCGTGCTGCTCGCGGTGGTACGGCTGCGCGGGCGCTCGCTGCCCGAATGGCTGGGAACCGCCTGGGCGCTGCGCACCCGGCAGCGCCGCGCGGGCAGCACTCCGGTCCCCGCGGGCGCCTTGCCGTCCTTCGCCCCGGCGGTGGAGTGCGACCCCACGCTGCGCACGTACAGCCACGGCGACCGGGACCAGCGGCCCATCGGGATGATCGGCGACGGCGGTTTCCTCACGGTCGTCCTCCAGGTCGAGTCGGACACGACGGCGCTGCGGGCCGCCGACCGGGGCCAACGCCCGCTCCCCGTCGCGCTGGTGCGCGACGCACTCGTCGTGGACGACATACGTCTGGAGTCGGCGCAGATCCTCCTGCACACCCAGCCGGCGCCCGCCCTGAGGCTGCCCCAGCAGTCGGTGGCGGTGGCCAACTACGCGCCCCTGCACGCCCCGACCGCCGCACCCGCGGTCCGCATCACATGGATCGCGCTCAAACTCGACCCGGAGCTGTGCCCGGAAGCGGTGGCCGCGCGCGGCGGCGGCATCGAGGGGGCCCAGAAGTGCGTGGCGCGCACCGCGCTCCATCTGGCGAGCCGGCTGACCGGCGCGGGTCTGCGCACCACGGTGCTGACCGAGGAGGAACTGGCGGACGCGGTGGCCACGTCGGCCTGCGCCAATCCGCTGGTGACGGCGCAGGCCGGCCGGGCGCAGGAGCCCCAGCGGCGTACCGAGGAGTCGAGCCGTTCCTGGCGCTGCGACAACCGCAGGCACACCACGTACTGGGTGCGGCGCTGGCCGAGGATCGACGCGGCCGCGGGCACGGGCGGGCTGCCCCAGCTGGTGGCCCTGCTCACCGCGGTGCCCGCGCTCGCGACCACGTTCAGCCTCACGCTCACGCATGCGGGCGCCCGGGAGGGCGGCATCAGCGGCCACGTCAGGGTCACCGGCCGCAGCGAGGCCGAACTGGCGGCGGCCCGTCAGGCACTGCTGCGTACCGCTCGGGAGACGAAGGCCGGGCTCGTTCCGTTGGACCACGAGCAACTGCCGGGGATGCTCGCCACGCTGCCGTTCGGAGGCGCCCGCTGATGACCACGACGACGTCGGCGCCGACCGCGCGCCCCGGGCTCCGCACCGGCTTCGGTCTCATCGGCCCCCGCCACCGCAGGCACAGCCTGTCCGTCGAGCAGCTGGACGCCCTGGCGCTGCCCATCGGCGACGACGGCGTGGTCGCCGGGGTGGACACCGAGGGGCGGCCCGCGGTGCTCGGGGTGAGCAGACCGACCGCGTACGACATCGTGCTCATCGGCGGCCTGTGGACCGCCCAGGTGCTCGCGCTGCGGTCGGCGGCGACCGGGATACGGGTCGCGGTGGAGACCGGCCGGCCGCAGGCGTGGGCCCAGCTGGTGCACGCGATCGCCAGCCAAAGCGGCATGACCGTGCACGACGTGGGCCGGGTGCCCCCGCTCGGGGCGTCGGCCGGTGAACCGGTGCTCGTGGTGCGGGACTGCGGCATGCGTCCGCCGCGCGGGCGTGTGGTGTCGGCGCCCTGGCAGGCGGTGCTCACCCTGCTGCCCTATGTCAGCCCGGTCGCGCCACGGCTGGTCCGGCAGGCGCGGCTCGTCGGCGTGCAACGGGTCTCGCCGGACGAGGCCGCGCAGCTGGCCCGCCTCATGAACCTGCCGCGTACGGAACAGGAAACCCTCTCGACGCTCGCCGACGGCGTCACACTCTGGTGCAACGACCGCGACCGCTCCTTCACCATGACGCAGGCGACCGACACCGAGACCGGATTGTTGGGGAACGCCCGACGGGTCGACTGACGAAGGCCCCGGCGCGGGAGTTGACCCGATCTGACCCTTTCGCCCCCCACGCTCCGCCCCTGCCCGGTCACTTCGGCGTCGCCCGTGGGGTGCGGGTGACGAAAGGGACAGTCGCTGGGGGCAACCGGGCCTGCCGTGGCGGTATTGCCGACGATTAGGGTGGGACGGACCGGGGGCAGGGATTCCACGGCGAGAGTGCGTCGTCCGTACGTTCAAGGGTGTCGCGGCGCTCGCCGCGGGCAGGGGCGGGCGACCGCGCACGACTCCGCGCCCGTCGCACAGGGATCCCCCCGGCCCCGTACATGCCAATGAAGCTCACGACCTCCACCCGGTCACAGGCGAACGAAAGGAAACCGGTGAACAGCGACCAGGACCAGTTCCGCACCGGCGGGAACGCGCGCGACGAGAATCGGTCCGACGCCGATCCCGAGACAACGGGTGAGTTCACCATCGACTACACCCCGCCCGCCTGGTACACCCAGGGCGCGCAGGACACCCCGCCGTCGGCCCCCGAGGAGCGGTCCGGTGAGGCGGGGGCTCCGGCGAGCCCGCTTCCGCCGCCGGTCGGTACGCCGATCGACGTGCCCGGGCTTCCGCCGACGGGCGGCTTCCAGCCCAACTGGAGCACCACCCCGCCGCCCCCGCCGCCCATGACATCGACCGCGCCCGGACCGGTCTTCCCGGGGCCGGTGCCTCCGCCCCTCGCGGCCACACCCGCACCCGCACCGAGGGCCAGCCGTCCCGCGGACGAGGGCGAGGCCTTCGGCGGTGGTGACATCGAGAGCGGCGCCACCATGCGCTTCTCGCCGTCGGCGCTGAAGCGGGAGTTCGAACAGCTCGAAGCGGCCGCCGCGGCGGCACGGGGCGAGGCCGCCCCGACGCCGGTTTCTGACGCTACGTCAGCAGTGGGTGGCGCAGCCGCCGCCGAGTCCCCCTCGGCACAGGCCCCCAACGCGCCGGAGGGCCCCGACGCCCCGGCAGCCGCCCCGGCAGCGGGAGCCGGCACCGACGGCCTCCGCGCCGAGGTTCCGGGCATCACCGCCGACACCGACGACGCCGCCGCCTCTGCCGACACGGCCGACACGGCCGACGGTTTGGGCCGGGCGGACGCGACTCGCTCCGGGGATGCGCCGAGCTCGACCAAGCCGGACGACTCGGATGAGTTGGATGACTCGGACGAGTTGGGCAACGTGCACAGCGTGGATGATGCGGGTGACGCGGACGACGGGGACGACGCATCCGCCAGGCACGTCGGCGGTACGTTCCCGACGGCGACCGGCACGGACGAGGCCGCTGAGGCGGACGAGATTCGCGGGGCCTCCGGGGCGTCGGCCGACGAGGCGGACGCCGTTTCGCAGCGGGACGCGGCACCGGCGGAGAGCACGCCGGCACCCCCGGCCTCGGACGCCCCGCCTGCCGACGCCGTTCCCGCCGATGCCCCTGACGGCCCGGCCGACGACGCCGAGATCACGGACGCGGTGCCGGTCGCGGATGCGGTGCCCGTTGCGGACGTGGTGCCCGTCTCTGACGCCGTGCCGGTCGCTGACGCCGTGCCGTCCGACGCCGTACCCTCCGACGTCTCGGCGCCGGGCCCCCAGGACGCACCCCCCGCCCCGCACGCTCCGGCGGATCAGCCCTGGGCGGCCAGTGCCCAGGCGCCGCACCCCGGGCTGCCTCCGCTCCCGCCCGCGTTCCAGCCGGCCGCGCCGACTGCGGCACCCCAGTGGCCGGTCCAGGGGCAGGGGCAGGGGCAGCCGATGCCGAACGCCTTCCCGGAGCAGGCCGCTCCGGCGCCGGCCTGGCCGCAGCAGCAGAGCGGTTACGGCTTCCCGCAGCAGGGCGCCACCCCGCCGAACACACCCGGCCCGCAGGCACCGCAGGGTGGCTACGGCTTCCCCCACCCGGGAGCCAACCCGGCCGCCGCGCCCGAGGCCACCCCGCCCGCGGCACCCAACCCCCCAGCGCCGCAAGGCGGTTACGGCTCCCCCCAGCAGGGCCCCGCCCCGACCGGCGGCGCCGCCCCCGCACCGCAAGGCAGCTACGGCTTCCCGCACCCAGGGGCGGCAACTCCCCCGGCCACGCCGAACGCCCCCGCACCGCAGGGCGGCTACGGCTTCCCCCACCCGGGAGCCAACCCGGCCGTGGCGCCCGAGGCCACCCCGCCCGCGGCACCCAACCCCCCGGCACCGCAAGGCGGATACGGCTTCCCCCAGCAGGGCCCCGTGCCCACCGACGCACCCGCCCCCGCACCGCAAGGCGGATACGGCTTCCCCCACCCAGGAGCCAACCCCGCCGCCGCGCCCGAGGCCGCCCCGCCCGCGGCACCCAACCCGCCAGCGCCGCAAGGCGGTTACGGCTTCCCCCAGCAAGGCCCCGTGCCCACCGACGCACCCAACCCCCCAGCACCGCAAGGCGGATACGGCTTCCCCCAGCAGGGGCAGGAGCAGGGTGGCGGCATCCCCCCGCAGGCACAGCCGCAGCCGGCGTCACAGCCGACGGCGCAGCCCGTCGATCCGCGGGCCGGTGCCGCGTGGCCCTCGCCGGTGACGCACGACCAGCGTGAGCGGTCGATGCCCGGCGCTCCGCTCGGCTACACCGCCGCCGTCGAGCTGTCCTCCGACCGGCTGCTGCGCAACAACAAGCCCAAGCCGAAGAGCAGCCGGGGACCGGCCGCCGGAGCCTCGCGTTTCAAGTTCGGCGCCAAGAAGGAGGAGGCCGAGCGTCAGCAGAAGCTCAACCTCATCCGCACGCCGGTGCTCTCCTGCTATCGGATCGCGGTCATCTCGCTCAAGGGCGGCGTCGGCAAGACCACGACGACGACCGCGCTCGGCGCGACCCTGGCCACCGAGCGGCAGGACAAGATCCTGGCGATCGACGCCAACCCGGACGCGGGCACGCTCGGCCGCCGGGTGCGCCGCGAGACCGGGGCCACCATTCGCGACCTGGTCCAGGCGATCCCGTACCTCAACTCGTACATGGACATCCGCCGCTTCACCTCGCAGGCGCCGTCGGGCCTGGAGATCATCGCGAACGACGTCGACCCTGCCGTGTCCACGACGTTCAACGACGAGGACTACCGGCGCGCGATCGACGTCCTGGGCAAGCAGTACCCGATCATCCTCACCGACTCGGGTACGGGCCTGCTCTACTCCGCGATGCGGGGCGTGCTCGACCTCGCCGACCAGTTGATCATCATCTCGACACCCTCCGTGGACGGTGCGTCCAGCGCCTCGACCACCCTGGACTGGCTCTCGGCACACGGCTACGCCGAACTCGTGCAGCGTTCGCTCACCGTCATCTCCGGGGTCCGCGAGACCGGCAAGATGATCAAGGTGGACGACATCGTGCAGCACTTCCAGACGCGCTGCCGCGGTGTGGTCGTGGTGCCGTTCGACGAGCACCTGTCGGCCGGCGCCGAGGTGGACCTCGACATGATGCGGCCCAAGACCCGGGAGGCGTACTTCAACCTCTCGGCCCTGGTGGCCGAGGACTTCGTACGGGCCCAGCAGCAGCAAGGGCTGTGGACGGGGGACGGGCACAACCCGCCGCCGCGTCTGGCCCCGCCGATGCCGGGTCAGCAGGGCGCTCCGGGGCAGCCGTTCCCCGACCAGGCCCAGCAATATCCGGCGCCGGGGCAGCCCTTCCAGTCCGCCCCGCCGCAAGCACACCCGCAGCCCCAGCCGGGTCAGCCCTACCCCGCCCAGGGCCAACCCCAGCCCGGCCAGCCGTTCCCGAACCAGGAGCAGGCGCAGGCGCAGGCGCAGGCGCAGCCGTTCCCGAACCAGGCACCGTTCGGTCAGGGGCAGCCGCAGCCCGGGCAGCCCGGGCAGATGGGCGGACAGCAGCCGGCCCCGGGCGGCCCGAACCAGCCCTACCCCGGCCAGCCGTACGCGGCTCAGCCCGCCCAGCCCGGCCGGCCGTACGCGGCTCAGCCCGCCCAGCCGGGGCAGGCGCCCTGGTCTCAGGCGGGCCCGCCCGTCCCCGGTCAGCCCTACCCGGCCGCCCCGCAGCCGCCCGCCGGGTGGCCGCACCAGGCGCCGCCGCCCCCCGTGGGCGAGGGCGCGCCCGGCGGTCCCGAGTCGCAGGCGCCCGCTCCCCCGCCGGGATGGCCGGGGCAGGACGCCGGTGGCCACGCTCCGCAGTCGCCGCCGCCTCCCCAGCAGTAAGGCGTCAGAGGACTGGACCAATGAAGGGCCCGCATCGTTCGAACGGTGCGGGCCCTCCGGCGTTTTCGCAGACCAAATGGCCTGCGATGCGTCGTTGACACGTCTAGACCACCCTGGTAAACCTTCGCCCACGCCCGTCGCCGCCTCCGCTCGACCGCCGATCAGACCCGATCACCCCTGCGATCCATCCTGCTTTTCCGTGTGAATGATGACGCGAGGTCACCGTCCCATGGCAAGAACAGTTCCGTCGCGCAAGGCTCTGCGGCCGTCGCGGCCCCGCAGCCTGTCGGCCCTGACGACCGTCGCCCTCGCACTCACCGTCGGGGCCCTGCTTCCCGCCCTCGCTCCGGCAACCGACGACGCGAAGGCCGGCGAGGACGCGAAGGCCGGCGAGAAGGTGCTCACCGCCGCCGTCTCCCAGAGCGTCGACTCCCTGAGTCCCTTTCTGGCCCAGCGGCTGATCAGCACCAGTGTGCTCCGGCTGATGTACGAGTACCTGACGGACTACGACCCGAAGGACGGCCACGCGATCCCGGGTCTGGCCACCGCGTGGAAGACCTCGCCGGACAAGCTGACGTGGACGTACACCATCCGGGGCGATACGACCTGGTCGGACGGGCAGCCGGTCACCGCGCAGGACGCGGCCTGGACGTTCAACACGATGATGAGCGACAGGGGCGCGGCGACCGCCAACGGCAGCTTCGTCTCGAACTTCAAGAGGGTCACCGCTCCCGACCCGACCACGCTCGTCGTCGAGCTCGAACGGCCCCAGGCGACGATGACGGCGCTCGACGTGCCCATCGTGCCCGAGCACGTGTGGAAGAAGGTCGGCGACTTCACCAAGTTCAACAACGACCAGCGCTTCCCCGTCGTCGGCGACGGCCCGTTCGTCCTGACCGACTACAAGGTCGACCGGTACATCAAGCTGAAGCCGAACAAACGCTTCTGGCGGGGTGCGCCCCCGTTCGACCAGTTGGTCTTCGCGTACTACAAGGACAATGACGCGGCCGTCGCGGCCCTGCGCAAGGGCGAGGTGTCCTTCGTCCCCAACGTGACGCCCGCGCAGGCGAGTTCACTGAAGTCCACGGCGGGCATCAAGGTCGACGACGCGCCCGGCCGGCGCTTCCTCGCGCTCGCCGTCAACCCGGGAGCGCGGTCCAGGGACGGCAGGAGGTTCGGCGACGGCAACCCGGCGCTGCTCGACCCGGCGGTGCGCCGGGCCCTCTTCGCGTCCGTCGACCGCACCATGCTCGTCGACAAGGTGTTCCAGGGCCACGCGGTCGAGGGCGAGGGCTACATCCCGCCCCGGTTCGCCGACTACTTCTGGCGACCGGCGCCCGATCAGAAGATCGCTTATGACCCGGGCAGGGCGGGCGCGCTGCTCGACCGGGCGGGCTACCCCAGGGGCGCCGACGGGCGGCGGCTGGGCAAGGACGGCGAACCGCTCGCCCTGCGGCTGCTCTGCCACGCCATCGACCCGAACGACAAGGCCATCAGCAAGTACCTCCAGGAGTGGTGGGGCAAGCTCGGCATCGGCCTGACCGTCGACTGCGTCGACAACGTCACCGATCCATGGATGGCCGGCGAGTACGACCTCGCCCTGGACGGCTACTCGGTCAGCCCCGACCCGGACTACGTCCTGTCCATCCACACCTGCGCCGCGCTGCCCGCGACCCCGCAGGTGAGCGGCCAGACGGACAACTTTGTCTGCGACAAGCGGTTCGACGCGCTGTACGCGGAGCAGTTGGCCGAATACGACACCGCCAAGCGGGCGGACCTGGTCAAGCAGATGGAGTCGCGCCTGTACGACATCGGGTACGTCAACGTCATGGCGTATCCCAACGCGGTCGAGGCGTACCGCACCGACCGGATCGAGTCGATCACCACGATGCCCGAGGCCGCGGGCAACATCTACGGCCAGGACGGCTACTGGAGCTGGTGGTCGGCCCGCCCCGCGCCGGGCTCGGCCGCGAGGGCGCACGGTGACGCTTCGGCGGGGCTCGTCCTCGGCATCGTCGCGGGCGTGATCGTACTGGCCGGGCTCGGCTCGTTCCTGCTCCTGCGCCGCCGCGCCGGCGCCGACGACCGTGAGTAGCCGATGACCACGGCGAATCCGGCCGGCACACCCGCCACGGTCGCAGGGGCGCGTACCGGACCGCGCGGCGGCCGCTTCGCGGCCACGGGCCCGGCCCTCACCTATCTGCGCTACGTGGGCGGCAGACTGGCAGGGGCCGTGGTCTCCCTGCTCGCGGTCCTCGTCACGAGTTTCTTCCTGTTCCGGATCGTCCCCGGTGACCCGGTCCGCACCATGACCCACGGCCGCCAGGTCTCCGCCGGTCAACTGGCGGCCCTGCGAAGCCAGTTCGGGCTCGATCTGCCGATGTGGCGGCAGTTCACGGACTACTGCGGCCGGGCGCTGACCGGCGATCTGGGCACCTCGTACCAGTTCCATGCCCCGGTCGGCACGCTCATCGCGCAGAAGCTCCCGGCGACGCTGCTCCTGACCGGCACGGCCGTCGTCCTCTATTCATCGCTCGGCATCTGGCTGGGCACCTGCGCGGCCTGGCGCCGTGGCGGCCTCGGCGACCGGCTCCACACCGGTCTCGCGCTGACGCTGTGGTCGGTGCCGTCGTTCTGGCTGGGGCTGCTGCTCATCATCACGTTCTCGGTGGGCACGGGCCCGGTCCCCGGTCTGTTCCCGACCGGCGGCATGGAGTCGGGCGACACGAGCGGTCCCGCTCATGTCCTGGACGTGGCGCACCACATGGTGCTGCCGGTGCTCACCCTGGTGGCGGTGCAGTACGCGCAGACCCTGCTGGTCATGCGGTCCTCGCTGCTCGACGAGATGGGCGGTGACTATCTGACGACGGCCCGCGCGAAGGGGCTGCGCGACGTCGCCGTGCGCCGCCACCACGCCGTGCCGAACGCCCTGCTGCCCACGGTCACGATGCTGTTCATCAACCTGGGCCATGTGGCGGCCGGTTCGATCCTGGTGGAGACGGTGTTCTCCTGGCCGGGGCTCGGCAGCCTGTTCTACCAGGCGCTGAGTGTGCCCGACCTCCCGTTGGTGCAGGGCCTGTTCATGGTGTTCGCGGGCGCGATGATCGTGATGAACCTCCTGGCCGACCTGCTGTATCCGCTGCTCGACCCGAGGGTGGGCCGATGACCACGACCACCGCGGCCGACCCGCCGGGCTCCCTGGCGTGGGCGCGCCGCCGCGACTCACTCGCCCGTTTCTGGCGCGCCTACCGCAGGCACCGGGCCGGGCTGTACGGTCTGGCGGGCCTGACGCTCATCGCCCTGATCGCGCTCACGGCGCCGCTCACCGTCGGCAGGGACATCCAGAGCGTGACCACCGCGCCCGGCGCGGCCCTGGAGTCCCCGAGCCTGCGGTTCCCGCTCGGCACCGATCAGTTCGGGCGCTCGCTGCTCGGCCTGCTGGTGTGGGGCGCCCGGATCTCGCTGGCCGTCGGGTTGCTCGCGGCGGCCCTGAGCGTGGCGATCGGCACCCTCGTCGGGATCCTGGCCGGGCACTACGGGGGCCGGCTCTCCACGGTATTGATGCGGATCACCGACTGGTTCCTCGTCATGCCGACGCTGGTGCTCGCGATCGTGCTGGCCACCGTCATGTCGCACAGCCTCTGGACGGTGATCCTGGCGATCGGCGTGACGTCCTGGCCGACCACGGCCCGGCTGGTGCGGGCGCAGACCATCGCCGTCGAGTCACGCCCGTACATCGAACGCGCCCGCGCGCTCGGCGGCGGCCACCGTCACATCATGAGCCGTCATGTCCTGCCGAACGTGATGCCGCTGGTCCTCGCGCAGACCACGCTGGGCATCTCCAACGCCATCCTCACCGAGGCCACCCTCGCCTTCCTGGGTCTGGGCGATCCCACGGTGGTGTCCTGGGGCGGCATGCTCCAGGACGCCCGTGAGGCGGGCGCGGTCTCCTCGGGGCACTGGTGGTACCTGGCGCCGCCCGGCATCGCGATCGCGCTGGTGGCACTGTCCTTCACGCTCTGCGGGCGGGCCGTCGAAGCCGTCCTCAATCCGAGGCTGGGGGCCCGATGAGCCTGCTGGAGATCAAGGACCTGCACGTCACGTACCCGGGCGGTGTGGCGGCCGTGCGCGGGGTGGACCTGACGATCGGGCCCGGCCGCAAGCTGGGCGTCGCGGGCGAGTCGGGCTGCGGCAAGTCGACCCTGGCGATGGCGCTGCTGCGGCTGCTCCCCGCGTCGGCGGAGCTCTCGGGGTCGGTGCTGCTCGACGGCGAGGACGTCCTGACCATGCGCTGGGGCCGGCTGCGGGCGGTGCGCTGGGCGGGCGCTTCCATCGTCTTCCAGGGGGCGATGCACTCGCTCAACGCGGTGCACCGGGTCGGCGACCAGATCGCCGAGCCGATCGTGCTGCACGGTCTGGCCACGCCGGCCGCGGCCCGCGCGCGCGTCGGTGAACTCCTCGAACAGGTCGGTCTGTCCGCCTCGCGGGCCGGCGCCTACCCGCACGAACTGTCCGGCGGCCAGCGCCAGCGCGTGATGATCGCGATGGCGCTCGCCTGCGCGCCCCGGCTCATCGTCGCGGACGAACCGACGACGGCGCTCGACGTGATGATCCAGGCGCAGATCCTGCGTCTGATCGAACGCCTTGTGGCCGACCGGGGCATCAGCCTTCTGATGATCAGTCACGATCTGGCGGTCCTCGCCGACACGTGCGACCGGCTCGCGGTGATGTACGCGGGCCGCATCGTCGAGGAGGGCCCGGCGCGCCAGGTCTGCACGGCGGCCCGGCACCCCTACGGCCGGGCCCTGTCCGCCGCCTTCCCGCGCATCGGCGACCCGGCGTCGCGCCGCGCGCCCCGGGGCCTGCCGGGTGATCCGCCCGACCCGTCCGCGCTGCCACCGGGCTGCACCTTCCATCCGCGCTGCCCGGCCGCGCTCGCCGTCTGCGCATCGGACGACCAGCCGTTGCGCGCCGCGGGCCCTGACCACCGGGTGGCCTGCGTGCACACCGGCTCCCTGTCGAGGAGTACCGCATGACCACCACGACGGGCCCGCTCCTGACCGCCGCCGGCCTGCACGTCACCTTCCCCGGCCGGCGCGGCGCCCCGCCCGCCCGTGCGGTGGACGGCGTCGAACTCACCGTCGGCGCCGGTGAGATCGTCGCCCTGGTCGGCGAGTCGGGCTGCGGCAAGACGACGCTCGCCCGGGCCCTGCTCGGTCTGGTCGTCCCGAGCGGCGGCACGGTCGCCTTCGACGGCAGCCCGCTCGACCACCACGCGCGCACCCTGAAGGCGTACCGCAGGCGGGTCCAGCTGGTGTTGCAGGACCCGAGCGGATCGCTGAACCCCCGGCACACGGTGTACGACGCCGTCGCCGAGGGGCTGCGCATCCACGGCTCACCCGGCGACGAGCGGGAGGTGGTGGCGCGGGCACTGTCGAGGGCGGGTCTGCGCCCGCCGGAGCGGTTCTTCCTGCGGTATCCGCACGAGCTGTCGGGCGGCCAGCGCCAGCGGGTGGTGATCGCGGGCGCGCTGGTCCTTTCGCCCGAACTGCTCGTCGCGGACGAGCCCGTGGCCTCCCTCGACGCGTCGGTGCGCGGCGAGATCCTGGCGCTGCTGCTGCGGCTGCGGGACGAGCTCGGCCTGTCCGCCCTGGTCGTCACGCATGATCTGGGTCTCGCCTGGAACATCGCGGACCGGGTGGCGGTGATGTACCTGGGCCGCATCGTGGAGACGGGTCCCGTCGAGGACGTCCTGACGAGCCCTCAACACCCTTACACCCAGGCCCTGTTGTCGGTTCTGCCGGAGTCCCCGGGCGATCCGGTGGTCCTCACCGGCGAGCCCCCGGATCCGTCCCGCGTTCCGGACGGCTGCCGCTTCCACGCCCGCTGCCAGGTCCTGGCGTCGGGCGAGGCCGAGCGCGCGGGCGTCGCGGAACGCTGCCGCACCCAGGACCTGCCGGTCCTGTCCGGCGGCACGGCGGCGCAGGTGGCGTGCCACTGGGCGGCCGCGGCCGGCTCCGGCTCCGGCTCCGGCTGAGACCCGTCCCGGCGCCGGGCGCTGCTAGCCGCGCCCGGCCTCGTAGGCCTCGATCAGTTCCGTGGACCGCTTCACGTCGTTGCCGATCGCTTCCAGCAGGTCCTCGATGGAGTCGAACTTGGCCATGCCGCGGACATAGGCGAGGAAGTCGACGGCGACGTGCAGCCCGTACAGGTCGAGTCCGACGCGGTCGATGGCGTAGGCCTCGACGGTGCGCTCGGTGCCGTCGAACTGCGGGTTGGTGCCGACCGAGATGGCCGCGGGCATCCGCTCGCCGTTCACCGTGAGCCAGCCCGCGTACACGCCGTCCGCGGGGATCGCGGTGTGTGGCAGTGTCTCGACGTTGGCCGTCGGGTAGCCGAGTTCGCGGCCGCGCTGGGCGCCGCGCACGACGACGCCCTCGACGCGGTGCGGCCGGCCAAGGATCTCGGCGGCGCCCTCGATGTCGCCGAGGCCGACGAGACGGCGGGTCAGGGTCGAGGAGAACGGCTCGCCGCCGCCCGCCTCGCCGCGCACCCGCAGGTCGATGAGCTCGACTTCGTAGTCGTAGGTGCGGCCGAGCTCGGCGAGGACGTCGACGTTGCCCGCCGCCTTGTGGCCGAAGCGGAAGTTGGGGCCCTCCACGACGAGTGTGGCGTGCAGCTTGTCGACGAGGACCTTCACCACGAAGTCGGCGGCCGAGAGCTTCGAGAACTCGCTGGTGAAGGGGAGGATGAGGATCGCGTCGACACCGAGCTCGGCCATCAGCTCCGCGCGCCGGTGGTGCGGGGCGAGCAGCGGCGGGTGGCTGCCGGGGCGCACGACCTCGCTGGGGTGCGGGTCGAAGGTGACCACGACGGAGGGCACGCCGAGCTCGCGGGCGCGCTCCACGGCCCGGCCGATGATCAGCTGGTGTCCGCGGTGCACCCCGTCGTAGGAGCCGATGGTGACGACGCTGCGTCCCCAGTCCTGGGGGATGTCCTCCAAGCCACGCCAGCGCTGCACTGTGACCGCTCCTCGAACCCGTGTACGTCGTTGACCCTTGCGCGTCATGCAGGTCTAAGACTGCCATGCCCGGCCGCCCGGGCCCGCATCGGCATGGGACTGCCCGGCATCCGTAGGGCGCGGCGGGCCACCGGGCCGACCACCGCGGCCCATTCGTGCGGCGCCCGGAGCAGCCATCCGCCGACCTGCGCGGCGAATCCGGGGGTCTCCCGGCACAGCTCGGCCAGGCGCAGGTCGAACCGGGCCGCGCCCTCGGGGGTGCGGGCGAACAGGAGCCCGGTGCGGTGCACGAGATCACGGGTGCGGGCCTCGGCCCGCTGTCCCGATCCGGTCGCCGCGGCGCCGAGCAGGGCGTCGACGACGCTCAGGTCGTACGAGGCGTACCCCTCGAATGCGAGGAGTACGTCTAGCAGCTCGGCGCGCAGCGGGCGCGAGGCCGGGGTGCCGGGCGCGGCCAGGACGGGGGCGAGCGCGCGCCGGACGGGGTGGCCGCGGACCCGCAGCAGGCTGGTCACCAGCGGGAAGAGCACGGCGCGCGCGGCCGGCCCGTATTCCAGCCGCCGGTCCACGAAGGCCGCGACGTGCCATGCCGCCCCGGGGTGGCGTACGGCGTGGTCCTGGACGAGGGCGGCGGCGCGGCGGGCCAGGGCCGGGGTGTTGATCTCCGCGAGCGCGTCGAGCACGTCGGCCGCCCCGGTGCCCCGCTCGTGCAGTCGGGTCCTCAACGCGGCGATGACGGGCTCGGGGTGGGTGGTGAGGGCCGTGGCGAGGGCCGCGGCCGGCAGGCCCGGGTCCCCCGCGCCGTAGTGGGCGAGCGCCTGGTCGAGGTGGTGGGCGCGGGTGCGCGGGTCGCGGATGAGGAGCGCGAGCGCGGCGCCGTGCAGCGGGGTGTCATCGGGGCGCGCGAGCAGCGCGACGGCGGCGTGGCGCAGCAGGTCGCGGTCGGTCGCGGTGCCCGCGCGCGGCGCGACGCGCGGCCCGTGCGCGGCGGCCGCGGCCCGCAGTTCGGGCCGTTCGTCGTTGGCCCAGCGGTCCACGGCGCGGCAGAGCGCGGACGGCTCGTCCTCGGCGAGCTGGGCGAGCAGTTCGTCGGCGTGGACGTGGGCGGTGGCCACCAGCGCCTCGGTGAGGTCGTCGACGGCGTGCGTCCGGCGCGCGTACAGCAGGGCCTGTGCGGCTCGCGCGACGGTGGGCCGCACCTCCGCGCCGGGCGGCACGGGCAGCGGCCGCTCGTCGGTGAACCAGCGGCACAGCAGCGGCTGCACGGCCGCGGGCTTCTCGGTGAGCAGGCGGTCGACGGCGTCCAGGTAGCGCTCCCAGCCGGGCGTCGCTCCCGGCACCCCGTCGGCGGGCACCAGGCGGCGCAGCAGGTCGAGCCTGCCGTCGTCGCCGAGCCGCAGCCGCGTCCAGAACCAGGGGCCGAACACGCCGTACGCCCCGAGGTGCGCCGGGCCGCCTTCGCGTACGCAGTGGCGGCTGATGCGGTCGGCGAGCAGACGCAGCACCTCCTGGTAGGGCCGCGCGTCGGCCACGCGCAGCAGCGTCCCGGACAGCAGGCGCGCGGCCCACCACGGGGCGTCGGCGGGCCCGCCGCCGTCGGCGGTGGCCGTCGCCGCCCGGTCGAGCGCCTGCACCAACTCCTTGAGTTTCAGGGCGAGTTGGGTGGATCCCTGTCGGCTCCCGAGCAGCAGCAGGGCTTCGAGGACGGGGCCGATGCGGTGCCGCGGGACGGGCAGGGAGCGTGCTGCGGCGGGTTCCCGTCCCGGCGGCGGTACGTGTCCTTCGGGGACGGCGCCGGGATGGGGGTGCGGGGGCGGCCGCACCCCGGCCCCCGGGTGGATCTCGTCGTACCAGCGGTGCACCAGGGCGTACAGCGCGGCGTCGAGGTCGAGATGGGCGGCCTGCACCCAGTCGCCAAGTTCCTCGTGCGCGAACCGGTAGCCCGCTCCGGCCGGCACGAGCAGCCCCTCGGTCAGCACCGCGGACGCCGAGCCCGTACGCCAGGGGAAGATCTCCTCGAACGACGCGCGGTCCAGCTCGCCCTGGCCGGGGCCAAGACAGCGGCGGGCCGCCTCGTGCACCTGGCCCGCGACGCGGGCCGCGAGCCGGCGCACCGCACTGCCGCGCAGGGGCGGCCGGGCCGAGGCGGCGACGCGTACCGCGATGCGCAGGCACATCAGGTCGAGGTGGGCCGAGAAGATCTCCTCGCGGTCGGGGCTGCCCTCGACCTCGTCGGGCAGTGCGGCCCGCACTTCGGCGAGCAGGCGCAGCGTCAGCGGGTGCCGGGCGTCGTGTCCGGCCGGCGCGGTGTCCGGGAGGCCGTGCCGTTGGCGGGCCTCGGCCGCTTCCGCGCACCCGAGGTCGCCGATGCGTACGGCGTCGGGCAGGCGGGGCTGCGGGGCCGGGTGCAGGACGCCTTCGGGGTAGCGCGCGCCGGCCTGCTCCCAGTGCTCGGGGCGGCAGGCGACCACCATGCGCGCCCCGGCCCGAGCGAGCCAGCCGACGGTTCCCGCGGTCCATTCGTCCAGGCGGTGGGCGAGCACGGGCGGCATCTCCTCCGGCCCGTCGAGCAGGAGAAGCAGCGGGCGCCCCGCCCGGCGGGCGAGCCACGCCACCTTGTCCGGTGTGGCCGCGCTTTCGCCGGGCGCCGTGGCGGCGGCGACGATGCGCGCCGCCTGGTTCAGGGCGCGGGCGACGGCGTCGGACACCGACGCGTCATCGGCCCGCAGGTCCGCGCCGCGCAGCCACAGCGTCGGCGCGGGTTCGGCGCCGCGGGCGCGGCGGGCGGCGCACGCGGCGAGCTCGGTGGTGCGTCCCGTGCCGGGGTCGCCGACGAGGCCGAGCACCAGGGCGTCCCCTTCGGTGAACGCCGTGAACTCCTCGATGACGGCGCGCCGTTCCACCGGGTCCTGCGCCAGGCCGGGGCCGCCCGCAAAGCCCACGGTGGTCGCGGTGAGCTGGAGCGCGCCTGCCAGGTTCAGGTCGCGGCCGTAGGCGGGCACGGTGGCGGCGTTGCGCCGCAGGAGGTCGGCGAGCGGGCCCTGCTCGGCGCGGAGCGGCATCGCGAACCCCGATGCGGGGTGCGGGGCGTGCAGCGCGGTGGCGACCACGCCGATGACGGCCCCGGTCACGGGGTCGAGGACGGGGCCCCCGCCGGCCTCGCCGCCGAGCCGCATGGCTTCGCTGCCGGCCGTGCCGATCGCCAACTCCAGGACGCCGTCCAGGAGATGGAAGCGGTCGCCGGCGGTGTACGTGGCGGGGGCGGTGCCCAGGACACGGGCTTCGCGCCACCCGTGGGCGGCGACTCGCACATAGGTGCCCGGCTCGATCCCGTCGCGCGCCGACGCCGGCAGGGGCCGCACGCCGAGCCCGTCGGTGCGCACGAGGGCGAGGCCTGCTTCGGGCAGGAGGGTGAGGTCGTCGGCCTCGGCCAGCCAGGTGCGGTCGCCGGGTGCGCGCAGGACGACCCTGGTCAGTCCGTCGACGGCTTCATGGCTGGTGACGACGGTCCCCCGGTCGTCGGCGACGAAGCCGGCCCCCCGGGTGCGCCCGGCCGGATCACAGATCCGTACCAACGTCTCCCGGCCCTCGCCCGCCACCCCACGTCCCATGTCCGAAACGGTAGTTCTGGGGTGATCCGCCCGAGAAGGACTCCTGCGGAAAGCGCCCCCCTGTGCTCCCGCGGTTCACTCCGAGCGCCCGCTCGATGGGGTGAATCCCCCGAGCGGTGCGGATGGACCTCTGGCAAGGGGGATCGTGGAGCGGGCCGTCCGCCCGCTCCACGGTGGGCCGCTCAGCCGAAGACGGCGAGGCTCTTGGCCTTGCCCTTCTGGCTCTCGACCAGCGCGAGGAAGGTGCCGTCGGGCCCGAAGACTCCGACCGCCTTGCCGGCCTCGTACTCGTCGGGCATGTCCAGGCGTACGCCGTTGAGGAGCAGCGAGCCGCGGCGCGCGTCCACGTCCCAGCGCGCGAAGGCGGCGGCCGCGGCGTCGGCGACCGGCATCACGGTGAGGGATTCCTGGAGCTGGTCGAGGGTGCTGGCCGCGTCGAGCCCGTACGGGCCGACACGGGTGCGGCGCAGCGCGGTGAGGTGTCCGCCGACGCCCAGCCCGGCCCCCAGGTCGCGGGCGAGTGCCCGGATGTAGGTGCCGGAGGAGCAGACGACCGAGACGACCAGGTCGATGACGGGGGTGCCGTCCTCGGCGACGGCCTCGCGCACGTCGTAGACACGGAAGGAGGAGACGGTCACCGGGCGGGCCGGGATCTCGAACTCCTCGCCGCCGCGCACCCGCGCGTAGGAACGCTTGCCGTCGATCTTGATGGCGGAGACCTTGGACGGCACCTGCATGATGGCGCCGGTCAGGGCGGCGACCCCCGCGTCGATGCCTTCGCGGGTCACCCGGGAGGCGTCGGTGGACGAGATGATCTCGCCCTCGGCGTCGTCGGTGACGGTGTCCTGGCCGAGCCGGATCGTGCCGAGGTATTCCTTCTCGGTCAGGGCGAGGTGCCCCAGGAGTTTGGTGGCCCGCTCCACGCCGAGGACGAGCACACCCGTCGCCATCGGGTCGAGGGTGCCGGCGTGGCCCACGCGGCGGGTCTTGGCGATGCCGCGCATCTTGGCCACGACGTCGTGCGAAGTGAAGCCCGACGGCTTGTCGACAATGACAAGTCCGTCGGGCGTCTTTGCTGCGGTGCTCATTCGGTGGCGTCGTCCTCGTCGCCGGGCTTCTTGTACGGGTCGGCCTCACCGGCGAACGTGGCGCCGGAGGACACCTCGCGCACCGCGGCGTCCGAGGCCCGTGCCTTGTCGAGCAGGTCCTCGATGGTCTTGGCGTTCTCGGGGAGCGCGTCCGCGATGAACGTCAGGGTGGGCGTGAACTTGGTGCCGGCGGCGGAGCCGACCGCGGAGCGCAGCACGCCCTTGGCACTCTCCAGGCCGGCCGCTGCCGCCGCCCGGTCCTCGTCGTCCCCGTACACCGTGTAGAAGACCGTGGCCTCCCGCAGGTCGCCGGTGACCCGGGTGTCCGTGATGGTGACGTGTGTTCCGAGGCGCGGGTCCTTGACGCCACGCAGCAGCTTTTCGGCCACCACCTCCCGGATGAGGTCCGCCAGCTTCTTCGCCCGCGCGTTGTCGGCCACTGGTCCTACTCCTTCTCAAGCCTTGCTCAGTGTTCAGTCTTCGTCGCTGTGGAGCCTGCGTCTGACCGACAGGAGCTCCACCTCGGGCCGGCCGGCCACAAGCCGCTCGCACCGGTCGAGTACGTCTGTGAGGTGACCCGTGTCCCCCGACACCACCGCGAGACCGATCTCGGCCCTGCGGTGCAGGTCCTGGTCGCCCACCTCCGCCACGCTCACCGCGTACTTGCGCTGGAGCTCGGCCACGATCGGCCGGACGACGGAGCGTTTCTCCTTCAGCGACCGTACGTCGCCGAGGAGCAGATCGAAGGACAGCGTCCCCACATACATGGATGTCCGGATGTCCCGCCGGTACGGGTTAGAGGACCCCGCCAAAGCCTTGGCGGGGACATCAGAACCGTACCGGAACGGCCGGGGCCGATCGACGGAAATAATCTTCCCGCCGATCGGCCCCGACTGCTGAGGTACGGGTCAGCCTCGCGGACTAGCCGCGCGGCTTCTCGCGCATCTCGTACGTCGCGATGACGTCGTCGATCTTGATGTCGTTGAAGTTTCCGAGGTTGATACCGCCCTCGAAGCCTTCGCGGATCTCGGTGACGTCGTCCTTGAAGCGACGCAGACCCGAGATGTTGAGGTTCTCCGCGATGACCTTGCCATCGCGCAGCAGGCGCGCCTTGGTGTTGCGCTTGACCTCGCCCGACCGGACCAGGACACCGGCGATGTTGCCCAGCTTGGACGAGCGGAAGATCTCGCGGATCTCCGCCGTGCCGAGCTCGACCTCTTCGTACTCCGGCTTGAGCATGCCCTTGAGGGCCGCTTCGATCTCTTCGATCGCCTGGTAGATGACCGAGTAGTACCGGACGTCGACGCCTTCGCGGTCCGCCATCTGGGCCGCGCGGCCCGCTGCGCGGACGTTGAAGCCGATGACGATCGCGTCGGAGCCGGTCGCCAGGTTGATGTCGGACTCGGTGACCGCACCCACACCGCGGTGCAGGACACGGATGTCGACCTCGTCGCCGACGTCGAGCTGGAGCAGCGAGGACTCGAGGGCCTCCACCGAACCGGACGCGTCGCCCTTGATGATGAGGTTGAGTTCCTGCACCAGACCGGCCTTGAGGGCCTCGTCCAGGTTCTCCAGGGAGAACCGCACACCCTTGCGGGCGAAGCGGACGTTGCGCTCACGGGCGGCACGCTTCTCGGCGATCTGACGGGCCGTACGGTCCTCGTCGACGACCAGGAAGTTGTCGCCGGCGCCCGGGACGTTGGTGAGACCGAGGACGAGGACCGGGGTCGAGGGACCCGCCTCTTCCACGTTCTCGCCCTTGTCGTCGAGCATGGCGCGCACGCGGCCGTAGGCGTCGCCCACCACCATCGTGTCGCCGACCCGCAGGGTGCCGCGCTGGACCAGGACGGTCGCGACGGCGCCGCGGCCCTTGTCCAGGTGGGACTCGATCGCGATGCCCTGCGCGTCCTGCTCCGGGTTGGCCCGCAGGTCGAGCGAGGCGTCGGCGGTGAGGACGACGGCCTCCAGAAGGGACTCGATGTTGAGGCCCTGCTTGGCGGAGATGTCGACGAACATCGTGTCGCCGCCGTACTCCTCGGCCACCAGACCGAACTCGGTGAGCTGACCGCGCACCTTGGTCGGGTCCGCGCCCTCGACGTCGATCTTGTTGACCGCGACCACGATCGGCACGTCGGCCGCCTTGGCGTGGTTCAGCGCCTCGATCGTCTGGGGCATCACACCGTCGTTCGCCGCCACCACGAGGATCGCGATGTCGGTGGACTTGGCACCACGGGCACGCATGGCGGTGAACGCCTCGTGACCCGGGGTGTCGATGAAGGTGATCCTGCGGTCTTCACCGTTGACCTCGGTGGCGACCTGGTAGGCACCGATGTGCTGCGTGATGCCGCCGGCCTCGCCCGCGATGACGTTCGTCTTGCGGATCGCGTCCAGAAGGCGGGTCTTACCGTGGTCGACGTGACCCATGACGGTCACGACCGGCGGACGCGCGACGAGGAATTCCTCGCCGCCCTCGTCCTCGCCGAACTCGATGTCGAAGGACTCCAGCAGCTCGCGGTCCTCCTCCTCGGGGCTGACGATCTCAAGGATGAAGTTCATTTCATCCGCGAGGAGCTTCAGCGTCTCGTCGGAGACGGACTGCGTGGCGGTGACCATCTCGCCGAGGTTCATCATCACGCCGACGAGCGACGCCGGGTTGGCGCCGATCTTCTCGGCGAAATCGGTCAGCGAGGCACCGCGCGACAGGCGGACGGACTGTCCGTTGCCGCGGGGCAGCATGACGCCGCCCACCGACGGGGCCTGCATGGCCTCGTACTCCTGGCGCCTCTGACGCTTCGACTTGCGACCACGACGGGCGGGCCCGCCGGGACGGCCGAAGGCACCCTGCGTGCCACCACGGCCACCCGGACCGCCGGGACGGCCCTGGAAACCGGGACGACCGCCGAAGCCGCCGCCACCACCGGGAGCGCCGCCACCCGGACGGGGGCCGCCGAAGCCGCCGCCGCCACCGGGACGACCGCCGCCACCGGGACCGGCCGGACGGCCGGCGAAGCCGCCGCCGCCACCGGGACGACCGGCGCCGCCACCCGGACGGCCACCGGGGCCACCGGGACCACGGCCACCGGGGCCGCCACCGGGACGCGGGGCCGCGGCGGGACGCTGCGGCATCATGCCGGGGTTGGGACGGTTACCGCCGGGAGCGCCGCCACCGGGACGCGGAGCGCCACCCTGCGGACGGGGCATGCCGCCCGGGCTCGGACGGGCGCCGCCCTGACCCTGGGGACGCGGGGCGCCGCCGGGGCCGCCCTGCGGACGCGGAGCGCCACCGGGGGCACCGGGGCCGCCGGCCGGACGGGGCGCGCCGCCGCCGGGACGGGGCGCCTGCGGGCGCGCCATTCCGGTGGAGCCACCCGAGGTGAAGGGGTTGTTGCCGGGACGCGGACCGGCCGGGCGGGAACCACCCGGGCGGGGTGCGCCCTGACCCGCGGGGCGGGCCGGACGGTCGCCGCCACGGCCACCGTCGCGCTGGCCACCGTCACGCTGACCGCCGGCCGGAGCCGGACGGGAGGCGGCGGGACGCGGGCCGGGGGTGGCGCCGGCGGGACGCGGAGCCTGCTGGGGCGCCGCGGGCTGGGCCGGAGCCGGAGCCGAGAACTCGGCGGCGGGCACCGGGGTGACCGGGGCCGGCTTGGCCGGGGCGGGCTTCGGACCCGGGCGGGGGCCCGAGGCGGCCGGAGCCGGAGCAGAGGGGGTGCTGCTCGCCGGGGCCGCCGGGGCGACCGGCGCGGCGGGGGCCGCAGGCGCGGCGGGGGCCGGCTTGGGGGCCGGGGCGCCGGGCTTGGGGGCAGCGGGACGTGCCGCGGCGGGCGCCGCGGGCTTGGCAGGCGCGGCCTTGCGGGGCGCGCCGGGCTTGGCAGCGGACTTGCCGGCGTTGCCGCCGGGCCCCTGCAGTGCGTCAGTCAACTTGCGTACAACCGGCGCCTCGATCGTCGAGGACGCCGAACGGACGAATTCACCGAGTTCTTGGAGCTTGGCCATGACGACCTTGCTCTCCACCCCGAACTCCTTGGCGAGTTCGTATACCCGGACCTTAGCCACTTCGCTCCTTTTAGGTCCGGGTTACCGCCGGACCGTCGCTACTTCATGGGCGTACTCATCGCGTACTCATCGAGTGCTCATCGCAATCTCGACCTACTTCCAACTCGCGAGGTACCTGACCGCACGGGATTCCGTGCCGTACTTCTTCTTACGTTGCTGCCTGCTCGACGTAGTTCCGCACATCCGCGGTGTCGAGCGCTTCCTTGGCCCTGAAGGCCCGGGAGAACGCCCGGCGGCGGACCGCCTGGTCGAGACAGACCGAGGCGGGGTGAACGTACGCACCCCGGCCGGGCAGCGTACCGCGAGGATCGGGGGCGCAAGCACCCTCGATCACCACGATGCGCAGCAGATCGCTCTTGGCCGCTCGCTCCCGGCAACCCACGCAGGTTCGCTCAGGGCAGGCGCGGGCATGCGTCCGGCCAGACACGTTTAAGTCTACCTCCCCGTAGCGACCTCACCCCTTGGGGGCAAAAATCGAACGGTTGTTGTCCAGAAAGCTCCACCCTGCCCCGTCGAACGGGGGCAGGGCCACTTTTTATTCCCGCCGGGCCGGTCGGACCGGCCCGCTCGGCCGGGTCGCTCAGCCCTCGTCCGGCTGCTCGGTGTCCGGGCGGATGTCGATGCGCCAGCCGGTCAGCCGCGCGGCGAGGCGGGCGTTCTGGCCCTCCTTGCCGATGGCCAGCGAGAGCTGGTAGTCCGGCACGGTCACCCGGGCGGAGCGGGCGGCGAGGTCCACGACCTCGACCTTGGAGACCCGGGCCGGGGACAGCGCGTTGGCCACCATCTCGGCAGGGTCGTCCGACCAGTCGACGATGTCGATCTTCTCACCGTGAAGTTCGGCCATGACGTTGCGCACGCGGCTGCCCATGGGACCGATGCAAGCGCCCTTGGGGTTGATGCCGGAGCGCGTCGACCGGACGGCGATCTTCGTACGGTGACCGGCCTCGCGAGCGATGGCGGAGATCTCCACCGAACCGTCGGCGATCTCCGGGACCTCAAGGGCGAAGAGCTTCTTGACGAGGTTGGGGTGGGTGCGCGACAGCGTCACGGACGGACCGCGTACGCCCTTCGCCACCCGGACGACGTACGTGCGAAGGCGCAGCCCGTGCGTGTACTCCTCGCCCGGCACCTGCTCCTGCACCGGCAGCATGGCCTCCATCTTGCCGATGTCGACCAGCACGTTCTTGGGGTCCTTGCCCTGCTGGACGACGCCGGTGATGACGTCGCCCTCACGGCCGGCGAACTCGCCGAAGGTGATGTCGTCCTCCGCGTCGCGCAGGCGCTGAAGGATGACCTGCTTGGCGGTGCTCGCAGCGATCCGGCCGAAGTCGGAAGGCGTGTCGTCGAACTCCTTCGCCTCCTGGCCCTCTTCCAGATCGGCCGGGTCTTCCTTCGCCCACACCGTGACATGACCGTTCTCACGGTCGAGCTTCACGCGCGCACGCCGGAAGCTGCCCTCGGTGCGGTGGTAGGCGATGAGGAGCGCCGACTCGATCGCCTCGACCAGCAGGTCGAAGGAGATCTCCTTCTCCCGGACCAGGCCCCGCAGGGCACTCATGTCGATGTCCACGGCTACGCCTCCTCTTCGTTGTCAATGTCGTTCGGGATGTCGTTCTCGCTGTCTGCTGCGATCTCGTTCTTTCCGTCCTTGCGGTTGAACTCGATCTCGACCCGCGCCTTGGCGATCTCGGCGAAACCGATCCGGCGGGCGGTCGGCTTGCGCCCCTTCACACCCGGGATCTCGGCGTCGATGCCGTCGTCGTCGGCCTTGAGGATCCGCGCGACCAGCTCGTCGCCGCTGTGCAGCTGGAGGCGGGCGAGGCGGCCGGTGGCCCGCAGGTAGTGGCGGAGTTCGGTGAGAGGGCGTTCGGCGCCCGGAGACGTCACTTCGAGGACGTACTCCTCCTCGCCCATCGCATCGCTCTCGTCGAGCAGTTCCGAAGCGGCCCGGCTCAGCTCGGCGCAGGCGTCGAGCTCCACGCCCTCGTCGGAGTCGACCACGATCCGCAGCACGCGCCGACGTCCCGCCCGGGACACCTCGATCTCTTCGAGGTCCAGATCCTTGGCCTTGACGAGCGGTTCGAGTAGACCCCGCAGCCTGTCGCTCTGGGTGGTGCTCATCCGGGTGACTCCTCGGCCGCGTCTGCTGTTGTGGGGATCGTCGTCGCGCACGGCGGCCGTCGTGGGACCGGCGCCGTCAGATCAAAGGGTATCCGGTCCGGAAGGGTGTTGCCGTCCACGTCCCCGGGCCCGCGGGTACGCTCGCCTGCGGTGATCACTCGGTCACCGGCGGACCGGCACACAGGGAGTGACACGTGCGGCACCCGGGGACCACGCGAAGGCGTGTGCTGGCCGTGACAGGAGCGGCGACCGCAGGTCTGCTGGCCGGCTGCTCGCAGGACCCGTCCGAGCGCGGCGGGCGCGGTTCGGCGACCGGCGCGCGGGAGGCGGCGGCCCGCGCGGAGACGGCGCTGCGCGCCAGGACCTCGGCCGCGAGCCGGGCGCTGGTCGAGCGGTACGACGCGACGCTCGCGATGCATCCTTCGCTGCGGAACCGGCTCGCGCCACTGCGCGACCAGGCGTCCCAGCACGCGGCGGCGCTGGCCTCCCCCGCCGCCACGGGACCGGCCTCCCCGTCGCCCGGCGGCACGGGTGCGGCCTCCCCGTCCCCCGCCGGCTCCCCCACCACCTCCGCCGTCTCGACGGTCGCGGCGGACGCCGACGAAGCCCTGAAGGAGCTCGCGGACGCCGAACGCCGCACATCCGACGCCCAGTTGGCGGCGCTGGCCACCGCGTCGCCCGAGCTCGCCCGCCTCCTCGCCTCGGTGTCGGCGTCCGGCGCGGGACACGCCTACCTTCTCGCCGGGGGTGCCTGATGGCCGAGCCCCTGGACGCGGCACAGGCCGCGCTGGCCGCCGAGCACGCGGCGGTGTACGGGTACGGGGTGCTCGGCGGCCGGCTCTCCGGCACCCGCGCCACCGAGGCCCGGGACGCCTGCACCGCGCACCGCTCCCGCCGCGACGCGCTGGCCCGCACGGTGCGTGACCTGGGCGGGTCACCGGTGGTCGCGGCTGCCGCCTACGCTCTGCCGTTCGCCGTGCCCGACGCCGCCGCCGCGCTGCGGCTCGCCACGGAACTGGAGGACCGGGTCGCGGACGTCTACTCCGATCTCGTCCGTTCCGCCGAGGGCGCGCTGCGCCAGGAGGCGGCCGCCGCGCTGCGGGAGGCGGCGGTGCGGGCCGTGCGCTGGCGCGGCGGGAGCGTAGCCTTTCCTGGGCTCGCGGAACGTCCGAGCGCACCGGTTCCACCGGCCAGTACCTGACGTCCACCGGCCAGTACTTGCGCAAGGGGCACTACACGTATGGCTTTCGAACCGCCTGAGCGGCTGGTACGCGCGCTCGGCGAGACGTACGGGGACGAGCCGGCCGAAGCCTGGCTCGGCCGGCTGCCCGAGCTGGCGGCCCAGTCGGCCGCGCGGCGCGGGCTCACCGTCGACCGGGTGCAGGCCCCCGGCGGCCGTTCCAGCCTCGTCGCCCTCGTACGCCGACCCGACGGCGGCCCCGCCGCCCTCAAGGTCGCCCCCTCCTTCGCCCGGCCCGACCTGGAACGCGCGGCCCTCGCCCACTGGAACGGCTGGGGCTCGGCCCAGCTCCTGGACGACGACGCGGGTGACGACGCGCTGCTCGTGGAGCGGCTGCATCCCGAGGTGTCGCTGCGCTCGCTGCCCGAGGCGAAGGCGCTGCTCGAAGCGGCAGGGACGGTACGGCGGCTGTGGGTCGAGCCGCCCGGCGGCCACGCCTTCGAGACGGTGGCCGCGCGCACGGAGCGCCAGAGCGTGCCGATGCGGGCACCGCAGGATCCCGAACTCGCCCCGCTCGTCGCGGCGGCCCTGACGGCCCGCGACGAACTGGCCGCCAGCACGCCCGAGTTGCTGCTCCTGCACGGCAACTTCCGTCAGAGCAAGGTGCTTTCGGGCGAACGGGCGCCGTGGCTGACGGTGGGTCCCGAGCCGCTGGTGGGTGAACGCGCCTATGACTTGGCCCGGTTGGTACGGGACCGGGTGGAGGACCTGATCGCGGCGCCGAGCGGGGCGTCCTCGGCGCGCCGCCGCGTCAACAAGCTGGCCGACTCGCTGGACGTGGACCCGGCGCGGCTCCATGGCTGGACGCTGTTCCGCGCGGTCGAGTCGGGCCTGCGTGCCCGTGCGGCGGGCCGCCACCAGGACGCGGAGCTACTCCTCGAATTCGCCGGCTGGCTGTAACCCCCTTGGGGCTGCGCCCCAAACCCCGGGGGGATTGGCCCACCCACCCACCCATGACGGGGGTCGGACGGCCCAACCACCGGGGCTACGCCCCAGACCCCGGGGGTTGGCCCGCCCACCCACCCGTGACGGGGGACGAGTGGCCCAGCCACCGGGGCTACGCCCCAGACCCCGGGGATCGGCCCACCCACCCACCCGTGACGGGGGACGAGTGGCCCAGCCACTGGGGCTACGCCCCAGACCCCGGGGGGGCTACGCTCCCTGCACCCCGGCCCGGGCAGAGGCAAAACACCCCGCCAAGGTCGACCCCGCCAGGGGCGCGGGGAACTGCGCGACCAGCCCCCACCGCCCCGCAGGCGAAAAGCAACAGGATCCAGGGGCGCGAGGAACTGCGCGCGACCCGGACACGATCGACGCCGTACAACGAGGCTGGGGGCGCGGGGAACTGCGCGACCGGCCCCCACCGGCCCGCAGGCGAAAACCCACGGGACCCAGGGGCGCGAGGAACTGCGCGAGACCCGGACACGGGCGGCGGGGCGGCGCGCGGGGCCCCCGGGGCAGCGCCCCCGGGCCCCGTACAGCCGGCCGTCAGGCCGTGAGGCGGGCGATCGCCTCGGCCAGCGGCAGCTCCTCGCGCTCGCCAGTACGACGGTCCTTCAGCTCGAAGACGCCCTCCGCGACCCGCCGTCCCGCGACCAGGATCTGCGGCACGCCGATCAGCTCCGCGTCCGTGAACTTCACGCCGGGCGAGACACCGGCCCGATCGTCGACCAGGACCCGAAGCCCCGCCGCACGCAACTGCTCCGCCGCGTCCAGCGCCGCCTCGGTCTGCACGGCCTTGCCCGCCGCGACGACGTGCACATCGGCCGGCGCGATCTCGGCGGGCCAGCACAGACCCTTGTCGTCCGCGGTCTGCTCGGCGAGCGCCGCGACCGCCCGCGAGACGCCGATGCCGTACGAGCCCATCGTGACCCGCACCGGCTTGCCCTCCTTGCCGAGCACGTCGAGCTGGAAGGTGTCGGCGTACTTGCGGCCGAGCTGGAAGATGTGGCCGATCTCGATCGCGCGGTCCAGCTTGAGGCCGGCGCCGCAGGACGGGCAGGGGTCGCCCTCCTCGACCACGACGACGTCGAGGAAGTCGTCGACCTCGAAGTCACGGCCGCACACCACATTGCGTACGTGGGTGTCCGCCTTGTTCGCGCCGGTGATCCACGCCGTGCCGGGCGCGACGCGCGGGTCGGCGATGTAACGGACCTTCTCCAGGCCCTGCGGGCCGACGTAGCCGCGTACCAGGTCGGGGCGGTCCGCGAAGTCCTCGGCGGTGACGAGCTCGACGACGGCCGGGGCCAGGTGCTCACCGAGCTTGCCGAGGTCCACCTCGCGGTCGCCGGGCACGCCGACGGCGACGATCTCGCCGTCCACCTTGACCAGCAGGTTCTTCAGGGTGGCCGACGCCGGGACGCCGAGGTGCGCGGCGAGGGATTCGATGGTGGGGGTGTCGGGGGTGGCCAGCTCCTCGACGGGTCCGTGCGCGGAGCCGTCGACCGGGGTGGCCACGAACGTCACGGCCTCGGTGTTCGCCGCGTAGTCACACGCCGGGCAGTCCACGAACGTGTCCTCGCCCGCGGCGGCCGGGGCCAGGAACTCCTCGGACGCGGAGCCGCCCATGGCGCCGGAGACGGCGGAGACGATGCGGTAGTCGAGCCCGAGCCGCGCGAAGATCTTTTGGTAGGCGGCGCGGTGCAGCGCGTACGACTCGGCAAGGCCCTCGTCGGTGGTGTCGAAGGAGTACGAGTCCTTCATCTGGAACTCACGCCCGCGCAGCACGCCGGAGCGCGGGCGGGCCTCGTCGCGGTACTTGGTCTGGATCTGGTAGAGCATGACCGGCAGGTCCTTGTAGGACGTGCACTGGTCCTTGACCGTCTGCGTGAAGATCTCTTCGTGCGTCGGGCCGAGCAGGTACTCGCCGCCCTTGCGGTCCTTGAGGCGGAACAGCAGGTCGCCGTACTCCTCCCAGCGCCCGCTCGCCTCATACGCGTCCTTGGGCAGCAGCGCGGGCAGCAGGACCTCCTGCGCCCCGATGGCGTCCATCTCCTCGCGTACGACGGTGGAGATGTTGTCCAGGACCTTCTTGCCGAGCGGCAGCCAGGTCCAGATGCCCGCGGCGTTGCGGCGTACGTACCCGGCGCGCACGAGGAGCTTGTGGCTCAGCGTCTCCGCGTCCGCCGGGTCGTCACGCAATGTCTTGGCCATCAGACGGGACATGCGCTGAACCTGGGCGGCTGCCATGGATTTCTCTCCTGTACGTGCACGGGGTGATGCCTGGAGGTTAGCCGGGCGCCCCGAGTGCGCGGAAATCCGTTTCAGCGCGGCCCCTCGTGGCCGCGCCGCAGCAGGGGCAGCGGGGCGCCCATCACGGCGTACGGCCGGAACGCGCTGGGGAACTGCACACGGCAGGCCAGGTCGAGGTAGCCGAGCGCCCGGTACAGGGCGCGGGCGGGGCTCTCGGTGTCGATCGCGGAGAGGATCGAGCGGGGTTCGGCGGCGCCGTCGGTGATGGTGGTGATGAGTGCCCGGCCGAGGCCACGGCCCTGGAAGTCGGGGTGGACATGCAGCTCGGTGATCACGAAGGAGTCGTCGAGCCAGCCTTCGGCGCCGTTGTTGCGCAGGTACGGCTCGACGACGGTGGACCACCAGTGGGCACGGTCGTTGGGCATCCCGTACACGAAGCCGGCCAGGCGCCCGTCCGGTGTGGTGGCTCCGAGCGCCCTGGCCCCCGGATAGGTGAGGTGTCGCAGCACGATGTGGCGGCGTACCGCGACCTCGTCGGCGCCGAGGCCGAAGGCGAGGGCCTGCACGGCCAGCGCCTCGTCCACGCGGGCCGCGAGGTCGAGGGGCCCGACGGTCACGTCAGAGTCAGGAGCCATGGGCGCACCCTAACCTCAGAACAGCGGGCTCAGAACAGCACGCTCATGAACGCTCCGGTCTCACGGAAACCGACCCGGCGGTAGCAGGCGCGGGCCGGGGCGTTGAAGTCGTTCACGTACAGGCTGACGACGGGGGCGACGTCCGCGAGGGCGTACCGCAGGACGGCCGCCATGCCGGTGGCCGACAGGCCCTTGCCCCGGTGCTCGGGGGCGACCCACACGCCCTGGATCTGGCAGGCCTGGTTGGTGGCGGCGCCGATCTCGGCCTTGAAGACGACCTTGCCGTCCTCGACGCGGGCGAACGAGCGCCCGGAGGCGACGAGTTCGGCGACGCGGGCCTGGTAGAGCAGCCCGCCGTCGCCGGCCATCGGCGAGACGCCGACCTCCTCGGTGAACATCGCGATGCAGGCAGGCATGATCACGTCCATCTCGTCCTTGCGGATCCGGCGGACGCAGGGGTCGGGCTCGATGTCGTCCGGCATGCGCTCGGTGACCATGAGCGGCTGGTTGGGGCGTACGTCGCGGGCGGGGCCCCAGTGGGGTTCGAGCAGCCGCCACAGCTGGCTGGTGGGTTCGGCGGGGCCGACGATCGAGGAGCAGCGGCGGCCGGTGCGGCGGGCGCGGTCGGCGAAGGAACGTACCGCCTCGGGGGTGGCGCAGATCGGTACGAGGTTGGCGCCCGAGTAGCACAGGGAGCGGAGCCTGCCGTCGGTGTACCAGCCCCACATCTCGCCGCCGAGCCGCCAGGGGTCGAGGCCGGCGACCTGTACGCGGGAGGTCACGAAGGCGTTGGCGACCGGGTCGCTCTCCAGGATGGCGAGCGCCGCGCCGAGGTCGCCGGGGTCGAGGACCCGGGTGGTGGTCTGCGTCAACACGAGGGGGCCTCACGGGTACGGTCTGCTGATCTCCGCACTGTACCCGTCACCTCAACCCCCACGCCCTGGGGCTCCGCCCAGACCCCGTTCGCGCCTGAAGGCCGCTCGTCCTCAATCGCCGGACGGGCTGGGATGCCGATCCGGGCCGCGCCCCCCTGCCCCGGGGCTCCGCCCCAGACCCCGTCCGCGCCTGAACGGCGCTTCGTCCTCAAACGCCGGACGGGCTGAAGATGCCAATGCTGGCCGCCACCAAGTAGCCAGGGGCGCGGGGAACTGCGCGACTGGGCACGTACGGTCCGCAGATGCGAGCGGGGTGTTGGGCGCGGGCGGGGTCCGCCGGGAAGCGGGGGCGGGTCAGGGGCGGGCCCGCGCCCCCGGGGCTGGGTCGGGGGTGGGCCCGCGCTGCGGGGTCAGCCCGCCACCGACACCTGCGGCTCGCCGGAGGCGATGCCGTCCTTCTCCATCTGCTCGGCGATCTTCATCGCCTCGTCGATCAGCGTCTCCACGATCTTCGACTCCGGCACGGTCTTGATGACCTCGCCCTTCACGAAGATCTGGCCCTTGCCGTTGCCCGAGGCGACACCCAGGTCGGCCTCGCGCGCCTCGCCGGGGCCGTTCACGACACAGCCCATGACCGCGACGCGCAGCGGGACCTCCATGCCCTCAAGGCCCGCCGTGACCTCCTCGGCCAGCTTGTAGACGTCCACCTGGGCCCGGCCGCACGACGGGCAGGAGACGATCTCCAGGCGGCGCTGGCGCAGGTTCAGCGACTCCAGGATCTGGATGCCGACCTTGATCTCCTCGGCGGGCGGGGCGGAGAGCGAGACCCGGATGGTGTCGCCGATGCCCTCGGCGAGCAACGCGCCGAAGGCGACAGCCGACTTGATCGTGCCCTGGAACGCCGGGCCCGCCTCCGTGACCCCCAGGTGCAGCGGGTAGTCGCACTGCGCGGCGAGCTGCCGATAGGCGTTGACCATCACGACCGGGTCATTGTGCTTGACCGAGATCTTGATGTCCTGGAAGCCGTGCTCCTCGAAGAGGGAGGCCTCCCACAGCGCGGACTCCACCAGCGCCTCGGGCGTCGCCTTCCCGTACTTCTTCAGGAGACGCGCGTCCAGCGAGCCCGCGTTCACACCGATGCGGATCGGCGTGCCGGCGTCCTTGGCCGCCAGCGCGATCTCCTTGACCTTGTCGTCGAACTGCTTGATGTTGCCCGGGTTCACCCGCACCGCGGCGCACCCGGCGTCGATCGCCGCGAAGACGTACTTCGGCTGGAAGTGGATGTCCGCGATCACCGGGATCTGCGACTTCCGGGCGATCGTCGCCAGCGCGTCCGCGTCGTCCTGCGTGGGGCAGGCGACCCGCACGATCTGGCAGCCCGACGCCGTCAGTTCGGCGATCTGCTGCAACGTCGCGCCGATATCCGAGGTACGCGTCGTCGTCATGGACTGGACCGAGACCGGCGCGTCCCCGCCGACCGCGACCGAGCCGACCTGGATCTGACGGCTCTTGCGGCGCTCGGCCAGCCTGGTCGGTACGGCCGGCATTCCCAGTGAAATCGCAGTCATCTGCTGTGCAACCCCAAGGTGTGGATCAAGGTCCCGAGATCGGCGGGCTCCAGCCTTCGAGGTTACGTCACCCGGCGGGCACCCGGTGCACCGTGCCCCCACAGTTCACGCGAAGGGGCGCTCCGGGCCCGCTGCGGGCCCGAACCGCCCCTTGTGCGCCGCCTGCGCCGGCGTGCGTCTGCGGGCGACTGCATGCGTCAGCGGGCGTACCTCCGGCGTGCACGGCAGCCGGCTCGAACGCGCCGGCTTCGGGCGTCAGGTGAGTTTCACCGGATTCACGACGTCCGCCACCAGGACGAGCAGGGTGAAGCAGATGAAGATGCCGGCCACCACGTACGCCACCGGCATCAGCTTGGCCACATCGAAGGCGCCCGGGTCGGGGCGCTTGAGGACCCGCGCCACCGTGCGGCGCAGCGACTCCCACAGGGCGCCGGCGATGTGACCGCCGTCCAGGGGCAGCAGCGGCAGCATGTTGAAGAGGAACAGCGAGAGGTTGAAGCCCGCGAGCAGGAACAGGAACGTCGCGATGATGCTCTGCGTCGGGGCGTCGAGGTTGAGCACTTCGCCGCTCAGGCGCGCCGCGCCGACCACGCCGACCGGCGAGTCGGCCTTGCGCTCGCCGCCGTCGAAGGCCGCGTTCCACAGGTCGGGGATCTTGCCGGGGAGCGCGACGATCGAGTGCACGCCGTTCTCCACCATGGTGCCCATGCGGTCCACGGACTCGCCGAAGGTGAGCGGCTTGATCTCGGACTTGGGCGAGAAGCCCAGGTAGCCCGCCGGGACGTACTGGTCGGGGACCGCCTGCCCGTCCGCGTCCTTCTTCGCCACCATGTTCTTGGCGAGCGTGGCGTGCAGGGTGACCTGCCGGCCGGCGCGCTCCACGGTGACGGTGGCCGGGCCGATGGTCTCGCGGATCCGGTCGGACAGGTCGGACCAGTTCTTCACGGGCTTGCCGTCGAAGGCGACGATCTTGTCGCCGACCTGGAGGCCCGCCGCCTGGGCGGGCGAGACCTTGTCGCCCGGCTTGCAGGTGTCGCGCTTCTCGGTCTGCGCGATCACGCACTTCTGGACGCCGGCGACCTGGGTGGTCTCGGCGGCCATGCCGAAGCCCATGAGCACACTGAGGAAGATCGCGACCGCGAGGATCAGGTTCATGAACGGGCCCGCGAACATGACGATGACGCGCTTCCACGGCTTGCGCGTGTAGAAGAGCCGGTCCTCGTCACCCGGCTGGAGCTCTTCGAACGCGGCCGCTCTCGCGTCCTCGATCATGCCGCGGAACGGCGAGGTCGACCGGGCCTCGATGCGGCCGTCCGCGCCGGGCGGGAACATGCCGATCATGCGGATGTACCCGCCGGCCGGGACCGCCTTGATGCCGTACTCCGTGTCGCCCTTCTTGCGCGACCAGATGGTGGGGCCGAAGCCGACCATGTACTGGGGCACACGGATGCCGAAGAGCTTGGCCATGGAGAGGTGGCCGAGCTCGTGCCAGGCGATGGAGATGAGCAGCCCGACGGCGAAGAGCGCTATGCCGAGGACCGTCAACAGGATCGTCATGCGCGTGCCTCCGCTGTTGCCTTCACCGCGAGTTCTCGGGCCCGGGCGCGTGCCCAGGTCTCCGCTTCCAGGACGTCCGGGACCGTGAGGGAAGTTCCCGCGTGCGGCGTTCCGTGTTCGGTGACGACCTCCGTCACCGTCTCCATGATCCCGTTGAACGGGAGCCGCCCGGCCAGGAACGCGTCCACGCACTCCTCGTTCGCGGCATTGAACACCGCCGGAGCCGTCCCGCCCAGCTCCCCCACGTGCCGGGCGAGTCCCACCGAGGGGAAGGCGTCGTTGTCGAGCGGGAAGAACTCCCAGGCCGAGGCCTTGGTCCAGTCGAAGGCGGGCGCCGCGTCGGGGATCCGCTCGGGCCAGCCGAGCCCGATGGCGATGGGGCCGCGCATGTCGGGCGGGGTGGCCTGCGCGAGCGTGGACCCGTCGGTGAACTCGACCATGGAGTGGACGTAGGACTGGGGGTGGACGACGACCTCGATGCGCTCGAAGGGGATGTCGTACAGCAGATGGGCCTCGATCACCTCAAGGCCCTTGTTGACCAGGGTCGCCGAGTTGACGGTGATGACCGGCCCCATGGCCCAGGTGGGGTGGGCGAGCGCGTCGCTGGGGGTGACGTCGGCGAGTTCGTCCTTGGTACGGCCGCGGAAGGGTCCGCCGGACGCGGTCACGACCAGCTTGCGCACATCGGAGCGCTTGCCGGCCGCCAGGGCCTGGAAGAGCGCGGCGTGCTCGGAGTCGACGGGGATGATCTGGCCGGGCTTCGCGATGGCCTTCACGAGCGGACCGCCGACGATCAGCGATTCCTTGTTGGCGAGCGCGAGCGTGCGGCCGGCCGTGAGCGCGGCCAGGGTCGGAGCGAGGCCGATGGAGCCGGTGATCCCGTTGAGCACGGTGTGGCAGGGGGACGCCGCGAGCTCGGTGGCGGCGTCGGGACCTGCGAGGATCGTGGGGAGCGGCCGGCCCGCGTACTGCTCGGCCAGCGCCTCGCGCAGGGCGGGCACGGCGTCCTCGCGCGCCACCGCGACGGTGTCGACTCCGAGCCGGCGCGCCTGCTCGGCCAGGAGCTCGACCCGGCCGCCCGCCGCGGAGAGCGCGGTCACGCGGAAGCGGTCGGGGTTGCGCAGGACCAGGTCGATGGCCTGGGTTCCGATGGACCCGGTGGATCCGAGTACGACCACATCGCGGCGGCCTTCGGCCGGGTCGAAGGCGATGTGCGGGTCGGCGAGGGGGGCTGGGCTGTCGCTCATGCCCCCCATTGTTGCCGCATCCGCTGTGCGCCCGGACAGCGCTCCTGTCAATAAGACCGGGATGAGTGCGCGCGGGGCGCCGAAAAGCTGCCCGGCGCGTGCCGGGCGCCGGAGCGGAACCAGCCACTCCGGTGCGCGGCCCCCCGGACCGGATCCGGCCGGACTCCCAACCGGATCCGGCCCGGACTCCCGTACGGGCCCGGTTCCGATTGCCCGTACGGGATCGGACGCACGGGCGTACCGGGTCGCGGGCCCCGGCCCACCGGGTCCGGCGCCCGGGCCTACCGGGTCCGGCGCCCGGGCCTACCGGGTCCGGCGCCCGGGCCTACCGGGTCCGGCGCCCGGGCTTACCTAATTGGGCGCCGGGGCTCCGCCGCCGGTCAGCGCACGGGGCGGTGGACGTTGTCGCGCCGGGCCGGGCCCGGGGTCGCGTCCGCGATCCAGGGGCCCTCGTCGGATGCGTCGAGGACGCCCTCCTCCAGCCACGTGTACGCACCGGCCAGCACTTCGTCCACGACCTTGCGGTCGAGGTCGTCGGTGTTGCTCCACAGGCGTGTGAACAGTTCCTCGACCCGGATGCGGGACTGGCAGCAGAACGTGTCGGCCAGCTGGACCGCCTCGCGCCCGTGCTCGCCGGTGGCGCGCAGATGCTCGGCCCGTACGCACGCGGCGCTCATCGCGAACAGCTCGGCCCCGATGTCGACGATCCGGCCGAGGAAGCCCTGCTTGGTCTCCATCCGACCCTGCCAGCGCGACATGGCGTAGAACGTGGAGCGGGCCAGTTTGCGGGCGGAGCGCTCGGCGTAGCGGAGGTGCTGGGCCAGTGGCCCGAATTCGCCGTACGAGCGCGGGAGTTGACCCGGGCCTGCGACCAGCTTGGGGAGCCACTTGGCGTAGAACCCGGCCGCGTTCGCGCCGGCCTTCGCCTTGTCCTGGAGGCTCTTGTCGGGGTCGATCAGGTCGCCCGCCACGGACAGGTGGGCGTCGACCGCCTCGCGGGCGATCAGCAGATGCATGATCTCCGTCGAGCCCTCGAAGATCCGGTTGATGCGCATGTCCCGGAGCATCTGCTCGGCGGGCACGGCGCGTTCACCGCGATCGGCCAGCGAGTCCGCGGTCTCGAAGCCCCGGCCGCCGCGGATCTGGACCAGCTCGTCCGTCATGAGCCAGCCCATCTCGGACCCGTAGAGCTTGGCGAGCGCGGCCTCGATCCGGATGTCGTTGCGGTCCTCGTCGGCCATCTGCGCGGAGAGGTCCGTCATGGCTTCGAGGGCGAACGTGGTGGCGGCGATGAAGGAGATCTTCGCGCCCACCGCCTCGTGCCGCGCGACCGGCCGCCCCCACTGCTCGCGTACGCCCGTCCATTCACGGGCGATTTTCAGACACCATTTGCCGCTGCCGACGCACATCGCGGGCAGCGAGAGCCGGCCGGTGTTGAGCGTGGTCAGGGCGATCTTGAGGCCGGATCCCTCCGGCCCGATCCGGTTCGCGGCCGGGACACGTACCTGGTGGAAGCGGGTGACGCCGTTCTCGATGCCGCGCAGGCCCATGAACGCGTTGCGGTTCTCGACGGTGATGCCCGGCGAGTCCGCCTCGACGACGAAGGCGGTGATCCCGCCCTTGTGCCCCTCGGACTTCGGCACCCGGGCCATCACGACCAGCAGGTCGGCGACGACGCCGTTGGTGGTCCACAGCTTGACGCCGTCCAGAACGTAGGTGTCGTCGCCGTCCGGCACCGCGGCGGTGGCCAGGCGCGCCGGGTCGGAGCCCACGTCGGGCTCGGTGAGCAGGAACGCGGAGATGTCGGTACGGGCACAGCGGGGCAGGAAGGTGTCCTTCTGCTCCTGGGTGCCGAACAGTTTCAGCGGCTGGGGCACCCCGATCGACTGGTGTGCGGAGAGCAGCGCGCCGATCGCGGGGCTCGCCGAACCCGCGAGCGTGAGCGCCTTGTTGTAGTAGACCTGGGTGAGTCCCTGGCCCCCGTACTTGGTGTCGATCTTCATCCCGAGGGCGCCGAGCTCCTTGAGCCCGTTCACGACGTCGTCGGGGATGCGCGACTCGCGGTCGATGAGGCGGCCGTCGACGCGGGTCTCACAGAAGTCGCGCATCTTGGCGAGGAAGGCCTCGCCGCGTTCCACGTCGTCCGCGGCCGGCTGGGGATGAGGGTGGATCAGATCGAGGCGCAGCCGGCCGAGGAAGAGTTCCTTCGCGAAGCTGGGTTTGCGCCAGTCCTGCTCGCGGGCGGCCTCGGCGACCTGGCGCGCCTCGCGCTCGGAGACCTTGGGCGTGTGCTGTGGTGCGGTCATGAGGGGTTCTCCTCGCCGCGGGCTTGGCTGCGGGCGGTCGCCCGTTACCGGGGGGTGCTACTCGACCGTATGTACCCGATTCCCGGCGGTTGGACCACCCCTCGGGGGCGCCCGGGCGTACGACGACGGCCGGAACCCCCGCACAGTGGGTTCCGGCCGTCGGTCTGGTGGGGCCGTGTCCTAGAGCGCGAGGCCCGTCAGGACGAGGACGCGCTCGTAGGTGTAGTCGTCCATGGCGTAGCGGACGCCCTCGCGGCCGACGCCGGAGGCCTTGGCACCGCCGTAGGGCATCTGGTCGGCGCGGTAGGACGGCACGTCGCCGATGATCACGCCGCCGACCTCCAGGGCCCGGTGGGCGCGGAAGGCGGTCTGCACGTCGTGCGTGAACACCCCTGCCTGGAGGCCGTACTTGGAGGCGTTGACCGCGGCGAACGCCTCGGCCTCGCCGTCCACCTTCTGCACGGTCAGGACCGGTCCGAAGACCTCCTCGCAGGCGAGGGTGGTGTCGGCGGGCAGCTCGGTGAGCACGGTCGGCGCGTAGGAGGCACCGTCGCGCTTGCCACCGGTGAGCAGCTTGGCGCCGGCCCGTACGGCCTCGTCGACCCAGGACTCGACGCGCTGGGCGGCGTCCTCGCTGACCAGCGGGCCGACATCGGTGGCGGAGTCGGACGGGTCGCCGGTGACCTGTGCCTCGACCGCGGCGACGACCTTGGGGAGCAGCCGGTCGTACACGGCGGCGTCCGCGATCACGCGCTGGACGGAGATGCAGGACTGGCCGCCCTGGTAGTTGGAGAAGGTGGCGATGCGGGTCGCCGCCCGGTCCAGGTCCTCATCCGAGGCCCAGTCGGCGAGGACGACGGCCGCGCCGTTGCCGCCGAGCTCCAGGGTGCAGTGCTTGCGCGGCACCGAGTCCATGATCGCGTAGCCGACCTTGTCGGAGCCGGTGAAGGAGATGACCGGGAGGCGGTGGTCCTGCACCAGGGCCGGCATCTTGTCGTTGGCGACCGGCAGGATGCTCCACGAGCCGGCGGGCAGCTCGGTCTCGGCAAGGAGCTCGCCGAGTACGAGGCCCGAGAGCGGGGTCGCGGGGGCGGGCTTGAGCACGATCGGGGCGCCCACCGCGATGGCCGGGGCGACCTTGTGGGCGCACAGGTTGAGCGGGAAGTTGAAGGGTGCGATGCCGAGGACGACGCCCTTGGGGAAGCGGCGGGTCAGGGCGAGGCGGCCCACGCCGCCGCCGTCGGTGTCCAGGCGCTGGGCCTCGCCGCCGTTGAAGCGGCGGGCCTCCTCCGCGGCGAAGCGGAACACCGACACGGCGCGGCCGACCTCGCCGCGGGCCCACTTGATGGGCTTGCCGTTCTCGGCGGAGATCAGCTGGGCGATCTCCTCGGTGCGCTCGGCGAGTCGCTTGGAGACGTGGTCGAGGGCGGCGGCCCTGACGTGCGCCGGGGTCGCGGCGAACTCCTCCACGACGGCGTGCGCGGCGGCCACGGCCTCCTCGACCTGGCTGTCGGTGGGCACACTGACGGAGGCGACGAGCCGGCCGTCCCAGGGCGAGGTGACATCGAAGCTGTCGTCGCCGGTGGCCTCGCGGCCGGCGAGCCAGAAGGCGTGGGTAGAAGTCATGCCCTCACGGTAGGCCGGGGGGCGGGGGTGCGCGTTTGTCCGGCGTGGAGTGGTGCACCCGCGCCATACGCCGCTTTGTCGCCCCGGCACGCCCCAGGGGGACCCCCATGACGGGCTGAAGATGCCCATGCTGGCCCGCACCATGCCGCCAAGGGGCGCGGGGAACTGCGCGACCAGCCACGCACGGCCCGCACCCGACACACTCTCCCCCGGAGGGTTGCGGGAAGGGGTGGGGCGGGGCGAATCCCGGGGGCCGGGGCGGAGCCCCAGGGACCCCGCTCTCGTCTGCGGACCGTGCCCGCGTCTCGCGCCGTTCCCCGCGCCCCCGACCACTCGGCGCGCAACCTTCACCCCGGGCGCGAACAGGGGCCGGGGCGGAGCCCCAGGGGTTCCGGCTACCGGCGGAGGGATTCGGGGAGGGGCGGGGTGGGGGACTACTCCCGGTCGGGCGCGGACGTCGCCTTCAGGGCCAGCCACAGCTCCATGCGGACGTCCGGGTCGTCCAGGGACCGCCCCAGGATCTCCTCGACCCGCCGCATCCGGTACCGCAGGGTGTGCCGGTGCACCCCCAGGTCGGCCGCCGCCGCGTCCCACTGCCCGTGCCGGGACAGCCACGCCCGCAGCGAGGCCACGAGATCGCCCCGCCCCTTCGTGTCGTGCTCGTACAGCGCCCGCAGCATCCCGTCCGCGAACGCCCGCACCGCGTCGTCCGCGAGCAGCGGCAGCACGGACCCGGCCACCAGGTCCTCGTGCTCGACGAGCGCCTTGCCGCGCCTGCGGGCGACCGAGAGCGCCTGCTCGGCCTGTTTGTACGCGGAGGCCGCGGCGATCGGGCCGGCCGGCGCGGAGAGGCCGACGACCAGTTCCTCGCCCTCGGCGCTCTCGTGCGCCAGACAGGCGGCCACGGCCTCGCCGCCGTCGGCGGCCAGGACGACGAGCCGGCTCGCCTCCGGCACCACGAGGACCGTCTCGCCGCAGCGGGCGGCGGCCGACTCCATGGTCTCGGTCAGCGCCGCGAGCCCCGCGGGCTCGCCCTCGCCCGCGAGCTCGGCGATGACCAGCCGGAACGGGGCGTCCAGGAGCCCGCCGTACAGGTCGCCCGCGACCGCGCGGGCATGGTCCTGCTGACCGGAGAGCAGCATGCGCAGGACCGCCGCGCCGAGCCGCTGCTCGGCCGCCTGGAGCGAGCGGGAGCGTTCGGTGGTGAGGGTGAGCAGCGCGACGGCGGAGTGCACCGCGTACCGCTCGGCCGTGCCCAGCGGCGCCCCCGTACCGACGGCGAGCGCGCCGCGCACCCGGCGTCCGGTGCCGAGCGACTGGAGTTCGACCCGGTCGCCCGACGCGTCCTCGGTGCCGCCGACCACCGCGCTTGCCGGGGCGGCGCGTTCGCGCAGCCGGGCGACGTCCGGGGTGAGCCGGGCGGCGCGGCGGGCGGCCCACTCGGGGGCGGCGGCCACGACGGCGCCGGAGGTGTCGTACAGCGCGGCCCAGCCGTCGACGTGGGCGGCGAGCTTGGCGATGAGGACGGCCGGGCCGTCGGACAGCGCGGCCCGGGTCAGCTCGCGCTGCGCCTCGAACCCGGCGGTCACCGCGCGGTACTGGTCGGCCGAGATGGCCGCCGAGACCTCTTTGGAGATGGCCAGGAACGGGGTGCGCCGTGGCACCTCCAGGAGCGGCAGGCCCTCCTCGCGGGCCGCCGTGAGCAGCGCGTCGGGCACGGTGTCGTAGTTGACGCCGATGGCGAAGCCGAGCCCGACCACCCCGGCCCCGGCCAGCCTGCGTACGTAGCGGCGCATCGCCTGGGGGTCCTCGGCGGCCAGCGTCATCGCGGTGGTGAGCAACAGCTCGCCGCCCTCCATGTACGGGACGGGGTCGGCGAGTTCGCTGACGTGTGCCCAGCGCACCGGGCGGTCCAGGCGGTCCTCCCCCGCGCGCACGGTGAGCTTGAGCGCCGAGTGCTGGACGAGCGAGGCGAGCGTGGGCGGCATGGGACGGGGTTACCTTCGGTAGGCGTTTGCTACGTCCCGTATGAACGAAGCATCTCCATTTTGCCAGCCCGGCCAGGTCCCCCGGAGCTCTTCGGCCACCGGACAACGCCCGGGCCGCGGCGCCCGGGGCTCACCCGCGCAGATCCACCAGGAGCGGCGGCGCGTGCTCGCCCTCCACGGTGGTCAAGGAGAGCACCGCGTGCCCGGCGGGCACCTGGTGGGCGAGCTCGGAGGCGGACCAGCGTTCCCGCTCGACCTTGCGCACGGTGACGGCGTCCGTGGTGACGGCCTTGCCGGTGACCAGTTTGCGCAGCGCGTGGATGGCCCGGGTGAGCGGCTGGTCGGCGAAGACGGTGTGCTTGGCGACCTCGGTGGTCTCCACCCACTCGGTGCCCCAGGCCTGCGCGAAGAGCCGCCCGTCCCAGGTGGTGACCCCGGAGAACGCCATGTGGCAGCCGACGGAGCCGAGCAGCGAGGTGTGCAGCTGTTCCGGCACGTCGCCGAGCCCGCGCAGGGTGAGCAGCACCCCGGCGTTGCAGTTCCGCAGCCGCTGCACGGCCCGTACGGAGGTGGCAGTGACGGCGTGCGTGGCGTCGTCGAGGGCGAGGAAGGCGAAGAGCGAGCGGTCCGTGCGGGCGGCGGCCCCCGCGGTGAACTGGGCGAGGACGAGCCGGGTCAGCAGGTGTGCCGCCTCGGGGTGGGCGCGCTCGGGCACGTCGATCCGGACCCGCAGCGGGTGTTCGAGGGCGCGCAGCGAGAACGGCCGGGTCTGGCCCGTGGTGTCGAAGAATCCCTCGAAGGCGGGACGGTCGAGCACCGCGACCCGGGCGGCCAGAGCGAGGCCCGGGTCGCCGGGGCTGCCCAACTGGCGTTCCCTGGCGTCGAGTTCGCGATGGTAGGTGCGGTGCGCCTCGGGGTCGAGGCGGGCCCTGAGCTCTTCGAGGGCCCGGGGTGAGCCGTCCAGGAGTTCACGCAGGACGGGGACGGAGGGGAAGCGTCCGTGGGCCGCGCGGTAGGGGCCGAGCAGTTGGGCCAGGGCGGTCGCGGCGCGCCGCGCGTCGACCTCGGCGAGGTCTCCGGCGAACGCCTCGGCGAGCAGGGCCGCGGCCTCGTCGGGGTCGGTGGCGCCGCCGTACAGGTCGAGGTCGTACGCCGAGGCGGGGTCGCCCGGTTTGATCACCACGTCGTAGCCGTCGTCGGCGCCGAGCGGGGTGCCGGCCGCGCACACCGCGACGACGGCGGCCTTCCCTGCCAGTGCCTGGAGCGCCAGCGACTCCACGACGGGCCGCACCAGGTGCCGGGTCTTGCCCGCACCGAACGGCCCGATGGCGAGCAGCGAGGCGCCGAGCGCGGCCGGGTCGATCGCGGCGCCCGCGCCCCTGCGGGTGGCCGGGGTGCGCTCGGTGTCGGGGTAACGGCCGATGCGCACCTGCGAGGTGAGCAGGTCGTGGGTGGCCGCGCGGGCGGGCAGGTCGCGGTCGCCCGAGGGATGCAGACAGGCCCGCGCGCCCTGGCCCGCGACGGCGTCGGTGAACGCGCCGAGCCGGGAGGGGTCGGCCTTCACGGTCGTCCAGGCCCGCCGGATCCGTACGCAGTCGACGTCGTTCATGCGCCCGGCCCGCTCCTCCGCCACGAGCCGGTCGGCGCTCACGTCCTGCCCGGCGGAACGCAGCTCGGGCCAGTCGGCCGGGGTCTCGCCGGGGCCGCTGGGGACCGGGCCGCCCTCCTTGCCGGCCCGCAGGTCGCGCAGCACGGTGAACCATCCCCCCGCACGCGCGGTCAGCCACAGGATCGCGGCGGCGCCCACCAGGTGGTACCAGGTCGCGAACGTGCGCAGATGGTCCGCGACCTGCTCCCCGGTGCCGTTGTACAGCCACGCGTGCGGCATCAGTGAGAGCGCCAGGTCGCCGAAGGGCAGCAGGGGGCGCGGCGGCGGGGAGCCCGCCTGCACGGCGGCGGTGGACGGGGCGTAGTCCTTCAGGCTGTCCGCCTGCACGAAGCACCAGGCCAGGAAGGCGCCGACCAGTGCGGTACGCACAGCCCGGGAGGGCTGCGGATGCTCGACGGCGTACCGGCGGAACACCTCGCGCCAGTTGCCGAGGCGGCCTGCGGTGTAGAGCACGAGAACCGCCACCAGGCTGTTGTAGACGGCGAGGGCGGTGGTGGCCGCCGGGGGCCGTTCGAATCCCCACCAGTCCGCCGGGGTGACGAGTTCGAGCAGGACCCGGCTGTGCGGGACGTAGCCGTTGCGCCACAGCGACCAGACCAGGGCGGCCGCGAGCAGCGCGACGACGGCGCCGCCGACCAGCGCCCGGCTCGGCACCCGGTCCGGGTCCGCGTCCGGTCGTGGTGTGTGGCCCAGGCGCCACAGGCCCGGTTCGGCCGCCGCGCGCGGGGTGCGCAGCCAGCCGCCGAGCGGGGCGCCCGCCGTGGGCGCCTCGGCGGGCCGGGGCGGGAGCGTGGGGCGCGGCGGCGGCCCGGCCGGGCGCGGGACCGCCCCCGAACGGGTGCCGCGTGCGTCGTACGTGCCTTCGGTGTCCATCGACCCCTTGCCCCCTGACCAGCCAGGTCCGTTCCGAGCGGTACGAACGCTCAATGTAGTGGCAGCGCGCAAGGGTTCACCGCTGCCGCGCACCACCCGCCCGCACGGGCCACCTGTCCGCCGAGGACAAGGGACACACACCCACCACTACCGAACGGCGCATGCCACGGTCCGCTCGCGCGCTCTAGCCTGCGAAGAAAGCCAAGGAAGCGTCCACATCCCCAGGAAGATCCCAGGAGCCCCTCATGAGTGCGATCCCGCAGGAGCGCCGCGTCGTCACCGCCATCCCCGGCCCGAAGTCGCAGGAGCTTCAGGCCCGCCGTCTCGCGGCCGTCGCCGCAGGTGTGGGCTCGACGCTGCCCGTCTTCACCGCGCGCGCGGGCGGCGGCATCATCGAGGACGTCGACGGCAACCGCCTGATCGACTTCGGTTCCGGCATCGCGGTGACCTCGGTGGGCGCCTCCGCCGAGGCCGTGGTGCGCCGCGCGACCGCCCAGCTCGCCGACTTCACCCACACCTGCTTCATGGTCACGCCGTACGAGGGGTACGTCGCCGTCGCCGAGCAGCTTGCCGAGCTGACGCCGGGCGACCACGCCAAGAAGTCCGCGCTGTTCAACTCGGGCGCCGAGGCCGTCGAGAACGCCGTCAAGATCGCCCGTGCGTACACCAAGCGCCAGGCCGTCGTCGTCTTCGACCACGGCTACCACGGCCGCACCAACCTGACGATGGCGCTGACGTCCAAGAACATGCCGTACAAGAACGGCTTCGGCCCGTTCGCACCCGAGGTCTACCGCGTTCCGGTGGCCTACGGCTACCGCTGGCTCACCGGCCCGGAAAACGCCGGCGCCGAGGCGTCCGCGCAGGCCATCGACATGATCAACAAGCAGATCGGCGCGGACAACGTCGCCGCGATCATCATCGAGCCGGTGCTCGGCGAGGGCGGCTTCATCGAGCCGGCCAAGGGCTTCCTGCCCGCGATCAGCCAGTTCGCCAAGGACAACGGCATCGTGTTCGTGGCCGACGAGATCCAGTCCGGCTTCTGCCGCACCGGCCAGTGGTTCGCCTGTGAGGACGAGGGCATCGTCCCCGACCTCATCACCACCGCCAAGGGCATCGCGGGCGGCATGCCGCTGGCCGCGGTGACGGGCCGCGCCGAGATCATGGACTCCGCTCACGCGGGCGGCCTCGGCGGCACCTACGGCGGCAACCCGGTGGCGTGTGCCGCGGCCCTCGGCGCGATCGAGACGATGAAGGAGCTCGACCTCAACGGCCGGGCCAAGCGCATCGAGGAGGTCATGAAGGCCCGCCTGGCCACCATGGCCGAGAAGTACGACATCATCGGCGACATTCGCGGCCGCGGCGCCATGATCGCCATCGAGCTGGTCAAGGACCGCGCGTCCAAGACCCCGAACCCGGAGGCCGCCGGCGCGCTCGCCAAGGCCTGCCACGCGGAGGGCCTGCTGGTCCTGACCTGCGGTACCTACGGAAACGTGCTGCGCTTCCTGCCGCCGCTGGTCATCGGCGAGGACCTGCTGAACGAGGGTCTCGACATCATCGAGCAGGCCTTCACCGGCGTCTGATCCGCACCCGAACCAGAGGCGCGCACACCGCTCGTGAAGAACGTGTGGGGGGCCGATGGCGGGATGGAGTTCCGGCTGTCGGTCCCCCGCCGTCTGTCGTACGGTTTCCGCAGATGAGAGAAACACCCCGCCCGCAGGGGACTGCGGGCGATTCCAGGGCACAGCATCCCCAGCCATGCCCTGGTCGTGCCCTCGCGCACACCACTGGAGCCTCCGGCTCCGGAACTCCTCTCCGATCGGACGACCGACCGCCCCACACCCCCCGGGGCGAGCGGCCCACCGGTCAAGGCGGCCGCCCCGGAACCTCCCCCCCTGTTCCGGGGCGGCCGGCTTTCCTCTTCGCCACGCTGCTCTGCGTGTTCGCGGTGATCACCTGGCAGGTCGCCTCGGGCGGCCCGCTGCGCCGCCTCGACGAACGCGTCGACCCCTCCCTCACCGGCCATGGCCCGTCCTGGTTCGCCGAAGCGCTCTCCGACCTCGGCAGCATGCCCGTCGCCCTGCCGGTCCTCGCCCTCGCGATCGGGTACGCGCTGTGGCGCGGCCTGCGCCGAGGGGCCCTGATCGCCGCCGCGACGATGGCCGTGGTGCCTGTGCTCGTGGTGCCGCTCAAGGAGTGGATCGCCCGGCCCGGCCCGTTCGACCCCGCCACCGGCTACTACCCCTCGGGCCACACCGCGACCGCGATGGTCGCCTACGGCGGGGCGGCGCTGCTGCTCGGCCCCTTCGTGCGCCGCCGGTGGGTGATGCCCGCCGCCGCGGGGGCACTGACAGCGGCGACGGGCATCGGTCTCGTCCTGCACGGCTACCACTGGCCCCTGGATGTGCTCGCCAGTGTCTGCCTGTGCGGGGCGCTCCTGGTGGTCAGCTCCACGGGTATGCGTCGAAGTTCCTGGAGAACTCGCCGCCGTTGAACCGGTCCCAGTTGATGGACCAGGTCATCAGGCCGCGCAGGCCCGGCCAGCTGCCGTGCGTCTGGTACGCGCCGCAGTTGGCCTTCTTCGTCAGGCAGTCCAGGGTCTTGGTGACCTCGGCGGGGCTGGTCCAGCCGTTGCCGGCCTGGGTGGAGGCGGGCAGGCCGATGGCGACCTGGTCGGGCCGGAGCGCGGGGAACGTCTTGGCGGTGTCGCCCGCGACGGGGAAGCCGGTGAGCAGCATGTCCGTCATGGCGATGTGGAAGTCGGCGCCGCCCATCGAGTGGTACTGGTTGTCGAGGCCCATGATCGAGCCCGAGTTGTAGTCCTGGACGTGCAGCAGGGTGAGCGCGTCGCGCAGCGCGTAGATGACCGGCAGGTAGGCGCCGCAGCGCGGGTCCTGTCCGCCCCAGGGTCCCGAGCCGTAGTACTGGTAGCCCATCTGCACGAAGAACGTCTCCGGGGCCATGGTGAGGACGAACGTCGAGCCGTACTTGGCCTTGAGGGTCTTCAGTGCGTCGATGAGGTTGACGATGACGGGAGTTGTCGGGTTCCTGAAATCCGTGTCGCCGGTGTTCAGGGAGAGCGAGTGGCCTTCGAAGTCGATGTCGAGGCCGTCGAGACCGTAGTCGTCGATGATCTTCGAGACGGACGCGACGAAGGTGTCGCGTGCGGCGGTCGTGGTGAGCTGGACCTGGCCGTTCTGGCCGCCGATGGAGATCAGCACCTTCTTGCCCGCGGCCTGCTTGGCCTTGATGGCCGCCTTGAAGTCGGCGGGTGATTCGACGGTGGGGCATGTGGTGGCCGGACACAGGTTGAAGCGGATGTCGCCCGAGGTCGGTGAGGTCGGTTCGCCGAAGGCCAGGTCGATGATGTTCCAGTCGTCGGGGACGTCCGCCATGCGCGTGTAGCCCGCGCCGTTGGCGAACGAGGCGTGCAGATAGCCGACCAGGGCGTGCCCGGAGGGAGGCGGCGTGGTGCCGCCGCCGCTGGTGGTGCTCGCGCCGACGGCGGCCGACTTCGGGGACTCCCCCGCGCTGTTGGTGGCGGTGACCTGGAAGCTGTACGAGGTCGAGGCGGCCAGACCGGTCATGGTGGCCGAAGTCCCGCTCACCGAGGCCGCTTTGGCGCCGTCGCGGTAGACGGTGTAGCCGGTGGCGCCGGTGGCCGGGGACCAGCTCAGGCCGATGCCGGAGGAGGTGGCGCCGGAGGCGGTGAGCCCGGTGGGCGCCGCCGGTATCTGCACGGGCGCGCCGCCGGGGCCGATCAGGCTCACGTCGTCGGCGGTGTAGGCGGGCGTCCCGTACCAGCCGTGTGTGTAGACGCTCACCGATGTGGTGCTCGGGCCGGTCTTGAACGTCGTCGTCAGCTGCTGCCAGGTGGACGCGGACTGGGTCCAGGTCGACACATCGGTGGTGCCGGTGCCGGACGCGCCGAGGTAGACGTAACTGCCCTGGACCCAACTGCTCAGCGTGTACGTCGCGTTGGGCTGCACGGCCACGCTCTGGGAACACTGCGCGTTGTCGCTGCCGGCCGGGGTGGCCTTCAGGGCGTGGCTGCCGCCGTGCACGGGCGAGGTGACGACGGCTCCGCTGCCCGCGGTGCAGTTCCAGCCGTCGAGCGAGGACTCGAAGCCCCCGTTGCGCAGGAGGTCGGTGTCGGCGGCGTGCGCCGAGGGCGCGGCGGCGGCGAGTCCGGCCGCGGCGAGGGCCGCCGCCGTCAGGGCGGCGAGGAGCGAGGAACGTGCGGCCGGATGTCTGGTGCGATCCACAACTGCCTCCGGGCAAGGGGGTATTGAGACAGGAAGTGCGCACAACATGGTCCAGACCAATCGGCTTGTCAAGGTCCCTGGCAGACAGCCGCCCCCGCTCAGCCCTCCTTGCCCCGGTTGCCGCCGTCGTGTGCGATATGGGCGGCGGCCTCGTGCATCGCCAGCTCAAGCAGGGCCGGATCGGTCAGGGTGCCCGAGCCGTCGGGCGGCACCAGCCAGCGCACTCCGCCGGTCGCGCGGCCCGGGTAGGGCACCACGATCCAGGTGCCGTGCCCCGCGCCCCGCACGCCCGTGCCGAGCCAGCGCGCGGCCGTGCCGGGCGGCACGAAGAAGCCCATCCGGGCATCGCCGAAGTCGGCCAGCACCGGACCCGGCCGGCCCACGAGCCGGCTCAGCACATCGAGCGCGCCGTGCCCGAGCCCGCCCGGCAGGATCAGTACGTCCCAGCGCCGGCCCGCCGGCAGGAGCGCCACACCCAACGGGTTGCGCTCCCACTCCCACCGGCAGGCGTCGGGATCCGGCGCCACCGACGCCAGCCATTCCACCGCGCTCTTTGCCCCCGAGGCAGTCATTGCCGTCCTCCGTTCCCAGGCCATGTGGCCGGACGCACAGGCTGCGTCCATCAGGGAGAGGGGCTTGGGGGCGAGTTATGACGCGACTTCGGCGGATCGTCGGTGGTGAACCGAATCACGCCCTCCACACGCGTGCGCCCCCGGCGTGGCCGGAGGCGCCCAGCAGAATCAAGCGCCCGCGTGTACGGGCGCGCAGAGGGTCAGCTGTCGAAGCCGAGGCCGACCCGGTCCATGGCCTTGAGCCACAGATTGCGCCGGCCGCCGTTCTCGTCGGCGCGGGCCAGCGACCACTTGGTGATGCCGATGCCCGCCCAGGCCACCGGCTCCGGCGGGAACGGCAGCGGCTTGGTGCGCACCATCTCCAGTTCGGTGCGCTCGGTGGGCTCCCCGGCCAGCAGGTCGAGCATCACATCGGCGCCGAAGCGGGTCGCGCCGACACCCAGCCCGGTGTACCCGGCGGCGTAGGCGACGCGGCCGCCGTGGGCGGTGCCGAAGAACGCCGAGAAGCGCGAACAGGTGTCGATGGCGCCGCCCCAGGCGTGGCTGAAGCGCACCCCCGCCAGCTGCGGGAAGCAGTGGAAGAACTGTTCGGCGAGCTTGGCGTACGTCTCGGGCCGGTCGTCGTACTCGCTGCGCACCTTCTTGCCGTACTGGTAGATGGCGTCGTAGCCGCCCCACAGGATGCGGTTGTCGGCGGAGAGGCGGAAGTAGTGGAACTGGTTGGCCGCGTCCCCGAGCCCCTGGCGACGGGACCAGCCGATGGACGCGAGCTGGGCCCCGGTCAGCGGCTCGGTCATCAGCGCGTAGTCGTACACCGGCACCGTGTAGGGGCGCAGCCGTTTGACCAGCGAGGGGAACACATTGGTGCCGAGCGCGACCTGCTCGGCGCGGATCCTGCCGTACGGGGTGCGTACGCCCATGCCGGCGGCGACCCGGGCCAGCGAGAGGCCCGGGGTGTGCTCGTGGATCCGTACGCCCAGATCGAGGCAGGCCTGCTTGAGGCCCCAGGCGAGCTTGGCCGGGTGGAGCATCGCGACGCCCTCGCGGTCCCAGAGGCCGCCGAGGAAGGTCGGCGAGTCGACCTCGGCGCGCATCTGCCCCGCGTCGAGGAGTTCGAGCCCGCCGAAGCCGAGTCTGGTCGCCTCCTCGTACATCTCGTGCAGCTCGTCGAGCTGGTGGGGCTCGGTGGCGACGTCGATCTCACCGGTCCGCTCGAAGTCGCAGTCGATGCGGTAGCGGGCGACGGCCGCGCCGATGGCGTCGAGGTTGGCCGCGCCCAGCTCTTCGAGCCTGGCCAGCTCGTCGGGCCAGCGGGCGAGTCCGTTGCCCAGGCCGTGGGTGAGGGAGGCCGCGCAGAAGCCGCCGTTGCGGCCGGAGGCGGCCCAGCCGATCTCCTTGCCCTCGATGAGGACGACGTCGCGCCCCGGTTCGCGCTCCTTGGCGATGAGCGCGGTCCACAGGCCGCTGTAGCCGCCTCCGACGACGAGGAGGTCGCAGGTCTCGTCGCCGGTGAGGGCGGGCAGCGCCTCGGGGCGGCCGGGGTCCTCCAGCCAGAAGGGGACGGGCTTCGCGCCCGCCAGGGACTGCCGTGCTGCACTGTTCATGGCTCGGGTCACGGCCATGATTTCCAACTCCCTCAGAACTGCGTACGGTTACGCTTTCGCGCTGTTCTTGCGCCGGTTGGCAATGAATTGTCCAGCGGCGACCACCACGACGGCGATGAGGAACATCGCCGTCCCGATGACGTTGATCTGCACGGGTGTGCCGCGCTGCGCCGAGCCCCACACGAACATGGGGAAGGTCACGGTGGAGCCCGCGTTGAAGTTGGTGATGATGAAGTCGTCGAAGGAGAGCGCGAAGGCGAGCAGCGCGCCCGCCGCGATGCCGGGCGACGCGATCGGCAGCGTCACCCGCAGGAACGTCTGGACCGGGCCTGCGTAGAGGTCGCGCGCGGCCTCCTCAAGGCGCGGGTCCATGGACATCACGCGTGCCTTGACGGCGGTGACGACGAAGCTGAGGCAGAACATGATGTGGGCGATCAGGATCGTCCAGAAGCCGAGCTTGGCGCCCATGTTCAGGAAGAGCGTGAGCAGCGAGGCGGCCATCACGACCTCGGGCATCGCCATCGGCAGGAAGATCAGTGAGTTGATCGCGCCGCGCGCCCGGAACCGGTAGCGCACCAGGGCGAAGGCGATCATCGTGCCGAGCACGGTCGAGCCGATCGTCGCCCACAGCGCGATCTGGAGGGACAGCGAGAGCGAGCCGCACATGTCGGCGACGCCGCACGGGTCCTGCCAGGCGTCGGTGGAGAACCGCGTCCAGGAGTAGTTGAAGCGCCCGTTCGGCTTGTTGAACGAGAACACCATGACGACGACGTTGGGCAGGATCAGGTACGCGAGCGTCGCGAGCCCCGCGATGACCACGAGGTTGCGGCGCAGCCATTTGATGATGGGCATGAGACTCATCAGACCAAGTCCTCCGTCCCGGATCGGCGGATGTAGACGGTGACCATGATCAGGACGATCGCCATCAGGATGAAGGAGAGTGCGGCGGCCGTCGGATAGTCCAGGACCCGCAGGAACTGGGACTGGATCACGTTGCCGACCATCTTCTGGTCGGTGGAGCCGAGCAGTTCGGCGTTCACGTAGTCGCCGCTCGCGGGGATGAAGGTGAGCAGGGTGCCCGAGACGACGCCGGGCATCGACAGCGGGAAGGTCACCTTGCGGAAGGTGGTGGCGGGGGTGGCGTACAGGTCGCCCGCCGCCTCGTGCAGCCGGGAGTCGATGCGCTCAAGCGAGGTGTACAGCGGCAGGATCATGAACGGCAGGAAGTTGTAGGTGAGTCCGCAGACCACCGCCATGGGCGTGGCGAGGACCCGGCTGCCCTCGGTCCAGCCCAGCCAGCTCGTGACGTCCAGGATGTGCAGCGTGCCGAGCGCGTGCACCACGGGCCCGCCGTCGGCCAGGATCGTCTTCCACGCCAGCGTGCGGATGAGGAAACTGGTGAAGAACGGCGCGATGACCAGGACGAGGACCAGGTTGCGCCAGCGGCCGGCCTTGAAGGCGATGAGGTACGCCAGCGGGTAGCCGAGCAGCAGACAGAGAATCGTCGCCGTTCCCGCGTACAGCAGGGAGCGGACGAACTGCGGGTAGTACTCCTTGAAGGCGTCCCAGTACGTCTGGAAGTGCCAGGTGACCCGGAAGCCCTTCTCAAGTGAGCCGGTCTGTACGGAGGTTGAGGCCTGGTACACCATCGGCAGCGCGAAGAACACGATCAGCCAGAGGATGCCGGGCAGCAGCAGCCAGTACGGCACGAGCCGCTTGCGGGTGGACGCCCTGCGCGCGGGAGGGCCCTCCGTGGGCGCCGTGGGCGCCTCGACGACGGCGCTCACGCGGTGTCCTCGACCTTCTCCACGCCCGCGTCGATCGCCTGGGCCGCGTCGAGGCCGAAGGTGTGCGCAGGGTTCCAGTGCAGGACGACCTCGGCGCCGGGGAGGAGCCCCGCGCGCCGGTCCACGTTCTGCTCGTACACGGACAGGCCGTTGCCCGCCGGGGAGTCGATCAGGTACTGGGTGGAGACGCCGATGAACGAGGAGTCGACGATGCGCCCGGTGATGCGGTTGCGGCCGTCGGCGATCGCGCCCTCGTCGTCGCGGTGGGCGAGCGAGATCTTCTCGGGGCGCACGCCGACGAGGAGCTTGCCGCCGCTGACCGCGGGGGCCGAACATCGTCCGCCGGGCAGCTTCAGTTTGGCGCCGCCCGCGGTGACGACGAGGTCGTCGCCGCTCTTCTCCGCCACCTCCGCCTCGATGAGGTTGGAGGTGCCGAGGAAGTTCGCGACGAAGGTGGTCTGCGGGTTCTCGTACAACTCCGCGGGCGCGCCGAGCTGTTCGACCCGGCCGCCGTTCATCACCGCGACGGTGTCGGCCATCGTCATGGCCTCCTCCTGGTCGTGGGTGACATGGACGAAGGTGATGCCGACCTCGGTCTGGATGCGCTTGAGCTCCAGCTGCATCTGGCGGCGCAGTTTCAGGTCGAGGGCGCCCAGCGGCTCGTCCAGGAGCAGCACCTGGGGGTGGTTGATGAGCGCGCGGGCCACCGCGACGCGCTGCTGCTGCCCGCCGGAGAGCTGATGCGGCTTGCGCCGGGCGAAGTCGCCCAGCTGGACGAGCGCCAGCATGTCGTCGACCTGCTTCTTCACCGACTTGATGCCCCGCCGGCGCAGCCCGAAGGCGATGTTCTCGGTGACGTCCAGGTGCGGGAAGAGGGCGTACGACTGGAAGACGGTGTTCACCGGCCGCTTGTACGGCGGCAGGTCGGTGACGTCCTTGTCGCCGAGGAAGACCGTGCCGGTGGTCGGCTCCTCAAGACCCGCGATCATGCGGAGCGTGGTGGTCTTGCCGCAGCCCGAGGCGCCGAGCAGCGCGAAGAACGAGCCCTGCGGAACGGTCAGTTCGAGCGGATGGACGGCGGTGAAGGAGCCGTACGTCTTGCTGATCCCGGTGAGGCGGACATCGCCGCCTGCGGTGCTGTCAGTCATGGGTGGGGTCCCAGGGGGTCGAGAGGAAGGGGGAGGGGCTGGCGCCTTTGAGGGTGCCGAGGCCAAGCGCCCTGAGGGGCGCGGGGAACTGCGCGGCCGGCCGCAGTCGGCCCGCACCCGAAGGACGAGCACACCGAAGCGGAGCGCTCACGCTCCGATGAGCCGGGAGAACTTCTGCTCGTACGCCGTCTCCTCGGCCTCGCTGAGCGAGCGGAAGGAGTGGGACTTCGCGCTCATCGCCTTGTCCGGCAGGATCAGCTCGTTCGCCGCGAGCGCCGGATCGATCCTGGCGAGATCGTCGCGGACACCGTCGACCGGGCACTGGTAGTTGATGAACGCGGCGAGCTTGGCGGCCACCGGCAGCTCGTAGTAGTAGTCGATGAGTTTTTCCGCGTTGCTCTGGTGCCGGGCCTTCGCCGGGACCAGCAGGTTGTCGCTCGACGTCATGTAACCGGCCGCCGGGATCGCATACTTGATGTCCGGGTTGTCGGAGCGCAGCTGGGTGACGTCGCCGCCCCAGGCGACACAGGCCGCGAGGTCGCCCTTGACCAGGTCGCCGGTGTAGTCGTTGCCGGTGAAGCGGCGGATCTGCTTGGAGTCGACGCCCTTCTGGAGCCGGCCGATCGCGGCGTCGAAGTCGGCGTCGGTGAACTTCGCGGGGTCCTTGCCGAGGTCGAGCAGGGTCATGCCGACGGAGTCGCGCATCTCGGACAGGAAACCCACCCGGCCCTTGAGGCTGGGGTCGTCCAGGAGCTGGGTGATCGAGTCGACCTTCTTGCCGCCGGTCGCCTTGGCGTTGTAGGCGATGACGGTCGGGATGCCGGTCCAGGGGTAGGAGTAGGCGCGGCCGGGGTCCCAGTCGGGCGAGCGGAACTGGGGGGCGAGGTTGGCGTAGGCGTGCGGCAGGTGCGCGGGGTCGAGCTTCTGTGCCCAGCCGAGCCGGATGAGCCGGGCGGCCAGCCAGTCGGTGAGCACCATGAGGTCGCGGCCGGTGTCCTGGCCACCGGCGAGCTGCGGCTTGATCTTGCCGAAGAACTCGACGTTGTCGTTGATGTCCTCGGTGTACTTGACCCGGATCCCGGTGCGGCGGGTGAACTCGTCCAGCGTCGGATGGTGCTTCTTGTCGTCGCTGATGTCCATGTACTGCGTCCAGTTGGAGAAGTTGACCTCCTTCTCCTGCGCGGAGTGGTCCGCGTTGGACGGTCCGGTGCCGTTCTCCTTCGTGGCCGCCGGGATGCCACAGGCGCTCAGGGTGGCAAGGCCGCCGACGGCGAGCGCGCCGACGCCCGATGCGCGCAGCAGGGAACGGCGGGTCAGGGCGCCCCTGCCGTTGGTCAGGCTGCGCCGCATGGCGGCCAGTTGGGCCGCGGCGAGAGGGCCGCCCCTGCCCGCTCGATCGGAGTCGAGAGCGTGGGAAGGGTCGGACTCGTACTGCTCCATGCGCTGTGTGCCCTTTCGGGTGGGTTCGGTGGCCTGGTCGGGCCCCTCGGCTATCGGTCCCCGAAGATCGTGCGGTGCCAGTCCTTCCTCGGCACCGCTGTGTTGTCGTACATCACATGCTTGACCTGCGTGTACTCCTCGAAGGAATACGCCGACATGTCCTTTCCGCTGCCGCTCGCCTTGTAGCCGCCGTGCGGCATCTCGCTGATGATCGGAATGTGGTCGTTGATCCAGACACAGCCCGCTGTGATCTCGCGCGTCGCCCGTCCCGTGCGGTACACGTCGCGGCTCCATGCGGAGGCGGCGAGTCCGTAGGGCGTGTCGTTGGCGAGCCCGATGCCCTCGTCGTCGGTGTCGAAGGGCAGCACGACCAGGACCGGGCCGAAGATCTCGGCCTGCACAACCTCGCTGTCCTGGGGGGCGTCCGCGATGAGGGTGGGCCGGTAGTAGGCGCCGGCGCCCTCGGGGGCCTCGCCGCCGGTGACGATCCGGGCGTATCCCCTGGCCCGCTCGACGAAGGCCGCGACACGGTCCCGGTGGACGTGGGAGATCAGCGGCCCGAGGTCGGTGTCCGCGCGGAAGGGGTCGCCGAGGCGGACGGTCTCCATGAGGGCGGCGACCTGCTCGACGAAGGCCTCGTACAGGGGGCGTTGCACATAGGCGCGGGTGGCGGCGGTGCAGTCCTGGCCGGAGTTGATGAGCGAGGCGGCGACCGCGCCGTGCACCGCGGCCTCCAGGTCGGCGTCGTCGAACACCACGAAGGGGGCCTTGCCGCCGAGTTCGAGGTGGACGCGCTTGACGGTGCGGGTGGCGATCTCCGCGACCCGCTTGCCGACGCCGGTGGAGCCGGTGAAGGAGGTCATGACGACGTCCCGGTGCCCGACGAGATGCTCGCCCGCGTCCTTCCCGGCCCCGCTGACGATGTTGACCACACCGTCCGGGATGCCGGCCTCCTTCGCCGCCTCGGCGAACAGGAGGGAGGTCAGCGGGGTGATCTCGGCGGGCTTGAGGACGATGGTGTTGCCCGCCGCGATCGCCGGGAGGATCTTCCAGGCAGCCATCTGGAGCGGGTAGTTCCAGGGGGCGATGGACCCGACGACCCCGATGGGCTCGCGGCGTACGTAGGAGGTGTGGTCGCCGGAGTACTCACCGGCCGAGCTGCCCTCCAGATGCCGGGCGGCGCCCGCGAAGAACGCGGCGTTGTCGACCGTGCCGGGGACGTCGAACTCCCGGGTCAGCTTGATGGGCTTGCCGCACTGAAGGGACTCCGCCTGCGCGAACTCCTCGGCCCGCTCGGCCAGGACACCGGCCAGGCGGTGCAGGGCGGCCGAGCGGTCCCCGGGCGTGGTGGCGGACCAGCCGGGGAACGCCCCCTTGGCCGCGGCCACCGCGGCGTCGACATCGGCGGGGCCCGCGAGCTCGTACGTGTACACCGTCTCCCCCGTCGCGGGATCGACCACCTCGTGGGAGCGGCCCGAGGTGCCGGGGCGCAGAACCCCGCCGATGTACTGGGCGCCGGCCGCGAAGCGGTCCTGCGCGGGGAAGCGGTTGCCGGTGCCGTTGTCGGTGTCCATGTGGCCCACGTTCTTCGTAGCTTCAGCTCGATTTGAGTGACGATCCTGGCAGAGTGACCTCAGGCCAACAAGTGATTCCGTTGTTGCCTTTTGATTACGCGACGGAATCTGTCGACCATGTGTCGCGTCGGGGCGGTCACGGCCCGACGGGTTGTCAGTGGCGCGTGCCAGACTCGCGTGCATGGGAAAGATCACGGGGGACCGCGCGCCGCTGGACGCGCTGATCGCGCAGGTCAAGAGCGGTGAGCGGATCAAGTTTCTGCACTTCTGGGGCCATGCGCCGAGGCGCGACGGGGCGCTGGGGCCGAGCTGTTTCAGTCAGTGGTGGCCCTCCCCCTTCACGGTGGAGGGTGTCGCGTACGCGACGGCCGAGCACTGGATGATGGCGGCGAAGGCCCGGCTCTTCGGGGACGCGGAGGCGGAGCGCGCGGCGCTGACGGCGGCGAGCCCGGCGCTGGCGAAGAAGGCGGGACGTCTGGTGCGCGGCTTCGACGAGGCGGTGTGGTGCCGGGAGCGGTACGGGATCGTGCTGGCCGGCTGTCTGCACAAGTTCGGCCAGGACGAGGCGCTGCGGGCGTATCTGCTGGGCACCGGCGAGCGGGCGCTCGTCGAGGCGAGTCCGCTGGACAGGATCTGGGGCATAGGCCTGGCGGCCGACGCGCCACAGGCGGAGGATCCCGCGCGATGGCGCGGCCTGAACCTGCTGGGCTTCGCCCTGGGCGAGGCCCGCGCGCGGCTCCGCTGAGCGGCGGGGCCCGCCGGGCCTGGCTGGCTCCGCCTCGGGCGCGGCCCGCGCGCGGCTGCGCTGAGCGGCGGGGCCCGCAGGGACCGGCTGGCCTCGCCCGCGGCCGAGGCCCGCGCGTGGTTGCGCTGAGCGGCGGGATCCGCCGGGACTGGCTGGCTCCGCCCCGGGCGCGGTCCGCGCGCGGCTGCACTGAGCGGCGGGGCCCGCCGGGACCGGATGGCTCCGCCCCGGGCGCGGCCCGCGCGTGGCTGCACTGAGTGGCGCGGCCCGCCAGGACTGCCTGGCTTCGCCCCGGGCGCGGTCCGCACGCGGCTGGGCCCGCGGGACCGGGTGGTCTCGCCCGCGGCCGAGGCCCGCGCGTGGTTGCGCTGAGCAGCGGGGCCCGCAGGGACTGCCCGGCTTCGCCCCGGACACGACCCGCACGCGGCTGGACCCGCAGGGACTGCCTGGCCTCGCCCCGGCGCGCCCGCCCGCGGCTGGGCCTGCGGGGCTCGCGCTGGTCGGGTTCGCGAAACGTGCGTTTGCGCTGGGCTCGGCGTACGCAGCGCGCAGCGCCCCGTGCCCTGGCGGTCGGACCGATGTCGGCCGGCCGCCCGCCAGGGCGAGGGTGCCGCGTCGTTCCTCAGCGGGTCAGCACGGTCGCCGACATGGCGTTCCAGTAATCGTAATCGTCGTGCCGCGAGGATTTGTCGGCGAAGGCCACGATCACCAGCACCAGGATCGCGATGCCCAGCACGATGCCGATGATGCCCATGACGACACCCGCCACGGCCTGGCCCCGGTTGTTCGCCTCACCCCGAGCCGCCCTGCCCTTGCCGAGCAGCCCGAATATCAGGGCCAGCACGCCGAGCACGATGCCGGCTATGCCCCACGTGCAGAACATGGACGCGCAGGCGATGATGCCGAGCACCATCGCGGCGGTGCCGAACCCGTTCTGCGGGGCGCTCATCCCGGCCCAGCCGGGGTAGCCGTAGGAGGGCTGCTGGCCCGGGTAGCCGGGGTAGCCGCCGGTCTGCGCGGGCTGCTGCGGATACGCGGGGTAGCCGTAACCACCGGGATCCGGCTGTCCCGGCGGAGGTATCTGCGCGCCCGCGGGGTAACCGTAACCGCCGGGACCGGGCTGGCCCGATGGCGGCGTCGGCGCCCCCGAGGGGTAGCCGTAGTTGCCGGGCGCCTGCTGTCCGGGCGCGCCCGGCGGGGGCGCTGAACCAGGAGCGCCCGGGGCACCGTTCGGGGCGCCGGTGGGCGGCGCGGGCATCGAGACGACGGTCTGCTGATCGTGCACCGACGGCTTGTCCAGCGGAACCTTGTGCTCCGGCGGCGCCCAGGGGTCGCGCGGCTCCTGGCCTCCCGGCGGCTGCTGGGTGTTCTCTGACATGGGCCTCCCCCATCGTGGTTCCGTCATGCTACGGCCCCGGGTCCCGGGGCGATCCGCCCGGCCTACCATGATCCCCGACCGGCGAAGGCCCCACGACGCCGACCGCCCGAGGACCCTCGCGGCAGACTCTGGAGGACCCCATGACCGACCTGCACCCCTTCATCGCGGGGCTGCCCAAGGCCGAGCTCCACGTGCACCACGTCGGCTCCGCCTCCCCGCGCATCGTGGCCGAACTCGCGGCCCGCCACGCGGATTCGAAGGTCCCCACCGACCCCGAGGCGCTTGCCGATTACTTCACGTTCACGGACTTCGCACACTTCATCGACGTCTACCTGTCGGTCGTGGACCTGATCCGCACGCCCGAGGATGTGCGCCTTCTCACCTACGAGGTGGCCCGTGACATGGCCCGGCAGAACATCCGCTACGCCGAGTTGACCATCACGCCGTTCTCCTCCACCCGCCGCGGCATCGACGAGCGTGCGTTCATGGACGCCATCGAGGACGCCCGCAAGGCCGCCGAGACCGAGCTCGGCACGGTGCTTCGCTGGTGCTTCGACATTCCGGGTGAGGCGGGCCTCGACGCGGCCGCCGAGACCGCCCGGCTCGCCACCGAGGACGGCGTGCGCCCCGAAGGCCTGGTCTCCTTCGGCCTGGGCGGACCGGAGATCGGGGTGCCGCGCCCGCAGTTCAAGCCCTACTTCGACCGGGCCATCGCCGCCGGCCTGCACTCCGTACCGCACTCGGGCGAGTCCACCGGGCCCCAGTCGATCTGGGACGCGCTGACCGAGCTGCGCGCCGAGCGCATCGGCCACGGCACCAGCGCCACCCAGGACCCGGCGCTCCTGGCCCATCTGGCCGAGCACCGGATCGCTTTGGAGGTCTGCCCCACGTCCAACCTGGCGACCCGGGTGGTGCCGAGCCTGGACGAGCACCCGGTCAAGGAGATGGTCGCGGCGGGCGTCCTCGTGACCATCAACAGCGACGACCCGCCGATGTTCGGCAGCGACCTGAACAACGAGTACGCGGTCGCCGCCCGCCTCCTGGACCTGGACGAGCAGGGTCTCGCCGGTCTTGCCAAGAACGCGGTGGACGCCTCCTTCCTCGACCCGGCGGGCAAGACGAAGCTGACCGCGGAGATCGACGACTACACGGCGAAGTGGCTCGCCCGCTGACGTAGGTCGGCGCTGCGCCGGCCGGTCGGGCCCCGCACCGGCTGGCCGCCCCCGCCGCCGCTCCGCACAATGACCCCATGCGCACCGTGACAGCCGTGGCCCACCGCGGCGACCCGTACCGCGTCCGCGAGAACACGCTCCCCTCCATCGCCTCGGCCCTGGAGCGGGGCGCCGACGCGGTCGAGATCGACGTCCGTACGACCCGGGACGGCGTGCCCGTGCTGCTGCACGACGACACGCTGAAACGGCTGTGGGGCATCGAACGCCCCCTGGCCGCGCTGCCGTACGAGGAGGTGCGGGAGGTGTCCGGCGGCGGGATCCCCACCCTGCGCCAGACTCTGATGGCGGTCGGCGCTCACCGGGTGCTGATCGATCTGCCGGGCGCCACCGAGGAGTCGGTGCGCACGGTGGTGAACACGGTCCGCGAGTGCGGCGCGGGCGAGCGGGTCTACTACTGCGCGGGGCCGGTCGCCATGCTGTGGGTCCGCGCCGCCGACCCGGGCGCCGAGATCGCCCTGACCTGGACGAAGCCCGCGCCGCCGCGCCCCGCTCTGGTCGACGCGGTGAAGCCGCGCTGGCTCAACCACCGTTTCGGACTTGTCGATGCGGACCTTGTGGAGCGGATCCACCGGGACGGGATGCTGGTCTCGGCCTGGACCGCTGACACCAGGCGCACCCAGCGCCGCCTCGTCGAGCACGGCGTGGACTCGATCACCACCAACCGGGTGGAGACGTTGCGAAAGGTCCTGGCCGCGCGATAGCGACGGACTGACAAGCGGGCACCACACGACGGGCGGGCGGGGGCGCGGGATGAGTGCGGGCCGATGGGCGGCGCGGCTGCGGACGCGGGCACGGGTACGGGTACGGGCGCGGGCACGGGTACGGGTAGGGGTGGCCCCGGGTCGACTCGCCGCGCGGCTGCGGGCGGCGAACGGGTGGGTCGTCGACATCGGTCTCGCCCTGCTGGTGCAGGTGGCGATGTCGATCCCGTTCGTCGTGGGCAGGCCCGACGGGCTGCGCCCCGCGACCTGGGCGGACTACGGGCTGACCTCGCTGTGCGTCCTGCCGCTGGTGTGGCGGCGCCGGGCCCCGGTGACCGTGACGCTCGCGGTCCTGGCGGCGGGAGCGGCGTACAAGCTGACCCTCGACGGGCCCGGCCAGCCGCTGCCCTACCCGGGGCTCATCGCCCTCTACTCGGTGGCGTCGCTCTGCCCGGCGCGCCGCAGGATCGGCGTCGCCGCCCTGGTCGCGGCCCTCATCGCACCCTCGGTGGCACTCAACACCCAGGACGCCAAGGAGCTGATGTTCTCCTTCTTCGTCTTCGGCGCCGCGTACGCGCTCGGACGGCTCACCCACACCCGCCAGGCCTACACCGCGGCCGTCGAGGACCGTGCGGCGCAGCTGGAGCGGGCCAACCGCATCGAGGCCGAGCAGGCCACAGCGCGCGAACGCGCCCGTATCGCGCGGGAGATGCACGACATCCTGTCGCACGCCGTCGCCATCATGGTCGTGCAGGCGGAGGCGGGTCCCCTGGCGGTGCGGGCGGCGCCCGCCCGGGCGGAGGCCGCGTTCGAGGCGATCTCCGAGACGGGCCGGGACGCGATGGTGCAGCTGCGCCGGATGCTGGGCGTGCTGCGCGAGGAGGACACCCCGGACGCGGTCCCGGCCCCGCGCACACCGCAACCCGGGGTGGCGGAACTGCCCGCGCTGGCCGAGCGGGTGTCGCGGAGCGGCCCTTCGGTGGCGTACGAGGTGAGCGGCGAACCCCGCCCGCTCCCACCGGACACGGGGGCGGCGGTGTACCGGATCGTGCAGGAGGCCCTGACGAACGCGGTCAAGCACGCCGCGGCCACGTCCGTGTCCGTCCAACTGGCTTACGCACACGACGAGTTGACGATCACGGTCCTGGACGATGGACGGGGCCTCGCGCCGGGGCCCTCCGGCGACTCCGGCCCCCGCGCCCGCCCCGACACCGACACCGGCACCGGCACCGGGCACGGCCTGATCGGGGTGCGTGAGCGGGCGGCGGCACACGGCGGCGCCGCGTCGGCGGGTCCGGGCCCGGGCGGCCGGGGCTTCGCCGTGCGGGCCACCATCCCGCTGACCCCCCGCGCCCCGGCCCCGCGCCCCTCGCCCTTGCGCCCGGTACGCTCCCGACCGGAGGTGGGGGCATGACGATCCGTGTGGTGGTGGCCGACGACCAGGAGCTGGTGCGCAGCGGCTTCGCCCTGATCCTGGACGTACAGGAGGACATCGAGGTCGTCGCCGAGGTCGGCGACGGCGTGCAGGCCGTCGAGGCCGTACGCCGACTGGCACCCGATGTCGCGCTGCTCGACATCCGGATGCCACGCCTGGACGGCATCGAGGCGTGCCGTGAGATCAGCGCGCGCGGCGCCTGCCGCACGGTGATGCTGACCACCTTCGACTCCGATGCCTATGTGTACGAGGCGCTGCACGCCGGGGCGAGCGGCTTCCTCCTCAAGGACGTCCGCCGGGACGATCTGGTGCATGCGGTGCGGGTGGTGGCGGCCGGGGACGCGCTGCTCGCGCCGTCGGTGGCTCGCCGGCTCATCGCCGAGTACACGTCCCGGCCCGCGGCGCCGGCTCCCGCGGGGCGGCTCGACGCGCTGACCGCGCGCGAACGCGAGACGCTGCTGCTGCTCGGCCGGGGCCTGTCGAACGCGGAGATCGCGGCCGAACTCACGGTCTCCGAGCACACGGTGAAGACGCACGTCGGCAATGTCCTGGCGAAGCTGGGGCTGCGTGACCGCGTCCAGGCGGTGATCTGCGCGTACGAGACGGGCCTGATCGCCACGGGCGCGCCCTCCTGAGCGGCGCGCCTCCCCCGCGTGAGGGAGGCGCACGACGTCGGGCTCCCCCGCGCCGGGGAGGAGCCGGCCCCTCGGAACCGCTCGGCTCGGCGATCCGCGCGCGGGCCGTGATCAGCAGGATGGGTCCATCAGCCCGACCGTCCCTCGATCACGGAGAACCCGCCATGAACGCCCGTAGCCGCACCGCCCTGTTCGCCACCGCCCTGATCCTCGGCATCCCGGCGGCCCCCGCCATCGCCTCGGCCCCTTCGCCCGTGACGGCGGGGGCAGCCGCCCGCCACTCCACGGGCGCCCTCGACACCGCCGCTCTGCGTGCGGCCATCGCCGACGCCGGGAAGCCGGGCGCGGACGCGACGGCCGCGCTGGTGCGGATCGGGGGCAGCGAGGGGAGCTGGGCCGGGGGCGCGGGGGTGCACGACCTGGCAAGTGGCGCCCCCGCGGATCCGGGCGGCCGCTTCCGGGCGGGTTCGGTCACCAAGGTCTTCACCGCGGCCCTGGTCCTCCAGCTCGCGAGCGAGGGCAGGGTCGACCTGGACCGGCCGGCGCGCGCCTACCTTCCCGACCTGATTCCGGCCGCGTACGCACATGTGACGGTGCGTCAACTCCTGAACCACACCAGCGGCATACCGTCGGTGGGTTCGCCCGACGACTCCCTGGACTACCTGTACGCGCACCGCTTCGAGGGCCGCGACCCGGCGGACGTGGTGCGCGAGGCGACCGCCCAGAAGCCGGACTTCGCGCCCGGCACCGCGCAGCACTACGACAACATCGGCTACACCGTGGCGGGCCTGCTCATCGAGCGGGTGTCCGGCGACTCCTACGCCCACCAGCTCGCCACCCGCATCGTGCGGCCGCTGCACCTGGAGAACACGTATGTGCCCGGCGCCGATCCCACGATCCGCGGCCCGCACAACCACGGCTACCAGCTCTTCACCGCGCCGGACGGCTCGAAGCGGCTGCGGGACGTGACGGTGTGGGGCGCGGGAGACACCTTCGCGGCGGGCGACCTGATCTCCACCACGGCCGACCTGGAACGCTTCACGCGTGCCCTGTTCGCCGGTCATGTGGTGCGCGGCGCGCAGCTGAAGGAGATGTTCACGACGCCCGGCCGCTCGGTGCGCACGTGGCAGACGGGCGCGCCCGCCGCGTACAGCGTGGGCCTGTCGACGATGCGGCTCGGCGGCCGCCAGGTGTGGGGCAAGACGGGCGGCCGCTACGGCTACACCACCATCATCGCCGCCACGTCGTCACCCGACGGACAGCTTGCCCGCACCCTGGTCTACAGCGTCAACTCCACGGACGCCAAGGGCTCGGACATGAACCCCACCGCACGGAAGATCATGGTCGCCACCTTCGGCGCCCCGGACCCCTCCTGACGCACCCCCCTCACACCGGCACGGCGGCGCCCACCGGAATGGGGCCCATCCCCTCCAGCGCCTTGATCTTGCGCCGCACCACGTACAGCGGGATCACCCCGAACACCCCGAAGGACATGTCGATCACCGACCACCACAAGGGGATGCCCCGGACGGGCCCGCAGATCAGGGCGAGCGGGATGACTCCGGCGCATGCGATCATCCCGAACTCGACGACCCAGACGTTGCGCACGGGGTCCCGCACGACGCCGTAGAAGGCGACGGCGATGACGAGATGGGCGAAGGCCAGCCAGTCCGTGCCGTACAGCAGGAAGGGGTAGTCGGCGTCGGCGGATTCGAGCCCGGCACGAACCCTGCCGATCCACCCGGCAAGCCCCGGCAGCCACTCCCCCAGCGGGGTGTTGTGCAACAGGGCCTGGGTCCAGTGGAGTTCGTGCACGAGGGGAAAGGCCGTCAGCCCGCTCAGGACGAGACAGACGACGAACACGGCCACCCATACACGTATACGCCTCAGCAGGGCGCTTCGCTCGCTCATGATCGCAGCGTACGCCCATATTGAACGCGTTCAATAACTGGGGCGGGGGAGGGAAATGCCCAGCACCCGGGGCCGGGTGTGCGTGATCATCGTTTGTATGGACTCTCGATTCCTCGGCATCCCCGAGCTGACCCGGACCCCGGCCGTGGCCGTCGTGGTTGATGTCATGCGGGCCTTCACGGTGGCCGCCCACGCGTTCGGTCAAGGGGCGGAGAAGATCGTGCTGGCCGGCTCGGTGGACGAAGCCCTCGCCCTCAAGGGGCGCCATCCCGGCTGGGTGGCGCTCAAGGACGGTCCCCCCGCGCCCGGGTTCGACGCCGTCAACTCGCCCGGTCTGCTGCGGTCCATCGACCTCGCCGGGCGGACCGTGGTGCAGAAGACCACCGCGGGGACGGTCGGCGCCCTCGCGGTGAAGGACGCCTCGCTGGTGCTGTGCGCCGGCTTCGTGGTGGCCGAGGCGACGGCCGGGCTCCTGCGGGCGCGCAGGAGCCACGGCGTCACGTATGTGGTGACCGGCGAGGACGGCCGGGCCGACGAGGACCGGGCGTGCGCCGAGTACATCGCGCGCCGGGCCGAGGGCGGCGGGACGGACGCCGCCGGGTTCCTCCGGCGCGCGGCCGGGTCACGCGCGGCGGCGGAGCTGGCGGAGGGGGTGCGCCAGGGGGTCCACCCCGACGATGTCGCGCTCTGCCTCGAAGTCGACCGGTTCCCCTTCGCGATGGTGGCGGCCGTGGAGGACTCGCTCATGGTGCTGCGCCCCTGCCCCGTACCACCGTCACCATCGCCCTCACCCTGACGCGCGTCCGAGCGTCGCGCCCGCCTACAGGCCCACGATCGCGTTCCACCGCTTGGCGAATTCGACGCGTTCCTCGGAGGTGATGTCCCGGGCGATCGCGAGGCGGCGCCGCATCGCGTCGTCGGGGAAGATCAGGGGGTTCTCGGCGAGTTCGGCCTCGTCCTTGTTCTTGGAGGAGGCCAGGACCTCGCGGGCGGCCGGGACCGGGCAGACGTAGTTGACGGACGCGGCGAGTTCGGCGGCGACCTCGGGGTCGTAGTAGTAGTCGACCAGGGCTTCCGCGTTCGCCTTGTGGCGGGCCAGGTTGGGGATCATCATCGACTCCGCCCACAGCTCCGCGCCCTCCTCGGGTACCACGAACTCGATGTCGGGGTTGTCCGCCTGGAGTTGGAAGACGTCGCCGCTGTAGGCCTGGCAGGCCAGGACGTCGCCCTTGTTGAGGTCGCTGGTGTAGTCGTTGCCGGTGAAGCGGCGGATCTGCCGGTTCGCGACCTGCTTCTCCACCTGGTCGCACATGCGGTGGAAGTCGTCGGCCGTCCACCGCGTGATGTCGACGCCGTTGCCCTGCATGAGCAGGGCGAAGGATTCGTCGAGGCCGGAGAAGAGCGTCACCTTGCCGGCCAGGCGCGGGTCCCACAGGTCGCTCACGTGCCTCAGCTCGCGGCCGAGCTTCTTCCTGTTGTACGCGATGCCGGTGATCCCGGACTGCCACGGGACGCTGTGCAGACGCCCGTTGTCGAAGGCGGGGGTGCGCAGTTGGGGGTCGAGGTGGCGGGCGACGTTGGGCTGCTTGGCCCGGTCCATCTCCTGCACCCAGCCGAGCCGTACGAACCGGGCCGCCATCCAGTCGCTGATGACCATGAGGTCGCGGCCGGTCTCCTGATGGTTCATCAGGGCGGGACTGATCTTCCCGAAGAACTCGTCGTTGTCGTTGATCTCCTCGGTGTAGGTGACGGAGATCCCGGTGTTCTTGGTGAACGCCTCCAGGGTGGGCCGCTTGGAGGCGTCGTCGTCGTCGACGTCTATGTAGAGCGGCCAGTTGGCGAAGGTGAGGGACTTGTCGGCCGCCGAGCGGTCGCGTCCGGCCCGCTCGCCCGGTGCGACGTACGCCGCGGGGACCCCGCAGCCGGCCAGCGCGGCGAGCGCCGCCCCGCCGCCGAGGGCGCGCAGGAGGCTGCGGCGGGAGAAGGGGCTGCTGGCGCGGTGCGCGGTCGGTGGCATGTCCGCAGGATGCCCGGCCGCGCCCACGGGCTTCAATGGACGCTGCGTCCAGCCCTGCGCCCCAGGCCGGACACCCTGTCGGGCCGATCGGGACAGCGGGAAGGGGCGGGGGAACAACTCCCCCGCCCCTTCCCGGTGTTCAGGCCCGGTGTTCAGGCCCGGTGTTCAGGCCCTGCGTTCAGGCTTCGGCTCAGCCCTCGATGGACGTCATCACGTGCTTGATGCGGGTGTAGTCCTCGAAGCCGTACGCGGAGAGGTCCTTGCCGTAGCCGGACTTCTTGAATCCGCCGTGCGGCATCTCGGCGACCAGCGGGATGTGGGTGTTGATCCACACGCAGCCGAAGTCGAGGTTCTTGGACATCCGCATGGCGCGGGCGTGGTCCTTGGTCCACACGGAGGAGGCCAGCGCGTACTCGACGCCGTTGGCGTACTCCAGGGCCTGGGCCTCGTCGGTGAAGGACTGGACGGTGATGACCGGCCCGAACACCTCGTTCTGGATGATCTCGTCGTCCTGCTGGAGGCCGGAGACGACGGTCGGGGCGTAGAAGTAGCCCTGGTCGCCGACCCGGTGGCCGCCCGCCTCGACCTTGGCGTGCGCGGGCAGGCGCTCGATGAAGCCGGTGACCTGCTTCAGCTGGTTGGCGTTGTTGAGCGGGCCGTACAGCACGTCGGCGTCGTCGGGCTGCCCGGTCTTGGTGTCGGCGGCGGCCTTGGCGAGCGCGGTCACGAACTCGTCGTGGATCGACTCGTGGACGAGGACGCGGGTGGCGGCCGTGCAGTCCTGACCGGCGTTGAAGTAGCCCGCGACCGCGATGTCCTCGACGGCCTTGGCGATGTCGGCGTCCTCGAAGACGACGACCGGGGCCTTGCCGCCCAGCTCCAGGTGGACGCGCTTGACGTCCTTGGAGGCGGACTCGGCGACCTGCATGCCGGCCCGTACGGAACCGGTGATGGAGGCCATCGCCGGGGTCCTGTGCTCGACCATCGCGCGGCCGGTGTCACGGTCTCCGCACACGACGTTGAAGACGCCCTTGGGCACGATCGCGCCGATGATCTCGGCGATCAGGACGGTCGAGGCGGGCGTGGTGTCCGACGGCTTGAGGACGACGGTGTTGCCCGCGGCGAGCGCCGGGGCGAACTTCCACACGGCCATCATCATCGGGTAGTTCCACGGCGCGACCTGCGCGCACACGCCGACCGGCTCGCGGCGCACGATGGAGGTCAGACCCTCCATGTACTCGCCGGCGCTGCGGCCTTCGAGCAGCCGGGCGGCGCCCGCGAAGAAGCGGATCTGGTCCACCATCGGCGGCACTTCTTCGGTGCGGGTGAGCTCCAGCGGCTTGCCGGTGTTCTCCGACTCGGCGGCGATCAGCTCCTCGGCGCGCTCCTCGAAGGCGTCCGCGATCTTGAGCAGCACGCGCTGGCGCTCGGCCGGCGTGCTGTCGCGCCAGGCGGGGAACGCCCTGGCGGCGGCGGCCATGGCGGCGTCGACGTCCTCCTGGCCGGAGAGCGGGGACGTCGCGTACGCCTGGCCCGTGGCGGGGTTGACCACCTCGATGGTCCGCCCGTCGGCGGCATCGCGGAACTCCCCGTCGATGTAGTTACGTAGCGTGCGCAGCCGACGCAGTTCGGTGGTCACTTCGCTGGCCTCCCGGTCCGATGTCCGATGGATGAGACAACCCACCCTAGTCGGTCGAGCGACGCTTTCGACAGACCCGACGCCCCTGAACTTCGGATTCAGTTCCCGGAAGGTCTCGGAACAACGAATTTCATCGCTTTGGGGTTGCGGGACGGACCGGGTCGGGTGCACAGTGGCTCCGTGGCCAGCCGAAGCACAGACCCCAGGATCGGGAACGGATCACCCTCCCGGCTCCCGACCCCCGCCCCGCAGGGCGACGCCGCGCGTCGCTCCAACGGGACGTCGATCGATGCCGTCTCCCTGGCGATCATCGAGCAGCTCCAGGAGGACGGGCGTCGTCCGTACGCCGCGATCGGCAAGGCCGTGGGCCTGTCCGAGGCGGCCGTGCGCCAGCGCGTACAGAAGCTGCTCGACCAGGGCGTCATGCAGATCGTCGCCGTCACCGACCCGCTCACCGTGGGATTCCGGCGTCAGGCGATGGTCGGCATCCGCGTCGAGGGAGACCTCGACCCCGTGGCGGAAGCGCTGACGGCCATGGCCGAATGCGAGTACGTGGTGGTGACCGCGGGCTCCTTCGACCTGATGGTGGAGGTCGTCTGCGAGGACGACGACCACCTGCTCGAAGTGATCAACAAGAGGATCCGCGCCCTCCCCGGCGTGCGCTCCACCGAGAGCTTCGTCTACCTCAAGCTGAAGAAGCAGACCTATATGTGGGGAACCCGATAGCCGTGAGCAAGGACCTGAGCCGTACCGCCTACGACCACCTGTGGATGCACTTCACCCGCATGTCGTCGTACGAGAACGCCCCCGTTCCCACCATCGTGCGTGGCGAGGGCACCTACATCTACGACGACAAGGGAAAGAAGTACCTCGACGGCCTGTCGGGCCTGTTCGTCGTCAACGCCGGCCACGGCCGTCACGAGCTCGCCGAGACCGCGTACAAGCAGGCTCAGGAACTGGCCTTCTTCCCGGTGTGGTCCTACGCCCACCCCAAGGCCGTCGAGCTCGCCGAGCGCCTTGCGAACTACGCGCCGGGCGACCTCAACAAGGTCTTCTTCACCACCGGTGGCGGCGAGGCCGTCGAGACCGCGTGGAAGCTGGCGAAGCAGTACCACAAGCTCACCGGCAACCACACGAAGTACAAGGTCATCTCGCGTGCGGTCGCCTACCACGGCACCCCGCAGGGCGCCCTGTCCATCACCGGGCTGCCCGCCCTGAAGGCACCCTTCGAGCCGCTGGTCCCCGGCGCGCACAAGGTGCCGAACACCAACATCTACCGCGCCTCGATACACGCCGACGACCCGGTGGCCTTCGGCCGCTGGGCCGCCGACCAGATCGAGCAGGAGATCCTGTTCGAGGGTCCCGAGACCGTGGCCGCCGTCTTCCTTGAGCCGGTGCAGAACGCGGGCGGCTGCTTCCCGCCGCCGCCCGGCTACTTCCAGCGGGTCCGCGAGATCTGCGACAAGTACGACGTGCTGCTCGTCTCCGACGAGGTCATCTGCGCCTTCGGCCGCCTCGGCACGATGTTCGCCTGTGACAAGTTCGACTACGTACCGGACATGATCACCTGCGCCAAGGGCATGACCTCGGGCTACTCCCCGATCGGCGCCTGCATCATCTCCGACAAGCTGGCGGAGCCCTTCTACAAGGGTGACAACACCTTCCTGCACGGCTACACCTTCGGCGGCCACCCGGTCTCCGCGGCGGTGGGCCTGGCCAACCTCGACATCTTCGAGAAGGAAGGCCTCAACCAGCACGTGCTCGACAACGAGGACGCCTTCTTCAACACGCTGAAGAAGCTCCACGACCTGCCGATCGTCGGCGACGTCCGCGGCAACGGGTTCTTCTACGGCATCGAGCTGGTGAAGGACAAGGCCACCAAGGAGACGTTCAACGACGAGGAGACCGAGCGCGTCCTGTACGGGTTCCTCTCCAAGGCGCTGTACGACAACGGCCTGTACTGCCGGGCCGACGACCGCGGCGACCCGGTGGTCCAGCTGGCCCCGCCGCTGATCTCCGACCAGTCGACGTTCGACGAGATCGAGGGCGTCCTGCGTCAGGTCCTGACGGAGGCCTGGACAAAGCTCTGAGCCACCCCGTCCCCGGCCCGGCCGCGCCCATCCGAGTGAGATGGGCGCGGCCGGGCCGCGTGCTGTTGGGACAGCCACACCCCACTGCCTAGCGTGCCCAGTGACCGATCGGCCCTGCCTTCGTTCCCCCGTACGAGGAGCAGGAAATCTGATCTGAACCGAGGTGTGCACGATGGTGGCTCCGCCGGACAACGACGTGCTGTGGGCGCGTTCCCTGCACCACTCCCACAGTGGATCGCCCGCCCTGACCGGGGTCAGCGTGGGGGTCCGCGAAGGCGAGATCCTTGCCGTCGGCGGCCCGCGCGGCTGCGGCAAGACGACCCTGCTGCGCTGCCTCTCGGGCACCCTGGTGCCGGACGAGGGCGAGGTGTGGTTCAACAGCGCGCCCGTCCACACCCTGGGCGTCGTGGCCCGCGAACGGCTGCGCCGCGACCGGTTCGCCTGGATCGACCCCGAGCCCACCCTGGTCCCGGAGCTGAGCGCCTGGGAGAACGCCGCCCTGCCCCTGCTGCTGCGCGGCGTCGCGCACCGCACCGCGAAGAAGGCCGCGCTCGAATGGCTCGAACGCCTGGACATCGACACCTGCGCGAAGAAACGCCCGCACGCCCTGCTCCAGGGGCAGCGCCAGCGCGTCGCGATCGCCCGCGCCCTGATCACCGCGCCCGCCGTGCTGTTCGCCGACGAACCGACCGCGACCCTGCACCGCACCGACCGGGCGCAGGTGCTGCGCACCCTGCTGACCGCGGCCCGCTCCCACCACATCACCACGCTGATCGCCACGCACGACACGGACGTGGCGACCCTCGCCGACCGCACGGTGGTGCTCATCGACGGACGCCGGGTCAACCCCCGGGGCAAGAACGGCAAGAACGATCCTTCGGATGCGGAGGGTATCGCCGCGTGCTCGCTCTCCGTCTAGCCCGCGGCACCCACCCGCTGGTCCTGCTGCGCCGCCTGCTGGTGTCCGCCGCGTCCGCCGGGGTCGGCTTCCTCCTGCTGTGCACGCTCGGCCACGCGGTCGGCCATCCCGGCGCCTCGGTCCTGCGGCTGCTGTGGTGCGTGGTCCCGCTGGCCGCCACGGCGCACTTCGCGGTCGCGGTCGCGCGCACCGACCCCAGCACGCGGCCACGCCCAGGGCTCTCCGCGGTGGGCCTGGGCCCGGCCCGTCTCGCCGCGATCGCCGCCGCGTCCACCGCGATCACCTGCACCCTCGGCTCGGCGGTGGCCCTCCTCGTCTACCTCCACCTGCGCGGTGACATCACCGGGCTCCCCTTCGACGGCGCCGCGTCCGGTCTGCTCGCCGCGGACCAGCCGATGCCGGTCGCGGCCGCCCTGACCCTGCTCGCGGTGCTGCCGGTGACGGCCTCGGCGGCTGCCGGTCTCACGCTGCGCCCCCGGCGCGCCACGCGGCCCGGCGACCGGAGCGACCCGGTGCACCCCGAGGAGCCGGCACCCGCGCCCAGCGGACTGCCCTGGGGCTGCGCGCTGCTCACGGCGGGCCTGGCGATGGAGACGTACGCGAGCAGGGGCGCCACGGGCTCGGCGTTCCCGATGCCGGGCCACCCGGAGAACAGCACCGCCGGAGTGCTCGCCGGCTGGGCGCTGACCGCCCTCGGCCTCGCCTTCGCGGGCCCCGCGCTCACCCACTTCAGCGGGCGGCTGCTGCAACTGGCCCGGCCGGGCGTCGCGCGCCTGCTCGCGGGCCGCGTCCTGATGGCGGAGGCCCGCCGCATCGGGCGCCCCCTCGGCGTGGTGTGCGCGGTGGCCTCGGCGGCGATCGCGGCGGCGGTCCTGTACGGCGACCAGGTGGGGCCGCACCCGTTCGGCCCGCTCACCGGGCTCGGCGCGGCGCTGGTGATGAGCTGCACGGTGGCCACGCTGCTCACCGCGGCCCTGGAGTCCCGGCACGCCCGCGCCCACACCACGGCGGCCCTCCTGTCACTCGGCACCCCGGCGGCAGTCCTCAGAACCGCAACGGCCCTGCGCGCACTGGCCCTCCTGGCGGTCTTCACCCCCGTAACCGTAACCATCGCGGAAGTAGCCGCCCTACCCCTGAGATAGCCCCCCCCACACAGATACACGCTTCATCTATCAGCGGGGCGCGTACAGGGGGCCTACAGAGGGGTGCCCGGTCCGAGGGCGGCCCTACAAAGGGGGTTCCGGACCAGCGCGGGGCGCCCTACAGGGGCGCGGGGAACTGCGCGACAAGCCACACAGGACCCGCACCCGAAGACCGACCTCTCAAGGGGCGCGGGGAACTGCGCGAGCAACCAGCAACGGCCCGCGCCCGGCAACCGCGAGCAACCAGCAACGGCCCGCACCCGGCAACCGCGAGCAACCAGCAACGGCCCGCGCCCGAAAGACGGCGCAGCCGAAGGCGGCATCGAGGGGCCCGGGGTCCAACGGGCCCAGGCTCACCCGAAAGCGGCCCAGCACAGCGCAGCGCCTAGCATGGACGCCGTGTTCGACGCAGAAGAGACACCCCGCCCCCCGGGCAGCGACACCGAGATCGAATCCCTCGCCGAATTCGACACGGTCACCGCCAAGCGCAGCGACCTCGCCGGGTTCCGCGTACAGTCCGTCGACCTGACGGCCCGTACGCCCGCGCTGCTCGACACCGACACCGCCGGCGCCGTCTTCCTCGGCTGCGCGATGGATCCGGACGCGGCGGCCAAGGTCAGGGCCGACGGCGCCCTGGTCTTCCCGCCGGTGCCGCACCTGCCGTTCGACCCGTACCGCGGCGCGCTCTACTCCCCCGCCGAACTCTTCGCGTCGCTCGACGAGGGCTACGAACGCACCCCGGACGCGTTGTCGTACGCGTGGTTCCAGCGGACCAGCACCGACGGCGACATCTTCTCCTCGATGCTGCGCTCCATCCACGACGACGCGGTCTCCGACGCCCTGGACGAACTGCTCGTCGGGGCGCGGGTGGTGGGCGTGATGGGCGGCCACGCGATGGCCCGCGGCACGACCGAGTACCAGGGCGCCGCCGTGCTCGGGCGGACCCTGGCCCGTGCCGGTTTCACGGTCGCGACCGGCGGCGGACCCGGTGCGATGGAGGCCGCGAACCTGGGTGCGTACGCGGCTCCCTTCGACGACGCGATGCTGGGCTCCGCGCTCGAACTCCTCGCCAAGGAGCCCTCGTTCAGGCCGTCCGTGTCGCAGTGGGCGCGCGCGGCCTTCGAGGTCCGTACGAGGTGGCCGCGCGGCGGAACCTCGGTGGGCATCCCCACCTGGTTCTACGGCCACGAGCCCCCGAACGCCTTCGCGAACGCCATCGCCAAGTACTTCGCCAACGCCACCCGCGAGGACGGCCTGCTGGCCCGCTCCAACGCGGGCGTCGTCTTCCTGCCCGGCGCGGCCGGCACCGTACAGGAGATCTTCGACAACGCGACGCCGAACTACTACGAGTCGCGGGGCACCCCGACGCCGATGGTGCTGGTCGACCGCGCGCACTGGACGGAGCGGCTGCCGACCTGGCCGCTGCTTCAGGCGCTGGCGCGGGACCGCCCGATGGCGGCCCGGATCGCGCTGGTGGACTCGGTGTCCGAGGCGCCCGACGCGCTGGCCCGCATGTCGAGCGAGGTCTGAGGTCGCCGAGCGGGGCGGGCCGAAAAGTACCGGGCACCAGGCAACTCCCAAAGGGCGGTAAACGTCTGGTAAAGCGAAGTGGGGTGAACCGGTTGCCCCCGCCATGAACGGAGTCCCCGTGCTGCTCGGTCTGCTGACCGCCATCGCCGCCTCGGTCTGTTACGGCACGGGCTCGGTCCTGCAAGCCGTCGGGTCCCGCAAGTCCGCCCGCCGCGACGCGGCCGCGAGCGACCGTACCCAGCACGGTGGTCCCAGCCTCTCCTCCACCGCGAAGGCGGCGACGACCTGGGAATTCATCGTCGGCACGGTCCTCGACTTCGTCGGGTTCGGGCTCGGCGCGCTGGCCGCCCGGCTGCTCCCCCTCTTCCTCTCCCAGACGGTGATCAGCGCGAACCTGGTCATCACGGCGGTGCTCAGCGTCAAGCTCCTCGGCATCCGGCTGAGCCGCGCGGAGTGGACGTCCATCGGCGTGGTCTGCTCGGCCCTGGTCCTGCTCGCCTCGGCGGCGGGCCACGAGGGCAGCGGGCACACGGAGTTGGCCACGCACGGGTGGCTCCTGGCGGTCGCGCTGCTCCTGATGGCCGGCGGCACGGTGGCCGTACGTCTCCTGGGCGCCCGCGCCGCGATCCTCGCCGGGCTCCTGTCGGGCCTGGGCTTCGGCGCGCTCGGCGTGGGGGTCCGCATCCTGAACGGCATCGACCCGTTCGATCCCGGCGCGCTGCTCGGCGACCCCGCCCTGTACGCGATCCTCGTGGCCGGGGCCGGCGGCATGTACCTGCACACGGTGGCCCTGCAGATCGGCTCGGTGAACGGTGCGACGGCGGCGCTCGTGGTGGGCGAGACGGTGCTGCCGGGTGCGATCGGTGTGCTGTGGCTGGGCGACGCGTCTCGGGCGGGCCTGGCGTGGATGGCGGTCCTGGGTTTCGTCCTCGCGGTGGCCGGGGCGGTGGCGGTGGCGTGGTTCGGCTCCCCCGAGGCCCCGGAGGCCCGCCCCGCGGACCTGGCCCGGGTGGGCTGACGGGCTGGGCGGCGCCCCGGGCCCTGGGGGGTTTTCCCACCCACCCACCCGCCCGTACAGCTCATTGCATGCGCTGACCCCTGGGACTCCGCCCCAGACCCCACGCGGGGGCTCCGCCCCCTGCACCCCCGTTTCGCGCCTAAAGGGCGCTCGTCCTCAAACGCCGGACAGGCTGAAGATGCCCGAGCAACCCAGCACGGCCACTGCACCAGTGCCGATAGGGGCGCGGGGAACTGCGCGAACACCGTCCACGACCCGCGGACGACCACGGGTATAGGGGCGCGGGGAACTGCGCGAGAAGCGACCACGGCCTGCGGACGAAAGGGGGATTTCAGGGGCGCGAGGAACTGCGCGAAAAGCCCCCACGGTCCGCAGCGAACAACGGATTTCAGGGGCGCGGGGAACTGCGCAAAAGCGACCACGGCCCGCACCCGAAAGCCGGCCCTCAAGGGGCGCGGGGAACTGCGCGAAAAGCGACCACGACCCGCAGGGGACGACGGGTTCATGGGCGCGAGGAACTGCGCGGCAAGCAGCCGCAAACGGCCGCGGTCGCGCTCGTCCCGCCCCCGGAGGGTTTAGGGAAGGGGCGGGGTGGGGGAATCCCCCAGCACCACCACCTCGCCCGCCGCGAAGGCGACCCCCACCCCCGCCCCCACCTCCGGCGCGGACGCGACTTCGCACTCCGCCTCCAGCGCCGGCCCGCCCCCGGGCCGAAGTCGTACGGCCACGTGACTGCCGCGGAACGTCCGCGCCGTCACCTCGCACGCCAACCCCTCCCGCTCCCCGACGAGCCGCACGCCCGCAGGGCGAATCAGGAGCCGTACCTGACCCTGCGGGGAGCCCGCCGGGACCGGCACCTTGCCCCACGGCGTGTCGGCCGCCTCCCCGGCCACCGTCGCAGGGACCACGTTCTCGAAGCCGAGGAAGCGGGCCACGAACTCCGATGCAGGGTGCTGCCAGACCTCCAGCGGCGTGCCGGTCTGCGCGATGCGCCCGTCCCGCATCACCACGACCCGGTCGGCCAGGGCGAACGCCTCGCCCTGGTCGTGGGTGACGGCCAGCACAGTCGTACCCAACTGGCCGAACAGCGCCCGGAGTTCGACCACGAGGCGTTCGCGCAGGGTGCGGTCGAGCTGGCCCAGCGGCTCGTCCAGCATCAGCAGCCGGGGCGAGGGCGCGAGCGCGCGGGCGAGTGCGACACGCTGCTGTTCGCCGCCGGACAGCGCGGCGACGGCCCGCCTTCCGGCGCCGGGCAGCCCGACCAGGTCAAGCAACTCCGCGACCCTGCGCGCCTGTTCACCCCGCGAAGCTCTGCGCATGCGCAGCCCGAACGCCACGTTGCCGGCGACGTCGCGCTGCGGGAAGAGCTGGTGGTCCTGGAACATCAGGCCGAGCCCACGCTTGTGCACGGGCACCCCCGCCTGGTCGGCGCCGTCCAGCAACACCCGCCCGTCGTCCGGGGGTTGGAGGCCGGCCACGACCCGCAGCAGGGTGGACTTGCCGCTGCCGCTCGGCCCGAGCACGCACACCGTCTCGTGGTCGGCGACCTCCAGGTCGACCGCGTCGAGCGCGGCGCGCCCGGCGAACCGTACGGTCACACCGTCGAGTCTCAGCATCAGAACTCCCCGCTCCGGTCGGTCCTGATCCGTTCGAGGACGAGCAGCGACACCGCGCACACCACCATCAAAATCGTGCTGAGGGCCATGGCCTGGCCGTAGTTGAGGTCGCCCGCCCGGCCGAGCAGCCGGGCCACCGCGACGGGCAGCGTCGGGTGGTCGGGCCGGGCGATGAAGACGGTCGCCCCGAACTCGCCGAGCGAGACCGCGAAGGCGAAGCCCGCCGCGACGAGCAGCGCCCGGCGCACCAGCGGCAGATCCACCTCGCGCCAGGCCCGCAGCGGGGAGGCCCCGAGTACGGCCGCCGCCTCGCGCAGGCGTCCGTCCACCGCGCGCAGCACCGGCAGCATGATCCGTACGACGAAGGGCGTACCGACCAGTGCCTGGGCGAGCGGCACCAGGATCCAGGAGGTCCTGAGGTCCAGCGGCGGCTTGTCGAGGGTGATCAGGAAGCCGAAGCCGACGGTCACGGCGGAGACGCCGAGCGGCAGCATCAGGAGGGCGTCGAAGCCCCGCATGAGGCGGCCGCTGCCCCGTCGGGCCAGGGCCGCCGCCGCGAGTCCGCCGACCGCCAGCGCGATCGCGGTGGCGGCGAGCGCGTACTGGAGCGAGTTCCAGATCGCCTCGATGGGCGGCACCAGGAAGCTGCCGTTGTCGCCGGCGTCCTGGAGGGCCCGGTAGTAGCCGAGGCCGTAGCCACCGGGGGTGTCGAGGGAGCGCTCGACGAGGACGCCGACGGGCAGCAGGATCAGCAGGGCCACGACGGCGAGGACCGAGGCGAGCAGCGTGCGCTGCGCGGCGCCGCGCGGGCGGCGGGACGTCTGGGCCGGGTCCACGAGGGTGAGGGCGCTCTCGCGGCGGCGCGTCGCCCAGGCGTGCACGGCGAGGATCGCGCCGACCGCGGCGAACTGCACGATCGTCAGGACGGCCGCGGTCGGCAGGTCGAGGAGTTCGGCGGTCTCGCGGTAGATCTCCACTTCGAGGGTGGAGAAGGTGGGGCCGCCGAGGATCTGGACGACGCCGAAGGAGGTGAAGGTGAAGAGGAACACCATGAGCGCGGCCGCGGCGACGGCGGGGCCGAGCGCGGGCAGGGTGACCCTGCGCCAGGCCCCGAGGCGGGAGGCCCCGAGGACACGGGCGGCCTCTTCCTGACGGGGGTCGAGCTGCGACCACAGGCCGCCGACGGTGCGTACGACGACGGCGTAGTTGAAGAAGACGTGCGCGAGCAGGATCGCCCACACCGTGGTGTCGAGGCGTACGCCCCACAGCTGGTCGAGGAGGCCGCCGCGGCCCAGCAGCGCCAGGAACGCGGTGCCCACGACGACCGTCGGCAGCACGAACGGGACGGTGACCACGGCGCGGAGGAGCTGTTTGCCGGGGAAGTCGAGGCGGGCGAAGACATAGGCGCCGGGCAGCGCGATCACCAGGGTGAGCGCGGTGGAGGCGAGCGCCTGCCAGGTGGTGAACCACAGGACGTGAGCGATGTCCGGGTCGGTCAGCACCTCGCCGATCCGCCCGAAGTGCCAGGCGCCCTGCGCCGTGAGCCCGCGGCCGACGATGGCGGCCACGGGCCAGGCGAAGAACAGGGCGAAGAACGCGAGCGGCGCGGCCATGAGCCCGAACCGCACCGCGTTGCCCCGCACGGCGCTCCGCCGCGCCGGCTTCCGGGGCGGCTTGCCCGGCGGGCGGCCTACTTCAGGACGAGCGAGGACCACGTCTTGACCCACTGGTCACGGTTCTTGGCGATCGTGTCGGGGGCGACGGTCGCCGAGTCGGTGATCTTCGCACCGAACCTGGTGAATTCGGCGGGCACCGCCGCGTCCTTGGCGACCGGGTCCACGAACATCTGGAGCGGCATGTCCTCCTGGAACTTCTTCGAGATCAGGAAGTCCAGGAGCGCCTTGCCGCCTGCCTCGTTCTTTGCGCCCTTGAGCAGGCCCGCGAACTCTGTCTGGCGGAAGCAGGTGCCGGTGGCGACGCCGGTGGGGGCCTCGGTGGGCTTGGGGTCGGCGTAGATCACTTCGGCGGGCGGGCTGGAGGCGTAGGAGACGACGAGCGGCCGGTCGCCCTTGGCCTTCTTGCCGCCGGCCGAGCCGGAGAAGTCCGTGTTGTAGGCCTGCTCCCAGCCGTCGACGACCTTGACGCCGTTGGCCTTCAGCTTCTTCCAGTAGTCCTGCCAGCCGCCGTCGCCGTACTTGGCGACGGTGCCGAGCATGAAGCCGAGACCGGGCGAGGACGTCGCGACGTTCTCGGTCTCCAGGAGGTTCTTGTACTCGGGCTTGATCAGGTCGTCGAAGGACTGCGGGGGGCTGAGCTTCTTGTCCGCGAAGTACTTCTTGTCGTAATTGACGCAGATGTCGCCGGTGTCGATGGGGGTGACCCGGTGCTTGTCCTTGTCGAGCTGGTCCTCGACCGGCACCCGGTCCAGGCCCTTGGCGACGTACGGGGTGAAGATGCCGTTGTCCAGGGCGCGCGAGAGAAGGGTGTTGTCGACGCCGAAGAAGACGTCGCCGCGCGGGGAGCCCTTGGTGAGGATTTCCTGGTTGAGGGCGGCTCCGGCGTCGCCGCTCTTGAGGACCTTGACGGTGTAGCCGGTCTGGGCGGTGAATGCCTTGAGCACCGGGTCGGACGCGGCGAACGAGTCGTGGCTGACGAGCGTCACGGTCTTGCCGCCGGAGCCGCCGGTCGAGCCGGACGCCTTCTTGCCGTCCGAGCTGCCGCAGGCCGCGAGCGTGGCGACGCCGAGGGCGGCGGCGAGCGCACCGGCCGCGAGCCTCTTGGTACTGCGCATTTCTTCATTCCTCCTGGAGATGACCAGGAAGAGACGCGGCCCTGCCCGCACGACGTCCAGTCGTGCGGGCAGGGCGCAACAGCTTGAGTAATCGCCGAACTTCCTACCCCGCATGACCGGGGCAAGGTTCAGAGGGTCTGCGGTCCGTGTCCCATGAATGGGTACCGCACTCTCAGCGCTGTGGCGCTCCCCTGTCGGAATATGCAGATGTTTCCGGCCAGGTTACACGGGGCCCCCGGCCCGGCCCGGGCCGTTCTGCCCCTCGGACTACCGCTCCGTGGCGGCCAGCTGCCCGCAGGCTCCGTCGATCTCCTGGCCCCGGGTGTCGCGGACGGTCACGGGCACGCCATGGGCCGCGATGGCCTCGACGAACGCCTTCTCGTCCTCGGGCCGCGACGCCGTCCACTTGGAGCCGGGCGTCGGGTTCAGCGGGATCAGGTTGACGTGCACCCGCTTGCCCTTGAGGAGGCGGCCGAGCAGGTCACCGCGCCACGCCTGGTCGTTGATGTCGCGGATCAGGGCGTACTCGATGGAGATGCGGCGCCCGGACTTCTCGGCGTACTCCCATGCGGCGTCGAGCACTTCGCGCACCTTCCACCGGGTGTTGACCGGCACGAGGGTGTCGCGCAGTTCGTCGTCGGGGGCGTGCAGGCTGACCGCGAGACGGCACTTGAAGCCCTCGTCTGCGAAGCGGTGCATGGCGGGGACCAGGCCGACGGTGGAGACGGTGATGCCGCGCTGGGACAGGCCGAGGCCGTCGGGCTCGGGGTCGGTGAGGCGGCGGATGGAGCCGACGACCCGCTTGTAGTTGGCGAGCGGTTCGCCCATGCCCATGAAGACGATGTTGGAGAGACGGGCCGGGCCGCCGGGGACCTCGCCGTCGCGCAGGGCGCGCATGCCGTCGACGATCTGGTGCACGATCTCGGCGGTCGAGAGGTTGCGGTCCAGGCCCGCCTGGCCGGTGGCGCAGAACGGGCAGTTCATGCCGCAGCCGGCCTGCGAGGAGATGCACATCGTCACCCGGTCCGGGTAACGCATCAGGACGGACTCGACGAGCGTGCCGTCGTGCAGCTTCCACAGCGTCTTGCGGGTGGTGTCGTCGTCGCAGGAGATGTGCCGCACGACCGACATCAGGTCGGGCAGCAGCTCCTCCTGGAGCCGGCCGCGCGCGGCGAGCGGGATGTCGGTCCACTCGGCGGGGTTGTGGGCGTAGCGCGCGAAGTAGTGCTGCGAGAGCTGCTTGGCGCGGAACGGCTTCTCACCGATCGCGGCGACGGCTTCCTTGCGCTCGGCGGGCGACAGGTCGGCGAGGTGCCGCGGCGGCTGCTTCGCTCCGCGCGGCGCGGTGAAGGTCAGTTCTCCCGGAACGGGGCGTGCCATGAGCGGTAACTCCTCAGTACGACGAGGCCGGCGATCCCCGCTGGGCGCGGAGCAGGCGACGATACGGTGCCGAAGCCAGGAGACCTCACAGGATCACCCCGCGGACGCGAGGCCGAAAAGGGCGCGTCGCTCGCGAGCGACGCGCCCTTCAAGGGTAACCGGATGCCGCTCAGCCCGTGCCGACGAAGACCGCGAGCAGCAGCCACACCACCGGAGCGGTCGGCAGCAGCGAGTCCAGACGGTCCATGATGCCGCCATGGCCCGGCAGCAGGGTGCCCATGTCCTTGATGCCCAGGTCCCGCTTGATCATCGACTCGCCGAGGTCGCCGAGCGTGGCGCTCGCGGCCACCGCGACGCCGAGGAGCAGGCCCTGCCACCAGGTGCCGTCGTCGATCAGGAACTGCATGCACAGCGCGCCCGCCACCATCGCGAAGGACACCGCGCCGAACAGGCCCTCGCGGGTCTTTCCGGGGCTGATGCGCGGCGCCAGCTTGTGCTTGCCGAAGCGCCAGCCGATCGCGTACGCACCCGTGTCACTGACCACGGTCAGGAGCAGGAAGGTCAGCACCCGCCAGGGACCGTCGTCCGCGGCGAGCAGCATGGCGACGAACGTGGCGAGGAACGGCACGTAGAACGCCGCGAAGACGCCCGCGGTGACGTCCCGCAGATAGTTCTCGGGCGGCTCGGTCATCCGCCACACGAGCACCGCGAGCGCGGTGAGCGCCATCGCCACCCATGCGCCCTCGGCGCCGCTGACGTATCCGGCGACGACCATCGCCGCGCCGCCCACGGCGAGCGGCACGAGCGGCGCCTTGATCTGCTTGCGCTCTTCGAGGCGGCTGGTCAGCTCCCACAGGCCGACGACGACGGCGACCGCGACGACCCCGACGAAGACGGCCTTCACGACGAACAGGGAGGCGATGACGACCGCGCCCAGGGCGACACCGACCCCTATCGCGGACCGCAGATCGCGGCCCGCCCGCTTCTTCTCCGGCTGGGCGGGCACGGGCGGCGGAGGCGGAGTGCTTGCCATGGGCTCCTGCGGCGTCTCGTCGCGGAAGAGAGGACCGCCCGGCAGAGCGGTCCCCCGGTCACGTTCGTCGCGGTCTTCGGCGTCGTCGCCCGCGTCGGGCACGACGGGCATCGGCTGCGTCCGCGACACGGGCGGGGCGTCATACGGATCGTATGCAGGCCCCGCCGGGAACGCCCCCTGGGAAGGCCCCTCGGGGGTTCCCCAGTACGCGGGTCTCGGCGGAGCCCCCCAGGAAGAGTCGTTCATCAGACCTCTAGCAGCTCGGCTTCCTTGTGCTTGAGCAGCTCGTCGACCTGCGCCACGTACTTGGCGGTGGTGTCGTCGAGCTCCTTCTCCGCACGGCGGACCTCGTCCTCGCCGGACTCCTTGTCCTTGACGAGCTTGTCGAGGGCGTCCTTGGCCTTGCGGCGCACGGCGCGGATCGACACCTTGGAGTCCTCGGCCTTGGTGCGGGCAACCTTGATGTAGTCCTTGCGGCGCTCCTCGGTCAGCTCCGGGAAGTTCACGCGGATGATGCTGCCGTCGTTGCTGGGGTTGACGCCCAGGTCCGAGTCGCGGATGGCCTGCTCGATGTTGCGCAGCGCGCTCTTGTCGAACGGGGTCACCACCGCCATGCGCGGCTCCGGCACCGAGAAGGAGGCGAGCTGGTTGATCGGCGTCAGCGCGCCGTAGTAGTCCGCCACGATCTTGTTGAACATCGCCGGGTGCGCACGGCCGGTGCGGATCGCGGCGAAGTCCTCCTTGGCGACCACGACGGCCTTCTCCATCTTCTCCTCGGCCTCGAGGAGGGTTTCTTCGATCACCACTTGCTCCTGCATGTCTTGGGTGGGCCGGGAGTTCTCAGAGCGACCTGAGCCCTTGGGCCCTGGATAACCAGCGTCTTTCCCTGCACGGTGTCCGACCGGCAGGGGATTGTCCATCCCCCGGTCAGGCCCGGGTGCCCTGGTCGCTCACGAGCGTGCCGATCTTCTCACCCTTGACGGCGCGCGCGATGTTGCCGGCCGTAAGGAGCTCGAAGACGAGGATCGGGAGGTTGTTGTCGCGGCACAGGGTGATCGCGGTCATGTCGGCGACCTTCAGGTCCCGGGTGATGACCTCGCCGTACTCCAACGCGTCGAACTTCACCGCGTCGGTGTTGAGACGGGGGTCGGAGTCGTAGACCCCGTCCACCCCGTTCTTGCCCATCAGCATGGCCTCGGCGTCGATCTCCAGGGCGCGCTGTGCGGCGGTGGTGTCGGTGGAGAAGTACGGCATGCCCATGCCGGCGCCGAAGATGACGACGCGGCCCTTCTCCAGATGGCGTACGGCACGCAGCGGGATGTACGGCTCGGCGACCTGGCCCATCGTGATGGCGGTCTGGACGCGCGAGTCGATGCCCTCCTTCTCCAGGAAGTCCTGGAGGGCGAGGCAGTTCATGACCGTCCCGAGCATGCCCATGTAGTCCGAGCGGGCCCGGTCCATGCCGCGCTGCTGGAGCTCGGCGCCCCGGAAGAAGTTGCCTCCGCCGATGACGACGGCGATCTGTGCGCCGTCACGGACGACGGCGGCGATCTCGCGGGCGATGTTGTGCACGACGTCGGGGTCGACTCCGAGCGCCCCGCCGCCGGCGAACGCCTCACCGGACAGCTTCAGCATGAAGCGCCCGGCCACCTTGCCGTCATCGCGCTTGTGGTCGGCCGACTCGTCGGCCTTGGCGGTGTCCGCGCCCTGATTCATGGAGGTCTCCTCGTGCACATACGAAGAAGGCCATTGCCGGTGGGTACTCGTAGTCCCTAGCGGCAATGGCCTCCTCGTCAGATCTGCGGTCGTCCGTCGCGTGCGCGGCCGACGACTGCCTCAGACCCTAGCGGGGTCTAGTGTCGAACGCTGAACAGACTCAGATGCCGACCTTGATGCGCGAGAAGCGCTTCAGGGTGACACCGGCCTCCTTCAGAACCTGCTCGACGGACTTCTTGTTGTCCAGCGCGTACGGCTGGCCGAGCAGCGTGGCTTCCTTGAAGAAACCGTTGACGCGACCCTCGACGATCTTGGGGAGCGCGGCCTCGGGCTTGCCCTCGGCGCGGGTGGTCTCCTCGGCGACGCGACGCTCGGTCTCGACGACCTCGGCCGGAACGTCCTCACGGGTGAGGTACTTCGGCGCGAAGGCGGCGATGTGCTGCGCGACACCCTTGGCGATCTCGGCGTTGTCCTTGTCCAGCTCGACGAGCACACCGATCTGCGGGGGCAGGTCGGGCATCGTGCGGTGCATGTACGCGGAGACGAAACCGTCGGAGAACTGCGCGAAGCGGTCCAGGACGATCTTCTCGCCGAGGTTGGCGTTGGCCTCGTCGACGAACGCCTGAACGGTCTTGCTGGCCTCGATCTCGGAGGCGAGCAGCGCGGCCAGGTCGGCCGGGGAGGTGGCGGCGACGTGCTCGGCCAGCTTGGCGGCGACGGCCTGGAACTTGTCACCCTTGGCGACGAAGTCCGTCTCGCACTTCAGCTCGACCAGCACGCCGGAGGAGTTGTCCTCGGCGATGAGGGAGACGACGGCGCCGTTCTCGGCAGAACGGCCCTCGCGCTTGGCGACGCCCTTCTGGCCCTTGATGCGCAGGGCCTCGACGGCCTTGTCGACGCTGCCGTCGGCCTCGTCGAGCGCCTTCTTGCAGTCCATCATGCCGGCGCCGGTGAGCTCACGGAGCTTCTTGACGTCAGCGGCGGTGTAGTTCGCCATGAGTCTGTGTTTCTCTCTCGGAGTCTAGAAAGATCTACGAAGATCTGCGGGGCTACGGGTTGACGGCGGGGGCTTGTGGCCCCCGCCGTCAACTACCGAACCTGTGGGTCCCGGTGAAGGGTCAGGCCTGCTCGGCGTCCGCGGCCGGAGCCTCCGTGGCCTCGGCGGCCGGAGCCTCCGTGGCCGGAGCCTCGGCAGCGTCCTCGGCCGGCTTCTCGGCCTCGGCGGCCGGAGCGGCGTCGGCCGCGGGGGCCTCGGCGGACTCCTCGGAGTCAGCCTTCTTGTCGCCCTCGAGCAGGTCGCGCTCCCACTCGGCCAGCGGCTCGCCGGCCGCCTTCTCGCCCGGCTTCGAGTCGCCCGTGGCCTGGCCGGAGCGGGCGATGAGGCCCTCGGCGACGGCGTCGGCGATCACGCGGGTGAGCAGGGTGACGGAACGGATCGCGTCGTCGTTGCCCGGGATCTTGTAGTCGACCTCGTCGGGGTCGCAGTTCGTGTCGAGGATCGCGACGACCGGGATGTGGAGCTTGCGCGCCTCACCGACGGCGATGTGCTCCTTCTTGGTGTCGACGATCCAGACGGCGCTGGGAACCTTCGACATCTCGCGGATACCACCGAGGGTCTTCTCCAGCTTGGCCTTCTCGCGCGAGAGGACCAGGAGCTCCTTCTTGGTGAGACCCGAGGCCGCGACGTCCTCGAAGTCGATCTGCTCAAGCTCCTTGAGGCGCTGCAGACGCTTGTAGACGGTGGAGAAGTTGGTCAGCATGCCGCCGAGCCAGCGCTGGTTGACGTAGGGCATGCCCACGCGCGTCGCCTGCTCGGCGATCGCTTCCTGCGCCTGCTTCTTGGTGCCGACGAACATGATGGAGCCGCCGTGCGCGACGGTCTCCTTGACGAACTCGTAGGCGCGGTCGATGTACGACAGCGACTGGAGCAGGTCGATGATGTAGATGCCGTTGCGCTCGGTGAAGATGAAGCGCTTCATCTTCGGGTTCCAGCGACGGGTCTGGTGACCGAAGTGGACGCCGCTCTCCAGCAGCTCCCGCATCGTGACGACGGCCATGGCCGTACTCCTTGAGATACTCGGTTACCGCGGCCGCCGGTCGGCTGCCGCGCCTGACGCCCCGGTGCGCCGTGCCCTGAACCCTGCGCGGGTAAGGACCGAGAGGCGCGGCCGGCGATGGTGGTGAGACCGCCGGCGGGGCGTGCGAAGTCGATCCGGTGACCCGGATCGCCACAAGAAGTGTACGGGACCCGCACAGTGCCGGGTGACGGCGTTGTCCACAACCGGGCAGTACTCCACAGATCAGCACCAAGATCCACTCCCTGGCGTCCCCGGCGGGACCCTGAACCCATGTATCGAGCACTCCTCCTCCTCGCCCTGGCGACGGCCGGCGGCCTGCCCGCGCCCCCGCCGACCGCCGTCCAGCCCTGGGCACCGCCGGCCGTCGTCCGCCTTTGGGCGCCGTCGGCTCTCGCCCACCTCTGGGCACCGCCGGCCGTCGTCCAGCCTTGGGCACCGCCCGCCGTCGTCCGCCTTTGGGCGCCGTCGACTCTCGCCCACCTCTGGACACCGCCGGCCGTCGTCCGTCCCGCCCTCGCCGCGGGCACGGCCGGGTGGCCTGTCACCCCGCCGGACATCGTCCACCCGTGGGCGCCCCCGGCCACCCCGTACGGTCCGGGCCACCGCGGCATCGACCTCGCCGCACCCCCGGGCACACCGATCCGGGCAGCCGCCGCGGGCCGTGTCACCTTCGCGGGCCAGGTGGCAGGGCAGGGAGTCCTCACGATCACCCTGCCCGGCGCCACCGCACCACCGTTGAGAACCACCTACGAACCAGTACACGCCCTGGTGCCGGAAGGCGCCGACGTCACCGCCGGACAAGTGGTGGCCACCGCGGCCGAAGGCCCCTCCCACTGCCCGACGGGCTGCCTCCACTGGGGCCTCCTGAGAGACCGGACCTACCTGAACCCGCTCCTCCTGCTGCACCGCGCCGCGCCCTCACGGCTGCTGCCGGTGGTGGGGGTGGTTGAGCCTGGGTGAGAGGTGGGGCGGGGTGGGGTGGGGCGGGGGCGATGCCGGGGACGGCGACGGTCTGGTCGTCCAGGGCGTCGAAGACGTCGGCGGTCAGCCGGGTGGCCGTGCGTGGGGCCTTGGGGCGGATCAGTTCGACGAGTCTGCGGCGTCCGGCTTGGCCCAGGGCGGCCGGGGTCCGTGGCGTTCCAGCAGCCAGGTGACGGCCTGGTGGTCGAGACGCGGCCCGAGGACGCGTTCCAGACTGGGGTGGAACTGGGTGAGCAGGCCGCGCATGCGGTTGCTGGTGCGGTGGCCTCGGCGGCGGTCGGCTTCTCGAAGACGGCCCGCAGTTTCGGCTCGCTATGGGGCAGCGGCTTGTCGAAGACCTTCTTGCCGGCCGGGGTCGGCCCATGGCCGTGATGCCTGCTCTTGCCGACGTCCAGGCCGAGGAACACGCCCACGTCTTCGATCTCGAACATCGCGCCCCCTCAAGGGCGTTGACGGGGCCGGCCTCGGCTCGGGTGTCGTGCTCGCGCATCCACGTCATGCAGACCTGCCGCCCCGCGAGCTGCCCGGCATTGCGCCGGCTTGGGCTGTGACCGGGCGGTGGCCGGGCTGTGGCCGGGCCTCTGATCAGCGTCTCCGACGGGCACCTCCCGGGCCCGGTGACACCTCCCCAGGTCATCGACTTCGACAGAGGGGACACAGCCATGCCGGGCCCGGAGGCCAGCGGCCCTCTTGCAGGACCGCGAAGAACATAAGCGGGGGGAGGGGCGGGGAGGGGAGGGGGAGGGGGAGGGGAGGGGGAGGGGGAGGGGGAGGGGCCCCCTCGGAGCTTTAGACTCCGACGCCTCGCAGGGCCATGGCCACCGCCGCGTCCGTGATGGCGGACGGAGGTTCCGTGGGGCTCTGCTCGATGCGGCGGACCGCGGCGTCGACGATGCCCTGGAGGAGGACCGCGGCCAGGCGCGGCTGGTCGTGGCCGAGGTCGGCGAGGGCTTCGACGATCATGGCGATGAGGCCACCGTGGGCGGCCCGGATCTTCTCGCGGGCGCCGGCGTCGAGTTCGCTGGCGGAGATGGCGACGACGGCTCGGTGGCGCTGGTCGCCGACGAGCCCGAGCTGGTGGCGTACGTACGCCTCGACCTTGGCTTCGGGGGTGTCGGCCCGCTCCATCGCGCCCTCGATCTCTGCGGCCCAGAGCGGGAAGTCGGCGGCGCACAGTTCTTCGACGACCGCGGCGCGGGAGCGGAAGTACTCGTACACGGAGGAGCGGGCGAGGCCCGTGCGCTCGGCCAGGGCCGGGAACGTCAGCGCTTCCGTTCCACCTTCGGACAACAGGGAGCGTGCGGCGTCGAGGAGGGCGTCACGCTGCATGGTGCGGTGCTCGGCCACGGAGGCCGCTCGGATCCTGGGCACTGTTCCACTTTACGGCCGGGCCGCGGGGGTGGTCGGCAGGGACGATCCGCCGGTGTCCCTCATCGCCCGACGTCGGCCAGTTTGGCCCTCAGCTGGAGCACCGACTTGGTGTGGATCTGACTGACCCGGCTCTCGGTGACGCCCAGGACGTTGCCGATCTCGGCGAGCGTGAGGCCTTCGTAGTAGTAGAGCGTGACGACGGTCTTCTCGCGCTCGGGCAGCGTGTTGATGGCGCGGGCGAGGAGGCGGCGCAGTTCGCGGTCCTCGGCGACTTCCACCGGGTCGTCCGCGGAGGTGTCCTCCAGGGTGTCCATGAGGCTGAGCCGGTCGCCGCTCTCCCCGCCGACGTGCAGCAGCTCTTCGAGGGCCACGACGTTGGCGAGCGACAACTGGCTGAAGACGGCGTGCAGTTCCTCGACGGCGATGCCCATCTCGGTGGCCACCTCCGCCTCCGACGGGGTGCGTCTGAGCTGTGCTTCGAGGGTGGCGTAGGCGCGTTCCACGGCGCGGGCCTTCTGGCGCACCGAGCGTGGGATCCAGTCGAGGGCGCGGAGTTCGTCGATCATCGCCCCGCGGATCCGGGTGATGGCGTACGTCTCGAACTTGATGGCCCGCTCGACGTCGAACTTCTCGATGGCGTCGATGAGGCCGAAGACGCCGGAGGAGACGAAGTCGGCCTGCTCGACGTTGGGCGGCAGTCCCACGCTGACGCGTCCCGCGACGTACTTCACCAGGGGCGAGTAGTGCAGGATCAACTGCTCGCGCAGCCGCTCGTCGCCGGTGGCCTTGTACGACCGCCACAGCTCGTCGACGGACGAGGGGGCCGGTGGTCGCACGGTGCCGCTGCCGCGGGCAGCGGGGGGCGCTGCCGTGCGGTCAGACCCGGAGGTGTGCTGGGGCATGCGTTGCCTTGAGCCGTTCTGCTGTGTCGTTGGCGGGGGCTGTTTTCGGTCGGGGAACCCCGTGAGCGTAGCGTGACTGTGTGGTCGCGGTGAGCGAAGAGCCGGTGACCGGGCGCGGCCCGCACCCGGGGCCGGGGCGCATGTGCTGGTGAGGGCCGTCGCGCCGAGCGTCGGCCCCGAAAGCGCTGTCGTGCGGCCCGTGGTGGACATCGCTCCTCACCTTGTCACCCGAATGCCCCAGGTCAAGCACCGCCTCGCCGCGTGCCCGCCGGGTCGAGCCCGCTGGCCGCCGCATCTCGCTCCATGCTCGCCGCATCTCGCTCCATGCCCGCGGGACGGAGCGCGCCGTACGTCAACTTCCAGCCGTCGCCGACCCGTTCGACGAAGCCGAGGGAGTGCAGTTCATAAAGCCGGCCGAGGGCTTCGTCGGCGCTGGTGCCCGCTTCTCTTGCGAGATCGCGTACGGCGGCCGTGCCGCGCGAGGGCAGGGCTTCCAGTACGCGGGCGGCGGCGGGGGCGAGGAGGTCGCGGGGCAGCACGGGCCCGCGCCGGACGGGTGCGAGTTCTCCCATGTCTCCGACGAGTTCGACGACTTCCGCGGCGTCGGTGACCAGGACTCCTTCGCCGCGCAGGAGTTCGTGGACGCCTGCCGAGAGTCCGCTGGTGGCGGGTCCCGGCACGCCCATGGTGAAGCGTCCGAGCTTCTGCGCGGCGCGGGCCGTGACGAGTGAGCCGCTGCGGTACTCGGCTTCGACGACGACGGTTCCCCGGGTGAGGGCGGCGATGACCCGGTTGCGCACGATGAATCTGCTGGGCGTCGGGTGATCACCGGGCGGCAATTCGCCCACGAGGAGGCCCTGTTCGGCGATGCGTCCGATCAACTCGGCGTGGCCGCGCGGGTAGACGACGTCGACTCCGCAGGCGAGGACGGCGATGGTGGCTCCGCCGGCGGCGAGGGCGCCGCGGTGGACCGCTCCGTCGATGCCGGCGGCCGCGCCGGACACGACGACCCATCCCTTCTCGGCGAGGCCGGAGCCGAGGACTGCGCCCATGTGCGCTCCGTAGGGGGTGCAGGCGCGCGCGCCGACGACGGCGACGGAGCGCAGGGCCCATATCCGCAGGTCGGGGTGGCCCCGCACCCAGAGGCCGACGGGCCGGGCGTCGGCGAGGTCGTCGAGTTGGCGCGGCCATTCCGGGTCGCCGGGGACGAGGAACCTGCCGCCTGCGGCCGCCGCGGTCTCCAGGTCCCGTTCGGGGTCGGCCAGGGCGGCTCGGCGGCGGTGGCCTTCGAGCCGTGCGGGGCTGGCCCCGGGTAGGTCGTCCTCGGGGCCCCGGGGGGTGGTGAGGCGGCGGAGCAGGCCGACGGCACCGTAGGTGCGCAGCCAGCGGCCGCCGCGTTCGTCGCCGGGTTCGATGACGCGGGTCAGGGCGGCTCTGGCGATTCGTTCGGCGCCGGCCCGGGTTCCTTCCGCGGCGTTCACGGCATGCTCGCGGCCGGCATGGGGGCGCCTCGGGAGATGCCGGTGCGCAGTTCCAGGGCGAGGGCGACGTGTCCGGCGTCGGGGCGGTCGTCTCCGGCGAGGTCGGCGGCGGTCCAGGCGACTCGCAGGACGCGGTCGAGTCCGCGGGCGGTGAGCAGGCCGCGCTCCATGTCGCGTTCGGCTCCGGTGAGGGCGCCGGGTGCGGTGAGCCAGCGGGTGCGCAGTTCGTGTCCGGGGACTTCGCTGTTGTTGTTCCAGGGGGTGTCGGCCAGGCGGGCGGCGGTGCGTTCGCGGGCGGCGCGGACGCGGTCGGCCACGATGGTGCTGGGTTCGCCGCGGCCGCCTCCGCCGAGGAGGTCTTCGCGGCGTACGGGTTCGACTTCGACGCGCAGGTCGACGCGGTCGAGGAGGGGGCCGGAGAGCCTGGCCTGGTAGCGGCGGATCACGGAGGCGGGGCATTCGCAGCCCGCGCCGTGCAGGGTGTGCCGTCCGCAGGGGCAGGGGTTGGCGGCGAGGATCATCTGGAAGCGGGCGGGGAGCCGGATCACTCCGGCGCTGCGGGCGATGACGACGTGTCCCGATTCGAGTGGCTGGCGCAGGGCGTCGAGTGCTTTTCCGGCGAATTCGGGTGCTTCGTCCAGGAAGAGCACTCCTCTGTGGGCGACGGAGACGGCGCCGGGGCGTGGCAGGCCGTTGCCGCCGCCGACGAGGGATTGCATGGTGGCGGAGTGGTGCGGGGCGCAGTAGGGGGCGCGGCGTACGAGCGGTTCGCCGGGCGGGAGGATTCCGGCGACGGAGTGGACGGCGGTCACTTCCAGGGATTCCTGGCGGGTGAGGTGCGGCAGGATGCCGGGGAGCCGTTCGGCGAGCATCGTTTTGCCGGCTCCGGGTGGCCCGGAGAGCAGGAGGTGGTGGCCGCCTGCCGCGGCGATTTCGAGGGCGGCGCGGGCTGCGTGCTGGCCCGCGACGTCGATGAGGTCGAGGTCGGTGTTGCGTGGGCCTGCGGCGAGGCCGGTGCCGGCTCCGGCGCCGGGGACGACGAGCCCGGCGAGCATGGCGTCGGGGCGGCTCGTGTCGGCGGGTTCTTCCTGCGGTACGGGTTCGTCGGTGAGGACGGCGACGAGCTGGCGCAGGCTGCGCACGCCGAGGACGGAGATGCCGGGGACGAGGCTCGCTTCGGCTGCGGTCTGTTCGGGGACGACGACTTGTTCGTAGCCGGCTTCGGCGGCGGCGAGCACGGCGGGCAGGATGCCGCGCACGGGCCGTACGCGTCCGTCCAGGCCGAGCTCGCCGATCATGACGAGGTCGGTGAGTTCGCGGGGGTCGATGCGTTCGGCGGCGCCGAGGATCGCGCAGGCGATGGCGAGGTCGAAGCCGGCGCCGCTCTTGGGGACGGATGCGGGGCTGAGGCCGACGGTGAGTTTCTTCTGCGGCCACGTGTCGCCGGAATTGGCGATGGCGGCCCGTACGCGGTCGCGGCTCTCCGCGAGGCTTTTGTCGGGGAGGCCGACGAGGGTGAAGGCGGCGACGCCAGGTTCGAGGTCGGCCTGGACCTCCACGACGACTCCTTCGACGCCGACGAGGGCGACGGAGCAGGTGCGTGCGAAACCCATGTCAGGCCACCCCCCGCACATGCTCGGCCCGGGGGGCGCCCTTGCGCGGCAGGACGACGCCGACGAGGTCGATGCGTACGCCGCCGGGCGGGGGTCCGCCGTGGTCGGCGAGCCAGTGGCCGGCGAGGCGTTTGAGGCGGTCGGCCTTGGCGGGGGTGACCGCGGCCATGGGGTGTTCGTAGGTGCCGGTCCTGCGGGTCTTGACTTCACAGATGACGAGCGTGGGCCCGCCGGGGGATGTGTCGTCGTGGGCGACGATGTCGATCTCGCCGGTCCTGCCGCACCGCCAGTTGCGTTCCAGGACTGTCATTCCGGCCGCTTCGAGCAGCCGTACCGCCAGGTCTTCGCCGTATTTTCCGAGTGCTCCGCGAGCGTTCATCCGGCACCACCTCCGGCACCGACTGTCACGCATCCCGCGTCAACGAGTGGATCTTGGTGGACAAGTCCGCCATTGTGGAAAACCCCGCCACCCGAAGGGTGCGCTCCGCGACGCGACGCCCGGCGTCGCCTCAGCGGTCCTCGGTTCAGCCGCCGGGCAGTTCGAGGTCGCTCTTGTTGAGTTCCTCGATGTTCACGTCCTTGAAGGTCAGGACGCGGACCTGCTTGACGAATCTGGCCGGCCGGTACATGTCCCAGACCCAGGCGTCCGCCATCGACACCTCGAAGAACACCTCGCCCTGGACCGAGTGCACCTGCATCTCGTAGTCATTGGTGAGGTAGAAACGCCGCTCGGTCTCAATCACGTATTTGAACAGACCGACGACGTCGCGGTACTCCCGGTAGAGCTTCAGCTCCATCTCGGTCTCGTACTTTTCGAGGTCCTCGGCGCTCATGGCATGTTCCCCTTCAGCCGTGCGTCCCCCTATTGTGCGTCAGCCCCCCGGGCCCCTAGACGATTTCGGGGGCCAGGACGACCGGCGCGTGCGGAGGACCCTCGTCGAGCAGCGTGCGCAGCAGCTCGGCGAGCCTGGTCGGGTACACCGTCTCACGCGCCGCGAGGAGTTCGGCGGAGGTCCACCATCTCAGGCCCGCGGTACTGCGTCGCTCAAGGTCCGTGAGGGCGGTGGGGGCCACCTCGGTCCGGGTGGTGCGGGCCAGGTAGTACCACTCGTCCTGGTCCCAGCGGCGCCCGTCGAAGGGGAACGAGCAGGTCCGTTGCCACAGCACCGGGCCGAGTTCGACGTCTGTGATTCCGGTCTCCTCCGCGAGTTCGCGCAGGGCTGCCTCGGCCCGGCTCTCGTCGCCCTCCAGGCCGCCGCCGGGGGTGAACCACCACGTGTCGGCGGGGTCGTCGGGCTCGAAGCCGTGCATGAGCAGGATGCGGTCCTGGGGGTCGAGCAGGACGACCCGCGCCACCTTGCGGGGTTCTGTCACGGCTTCACCTCCCCGCGGATGCGGCGGTGCGGGTGCCCGCGGTGCGGGTCCTGCGGCGTCGCGCGAGGCCGGCGATCGGCCCGTACACGCCGCCCAGCACGATCAGCACCGCGCCCGTCACGACGGCGCCCAGGATCAGTTTCAGCGGTCCTGGCCGCGAGATGCCACCCGGCAGTGTCGTGAAGCCCGATGGGCGCTCCAGCATGCCGCCCAGGGGCCAGGCCACGGCGTCCACGCGGGCCGACACCGTGGCCAGCGGGACGGAGCCGTTGGCGGCGTCGTCCAGGTGGACGCGGGAGTCGAGCGAGACGAAGCGGTCGTCGCCGAGCAGGAAGACCTGCCCTTGGGGGACCTTGGCCTCGAAGGGTGTTCCCGAGGCGGGGGTCTTGCCGTGCAGATACGGTTCGTCGACCGGGGTGCCGTTGACGGTGAGCCGGCCGTCCTTGGCGCAGCACTTGACGGTGTCCCCGCCGATGCCGACGACCCGCTTGACCATGGGCACGTTGGCCCAGTCCTTGTCCTGGAAGACCACCACGTCACCGCGCCGCACGTCGTTGCCGGATATGCGCTGGGCGAGCACCCGGTCGCCGGCCTTGACGGTCGGCGACATGGACTGGGTGGGCACGGTGTAGGGCTTGTACTGGACGGCGCCCCAGGCGAACCCGCCGAGGAAGAGGACACAGCCGACGGCCACGGCGAGGCCCGACAGCACAGTGCCAAGACTCCGGCCGCGGCCGTCGTGGTCCAGTCCGTTACCGCTCATCGCAGCGCTCCCTTTCCGGCAGCACCCCGTGACGCGTGTGACGCCCGGGGCCCCGGAGATCTGTATCCGGGACCGCACCCTACCCGGCGGTATGCCCGCCGGTCAGCCCTTGGCCACCGGGCTTTCCGCCTTGACCTGCGCTTGAAGGAACTTGCGGCGCCGCCACAGCACCATCGGCACCGCGCCCGCGAGGCCGACGGCGGCGGGCGCCGCCGTGCCCATCGCGTTCAGACCGGGCTGGTCGAACGTGTCGGGGACGCCGAGCCAGTCGAGGCGGTTCAGCGGCCAGGCGATGGTGAAGGCGCGGCCGACGACCTCGTCGGTGGAGACCGTGCCGCCGCCCGTCAGCTCCTGGTGGTAGCGGGAGTCCAGGGAGTCCTGGCGATGGTCGCCCATCACCCAGATCCGGCCGTCGGGAACCTTGATCGGCCCGAACGGCTTGTCGTCGCAGGCACTGTCGCCCGGGTAGATGTACGGCTCCTTCAGAGTCTTGCCGTTGACCGTGACCGGGCCGCCCTTCTTGCACTCGACGGTGTCGCCACCCACCGCGATGACCCGCTTGATCAGGTCCTTCTCCTCGGCGGACGGCATGAGGCCGATGAAGCTGAGGAACTTCTGCGCGGCGTTCTGGCTCGGGGTGGGCTCGCCGTCGAGCCAGCCGCCCGGGTCGTGGAAGACGACGACCTCACCGCGCTGCGGTTCGGCGCCGAACCACGGGGTGAGCTTGTCGACGAGCACCCGGTCACCGCGTTGCAGGGTGTCCTGCATCGAGTCGGACGGGATCGAGAACGCCTGCACGAGGAACGTCTTGATCAGCAGGGCCAGGACCAGTGCGATACCGATGAGGAGCGGCAGCTCCTTCCAGAAGGAACGCGGCTTCTTGGGCGCGCGGCCCTCGCCGTCACCGGGTTCTTCGCCGCCGGGCCCGCCGTCGCCCCGGCCGCCGTCCTGCGCCGGCACCAGGTGCTCGGGCGCGGAACCGTTCGCCGGGACCGCGGAGGGGTGCTTCGCTGCGGATCCCGGGGAGGAATCGGCGAACTCGTTCTCCGGCCGCTCCTCCGGCTCTTCGCGTCCGGATCGTGCGCCGACCGCCAAATCCCCCACATCCACTCCTCACTCGTTGCCACCGCCTGGCCCGTACGAGGCTCAGGCCCACCACTCCCATAACGAGCGGGAGTTCCGCAGGGGTCGGGGGCTGGGTCGCCTGCTCGGGGTCCGCCGCCGGATCCCGGGACGACACCCTATGCGACACGGACGCTGCCGAGGCGCGGGACGCGGCGGGCACCGAGGCGAACGTGGGCGGCACCTCAAGCCTGCGCCAGTGTGAGAAAGGCCAGGCCACGACCACCGCGCGGCCCACCACCCCGGTCACCGGGACCGTGCCGTGGTGGCCGTCGTCGAGGTGGTAGCGGGAGTCGGCGGAGTTGGACCGGTGGTCGCCCATGACGAAGATCCGGCCTGCGGGAACTTTTACCTCGAATTGGATGTCGGAGGGCCGATCGGTGGACGGTGTGAAGACATACGGCTCGTCGAGCGGTACGCCGTTGACGGTGATCCTGCCGTCCGTGCCGCAGCACTTCACGGTGTCTCCGCCGACGCCGATGACGCGCTTGATCAGGTCCTGCTCGTCGTCGGACGGCAGCAGGCCGATGAAGGTGAGGCCCTGTTTGATCTGTTTGACGACGATGGGGTCCTCGCCCGGTGACGTCTTCTGTTCGCTCTTGAGCCAGCCGCCGGGGTCCTTGAACACCACGACGTCGCCCCGCTCCGGCTGTGAGCCGAACCAGGGGGTGAGTTTGTCGACGAGGACGCGGTCGCCGATGGTGATCGTCTGCTGCATGGAGCCGGAGGGGATCACGAAGGCCTGCACGAGGAACGTCTTCAGTACGAGGGCGATGAGCAGCGCCACGGTGATCAGGAGCGGTATCTCACGCACCGCCGATCTGCGTCTGCGCTGTTTCACCCGGCGGGCGAGGCGGCGTCGTTCGGCGCGTCCGCTCTGGCCGCGCCGGCCCGGCGGCGGGGCGGTGGTGGGGCGGGTTCCGGTCGGCAGGGGCTGGTCCCGGGCGTCGGCGCGCGGGCGCCCGCGGCTACCCATGTCCCCCGCCGGGATCGCGTACGCCGGCGAAGGCGCCGGAACCTGCGACCGATCTCCAGCGTCCCAGCGGCCAGCCGACCAGGTCGGCCCGCCCGATCACGCGGCTCACGGGCACCATGCCGCCGCCGGGGTCGCCGAGGTGGTCGCGGGCGTCGCTGGAGCGGGAGCGGTGGTCGCCGAGCACCCACAGGGTGCCGTCGGGCACGACGATGTCGAAGGGCACCTGGGAGGGGCTGTCGCCGGGGTGCAGATAGGGCTCGTCGACGGCCGTGCCGTTCACCTGGATCCTCCCCCTCCGGTCGCAGCAGACCACATGGTCTCCGCCGGTGCCGATGACGCGCTTGACGAAGTCGGTCTCGGCGGGCTCGGTCAGTCCGAGTGCCGCTCCCACTGAACGTACGGCGCGCCCCAGCGGGTTCCCCTGGTCCGTTTCCTGCACGAAGGAGCCCCGGCCGTCGAAGACGACGACGTCGCCGCGCCGGGGGGCGTCGCCGAAGCGGTAGGCGAGCTTGTCGACCAGGACGCGGTCGCCGACGTTGAGGGTCGGTTCCATGGAGCCGCTGGGGATGAGGAAGGGCTGGACCACGAAGTGGCTGAGCAGCAGGAGGAAGACGACGCAGAGCGCGAGCAGGGCCCCGGCCTTGCGCCAGGGGCCTTCCAGGTGGCCCGCGAGGGCGGGAAAACGCGCGGAGCGCGACCTCTGCGCGGGCCCCTGATCGGGGTCGGCGGAGGGGTCGCGCTCCGTGTGCTGTGCTTCGGTGTCCATCGGGGCCAGAGCTTATCCGGCCGCCGTCGGACCCGTACGCGGGTGTGAGCCGGGGCTCAGCGGTCGCGCTTCTCCTTGATCTTCGCGGCCTTGCCGCGCAGCTCACGGAGGTAGTAGAGCTTGGCGCGACGGACGTCACCGCGGGTCACGACCTCGATCTTCTCGAAGATCGGGGAGTTCACCGGGAAGGTGCGCTCGACGCCGACGGAGAAGGAGACCTTGCGGACCGTGAAGGTCTCGGAGACACCGGCGCCCTGGCGGCGGATGACAACGCCCTTGAACTGCTGGATACGGGAGCGGTTGCCCTCGATGACGCGGACGTGGACGTTGACGGTGTCACCCGGGCGGAAGGCCGGGACGTCGCTGCGCAGCGTGGCGGCGTTGACGGAGTCGAGCAGACTTGCCATGAAGGACTACTTCCTCACTGATGCCACAGGTCATCAGCGGAATTCGAGATGAATGGGGTGCTGTGCGAGGGAGGCGGGCGTCGTTCCCCCTGTGGCAGGGGCGCCGGCCGTGCGTACAGCAGCGGCCTATTCTTCCACGTCGCTCGGCCTGCGCCAAAATCGGCCGTCGGGCTCGGGGGCCCAGCCGAGGATGGACAGGGTTTCGCGGTCCTTCTTGTCGAAGGCCGAGGCGTCACAACGCTCGATCAGGTCCGGCCTGTTGAGGGCGGTGCGCCGGAATGCCTCGTCCCGCCGCCAGCGGGCGATCTTTCCGTGGTGGCCGCTGAGCAGGACGTCCGGGATGCCGTGGCCGCGCCACTCGGGGGGCTTGGTGTAGACGGGGCCTTCGAGCAGGTTGGCCATGGCGCCGGGTGCGAAGGAGTCGTCGCGGTGGGACTCGGCGTTGCCGAGGACGCCGGGCAGGAGCCGGGCCACGGCCTCGGTGATCACGAGGACGGCGGCTTCGCCTCCGGCCAGGACGTAGTCGCCGATGGACACCTCGTACACGGGCAGCCGGGTGGCGTACTCGTCCATGACGCGGCGGTCGATGCCCTCGTAACGGGCCGGCGTGAAGATCAGCCAGGGCCGTTCGGAGAGTTCGACGGCGAGTTCCTGCGTGAAGGGGCGCCCGCTGGGTGTGGGCACGACCAGGACCGGGCCGTGCGCCCCCGACTCGTATCCGTCGGCGAGGGCGTCGTCGAGGCAGTCGCCCCAGGGCCCGGTCTTCATGACCATGCCGGGTCCGCCGCCGTAGGGGGTGTCGTCGACCGTGTTGTGCCGGTCGTACGTCCAGTCCCGCAGGTCGTGGACGTGGACGTCGAGCTGTCCGCGGGCCCGGGCCTTGCCGACCAGGGAGACGTTCAACGGTTCCAGGTATTCGGGGAAGATCGTGACGACGTCGAGCCGCATCAGGCGACGTCCCCGGCGTTCCCGGCGTTCTCGGCGTCCCCGGTGTTCTCGGCGCCCGTGGAACCCTCGGAGGCCTTCGAGCCCTTCGAGCCCTCGGGATCAGCAGGCTCCGCCGTCTCCTCGTCCCGCGCGGAGGCGATTTCGGCGCGGTCGTCGATCAGGCCGGGCGGCGGGTCGATGACCGCGCGCTGCTCGTCCAGGTCGATCTCGATGACGATCTGCTCGACGAACGGGATCATGACCTCGCTCCCGTCGGGGCGCTCCACGATGAAGAGGTCCTGCGAGGGCAGGTGGGTGATCTCGGTGATGCGGCCGACCTCGGTGCCGTCGGCGAGCACCACGTCGAGGTCCATGAGCTGGTGGTCGTAGTACGCGTCGGGCTCTTCCGGCATCGCCGCCGGGTTCACGTCGGCGATGAGCAGGGTGTTGCGCAGGGCCTCGGCGGCGGTGCGGTCGCGCACGCCCTCGAAGCGCAGCAGCAGCCGGCCGCTGTGCACCCGGCCGGTCTCGATGGTGAGCGGGCCCGCCGAGGCGGGGTCGGTGGTGAGTACGGCGCCGGGGCCGAGCCTCAGCTCCGGCTCGTCGGTGCGCACCTCGACGGTGACCTCGCCCTTGATGCCGTGGGCGCGGCCGATCCGCGCGACTACCAACTGCACGCTTGCTTCTCCTTCGGACAGGTGCGGCCCCGTGGTGGCCGCGGCCTTCGTTCTGCTGTTGCCACTATGGCCCGGAATACGACTGCGGGCCGGGAAGGGCCGAAGCCCTCCCCGGCCCGAGCCGGCGTATCTAGGTAAAGCGACCCAACTGGTCAGCGGACCTGGTCCACGTCGACGAGGTCGACCCGGATGCCACGGCCGCCGATTGCGCCCACGACGGTGCGCAGGGCGCGGGCGGTACGGCCGTTGCGGCCGATCACCTTGCCGAGGTCGTCGGGGTGGACCCGGACCTCCAGCACGCGCCCCCGGCGCAGGTTGCGCGAGGCGACCTGCACGTCGTCGGGGTTGTCGACGATGCCCTTCACGAGGTGCTCAAGAGCCTCCTCGAGCATGCTCAGGCCTCGGTCGACTCGGCGGAGGCCTCGGCCTCGTCCGCCTTCTTCTCGGTCTTCTTGGCCTTCTGGGTGATGGCCTCACCCTTGGCCTCGTCGCCCTCAAGGGTCTTGGCGAAGGCCTCGAAGGACGCGCGCTTGTCGTCCTTCGTCTCCGGCTGGAGCAGCGGCGCGGGGGCCGGGAGGCCCTTGTGCGCCTGCCAGTCACCGGTGAGCTTCAGGATGGCGAGAACGGCCTCGGTCGGCTGGGCGCCGACAGACAGCCAGTACTGCGCACGCTCGGCGTTGACCTCGATGCGCGACGGGTTGTACGTCGGGTGGTACAGACCGATTTCCTCGATCGCGCGACCGTCACGGCGAGTGCGGGCGTCGGCGACGACGATGCGGTAGTGCGGCTGGCGAATCTTGCCGAGGCGCTTGAGCTTGATCTTGACTGCCACTGGAGTGGTGTCTCCTGGTCTTGACGTGGTTGGGCACATGAGATGCCACGTGGGGTTGCGGTACTCGGGTGCCCGATGGACGCGTCAGCCGGAGGCGAGAGGGTTCCTGTGCGGCTGTCGAGTACAGCTAGCCATTGTGCCACATGCCCGCGGTGCGCACGCCGGGGGTCCGTGGGGCACCCCCGGTGGGCCCGCTCCCCCGGACTTCGCCGCCCCTGCCGGCGGCCGGGCCCGGGGTCAGACGACGGCGGCGACCACCTCGGCCCCCTCCGGGATGCGGAACGGCTTGCCGCAGCCGCCGCAGACGATGGGCGCCTGGGCCAGCACGGAGGGGACGACGCGTACGTTGCGCCCGCAGTCGCAGACCGCCTTGACCCGCACGCCGCCTCCGGAGGAGCCGTGCCGGGCGGCAGGCCCGCGGAAGGAGCGCTTGGTGTCGGCGGCCGTGGCGACGGTGTGCGCCTTCAGGGCGCGTTGCAGCCGTTCGATGGTGGGCCGGTAGCGGCGCCTGGCCTCGGCGTTCAGCGTGACCAGGGAGAAGCCGCTGCTGGGGTGCGGTTCCTCCGGGTGGTCGAGGCCGAGCTCTTCGGCGATCGCCAGGAACCTCCGGTTGTGGTAGCGGCCGGCGCGGGAGGTGTCGCGGACACCGCGGGCGGCGGCAATGCCGTGGACTGCCTCATGGAGCAGTCGCTCGAAGGAGAGCTCGGCGCCACAGGCTGACGACGACTCTCCGATCAGGGACTCGGGCGCGGCTAGGTCCGGCAGCTCGGAGTGGTACCGCTGAATGTCGGCCCACGCCTGTGCCAGCTCTGCGGCGAGAACAGGTGGTGTCGTGCTCACGTCGTGACAACGAGCCGCAGGGCCGCTGTGTTCCTATTCCGGGGCATCCCAAATAATTTGCTCGTACCCGTCAGTTGGCATTGATGCGTGCGGACGAGGGCGGGTGCGCTGATCTGCGGAGAAGGCTCACAGCTCACACCAAGGTATGACGTAGCGGCGTGTACGCCCCGGCGTGTAGATGAAGTACGCACGCCGGGACGTTGGTTGCCGGACGGGGCGCAAGAGGGTTTTCGGCCGGGCCCGGGTGGCTTGTGCGCCACATGCGCCGGACCCGGTGCTCCTCAGTAGGCGCGGGCCACGATCGCGACCGTACCGGGCGCGTCCTCGCTCTCGGGCACCGACCCGTCCTCGGCGACCAGGCACCGTACGGACACGGCCTGTTCGGCGAGCTCGGCCTCACCCTCGGGCCCGAGGTCGGCCCACGGGATGCGGGCCCAGCCGCCGGCGACCGCGGCCTCGGCCGCCTCGGCGAGGGTGGCGACGTCATGCGTACGGGACTCGCGCCGCTCGCGGGACTGCTTCAGGAGCAGCGCCTGGTCCTCTTCGAGGACGGCGGGCAGCAGTGCGGCGAGCGAGGCCGCGTCGCTGGACACGGGTTCCTTGCCGCCGGGGATGCGGCGGGCCAGCATCGCGGTGCCGGCCTCCAGGTCGCGCGGGCCGATCTCGATGCGTACGGGGACGCCCTTGAGCTCCCAGTCCACGGCGCGCCGGCCGAAGGGGGTGTCGATGCGGTCGTCGACCTGGACGCGCAGGCCGGCCGCCTTGAGGCGGTCCCCGAGCTCGCGGACCTTGGCGACGGCCTCGTCGCCCTTGATCGCCACGACGACGACCTGCACGGCGGCGAGCCTCGGCGGCACCCGCAGGCCGTTGTCGTCGCCGTGCGACATGATCAGGCCGCCGACCATGCGGGTGGAGACGCCCCAGGACGTCTGCCAGACGAGCTCCTGCCGGCCGTCCTTGGACAGGTACTGGGTGTTGAACGCCTTGGCGAAGTTGGTGCCAAGCTCGTGGCTCGTGCCCAGCTGGAGGGCCTTGCCGTCGCCCATCATCCCTTCCAGGGTGAGGGTGTTGACGGCTCCGGCGAAGCGCTCCCTGGCGGTCTTGCGGCCGAGGACGACGTCGATGCCGAGGACGTTGATCATGAAGTCGGCGTAGACGTCCTTGTGGATGCGCGCGGCGTAGGCGCGGGCGTCCTCGTAGGTGGCGTGGGCGGTGTGGCCCTCCTGCCAGAGGAATTCGCTCGTACGGAGGAAGACGCGCGGACGCATCTCCCAACGGACCACGTTGGCCCACTGGTTGATGAGCAGCGGCAGGTCGCGATAGCTCTGGACCCACTTGGAGAAGTATTCGTTGATGATCGTCTCGGAGGTGGGGCGCACGACGAGGGGCTCTTCGAGCTCCTTTCCGCCACCGTGTGTGACCACCGCGAGCTCGGGCGCGAAGCCCTCGACGTGCTCAGCCTCGCGAGTCAGGTAAGACTGGGGGATGAAGAGCGGGAAGTAGGCGTTCTGGGCGCCCGCTTCCTTGATGCGTGCGTCCATCTCCTGCTGCATCCGCTCCCACAGGCCGTAGCCGTACGGTCGGATCACCATGGTGCCGCGCACGGGACCGTTGTCCGCGAGCTCGGCCTTGTTGATCAGATCCTGGTACCAGCGCGGGAAGTCTTCCGCCTGGGGCGTGAGAACGGGTGCCTTTGCCATGGCGCGCATGGTACGGCGCAAGGGTGGCGGAGCGTGAATCGCCTACCGGCCCTCCTTGCCCGCGCTGTACGCGTCGGATGCCCCCGCCCTCTGGACGCGGGGCGGGATGCGGAGTTCCCTGGCATACGGGGGAAGTGCGTACGGACATTCACGGGGGGGTTGTTCTTCAGGGCACAGCTGACCTCTCGGCGGATTGGGGCGCTTTCCATGACACCAACGCTCGTCCGGCATCAGTCCCGCACGGCCTCCGCCCCCGCGGCGGGCTCGTCCGAGCGCGCGCGGGACTGGGCGGAGATCCAGGAACGCATGCTGGTCCCTCTCTTCGAAGCGGCGTACGAACGGCTCGACGTGGGCCCGGCCACCCGGCTGCTCGGGCTCGGCTGCGGTTCGGGGCTCGCGCTGTTGATCGCCGCGTCGCGGGGCGCCGAGGTGACCGGTGTGGACCGTCCCGAGCACGCCGCGCGGCTGGCGCTGGCCCGTGAGCGGCTGACGCCCGGGCCCGGCCGGGACGGCGCCGCGGGAATGGGGGCGTCCCGTCTGGTGACGGGCGGCCCCGCCGGCACCTCCGGTCCCGGTCGTTCCCCGTACGACGTGATCACCGCCTTCGAGCCCATCGGCTGCACGGCCGGTGACACCGAGGACCTGGTCCCCGCGCTGGCGTCGGCCGTGGGGCTCGCGGAGCGCGGCAGCGCGGTGGTGCTGGCCGGCTGGGGGCCACCGGAGCGGTGTGCCACATCGGCGGTGCTGCGGGTCGCCACGCGGCTGACCGCGCGCCTGAACGACGCCCCGCGCTGGCGGCCGAGCCTGCGCGACGACCTGGAGGACGTGGCGGCCCGCGCGGGCCTCAAGCCGGACGGCTCGGGCCGGGTGGCGTGCCCCTTCGGCTACGCGGACCTGGACAGCGCGATACGGGGGCTGCTCTCGACGGGCGCGTTCGACGCGGCGGCCCGCGTCACCGATCAGGCCCAGGTGGAGAAGGAACTCGTCGAAGCGCTCCACGGGCACGTGCGGCGCGACGGCACGGTGTGGATGCCCAATGTGTTCCGCTATCTGATCGCCCGCACGCCCTGAGGGCCGCGGCGATCGCGCGCACGCCCTGAAGGGCCCAACTGCCCGGCGGATCACGGCGGTTGAGGCCCGGCGCACCCTCCGGCCACCGGCCTACGCCTCCGTCTCGGTCTCGGTCTCGGTCTCGGTCTACGCCGACGCTTCGGCCTGCACCTGCGCCTGCCTGCGTCTGCGCCTGCGCCTCCGCCTCGGTCTACGCCTCCGCCTCGGTCTCCGTCTCGGTCCGCGCCTCCGCCTTCGCCAGGCGGGGGATGCCGGCCGCGCGGTAGGCGGCGGCCTCCTCCAGGGTCTCGTTGGCGAGCAGCGCCGCCGCGAGCGCGTCCAGCTTGTCGCGGTTGTCGCGCAGGAGCCGGCATGCCTGCTCGTAGCACTCGTCGACGATGCGGCGCATCTCGGCGGCGATGGTGTCCAGGGTGCCGGGCGCCGCGGAGAGCCCGTACGCCTGCTGGGCGTCGCTCGGCAGCGCGGCAAGGGGGCCGATCCGCTCGCTCATGCCCCAGCGGGCGACCATGCCGCGGACCAGGTTGGTGACTTGTTCGAGGTCGTTCTCGGCGCCGGTGGTGATGACGTCGAAGACGATCCGCTCGGCGGCCATGCCGCCCAGCGCGCCGATGATCCGGCCGCGCAGGTACTCCTCGGTGTACGCGTACTTGTCGGCGTCCGGAGTGGACAGGGTGACGCCCAGCGCCCGGCCGCGCGGCACGATGGTGACCTTGCGGACGGGGTCGGCGCCGGGCTGGAGCATGCCGAGCAGCGCGTGCCCGCTCTCGTGGTAGGCGGTGCGGCGGCGCTCCTCGTACGGCATCACCAGGGGCCGCTCGGCGCCGAGTTGGACCTTTTCCAGGGCATCGGAGAGGTCGGCCCTGCTGACCTGGCGCTGTTGGCGTTTGACGGCGAGCAGGGCCGCCTCGTTGGCGAGGTTGGCGAGGTCGGCGCCGGTCATGCCCGGGGTGGTGCGGGCGACCTGTTCCAGGTCGACGTCGTTGGCCATCGGGATCTCGCGGGTGTGGATCCTCAGGATGGCGGCGCGGCCGTCGCGGTCGGGCGGGCTGACGTGCACGACGCGGTCGAAGCGGCCGGGGCGGGTGAGCGCGGGGTCCAGGACGTCGGACCGGTTGGTGGCGGCGAGCACGATGACGCCCTCGGAGCCGGAGAAGCCGTCCATCTCGGTGAGGATCTGGTTCAGGGTCTGTTCCCGCTCGTCGTGGCCGCCCATGCCGGAGCCGCCGCCGCGGGCCCGGCCGATGGTGTCGATCTCGTCGATGAAGACGATCGCGGGCGCGACCTTGCGGGCCTCGGCGAAGAGTTCGCGTACCCGCGAGGCGCCCACACCCACGATCATCTCGATGAACTCGGAGGCGGACGCGGAGAAGAACGGCACCCCGGCCTCCCCCGCGACGGCCCGTGCGAGCAGGGTCTTGCCGGTTCCGGGCGGGCCCGCGAGCAGCACGCCGCCGGGCATGCGCGCGCCCATCTCGTGGTAGGCGCCCGGGTTCTTGAGGAAGTCGACGACGTCGTTGAGTTCACCCTCGACCTCGTCGATGCCGGCGACGTCCTCGAAGGTGGTGCGTTTGCCGTCGGCCATCTCGACCGGTTTGGGCGGCGCCTTGCGGCCGAGCATCCCGCTCGCGCCGCCGCCGAGGCCCGCGCGCATGCGCCGGGCGATGAACAGCCACAGGACGACGAGGAGCAGCATCGGGGCGAGCGAGATGAGCAGGTTGGCGAGGAAGCTGCGGTGTTCGACGACCGGCTCGGCGGTGACGGTGACGTTCTGCTTGGTGAGCTGGGACCACAGGTCGTCGTCGGCGAAGGTGGGGCGCTGGGTGGTGAATTCCGTGTAGTCGCCGCTGCCGTCGCCGGAGGGGACGGGCGCCTTGTTCTTGAGCTTGCCCTGGATGGCGTCGCCCTTGGCGTAGATCTTCGAGACGTTGCCGGCCGCGACCTGTTTGCTGAATTCGGTGTACGAGACGGTCGTCTCGTCGCCGTCGTTGAAGAACGACAGGATCAGGTTGGTGATGAGGTAGACGATCAGGGCGGTGAGGATCAGCCGGCCCCAGCCGCCGGGCATCTTCTTCCTCGGGGCGGGCGGCGGCGGCGCCCCTTCCGAGCGCCACGGCTGGTCGGGGCGGTCGCGCGGCGGTACGGATGTGGGCACGTGCTCTCCTCAGGGCCGGTACGCGCCATTATTGGAGACCGGTACAAAGAGGGCATTTTGGGCGGTCCCCCCGAGGGCCCGCCGACGCCCTCATGCGTGTGGGGTGCCTCCCCTAGGGGGTGTCTGGTGGATCAGGGTCGGTCAGGGTGCGGCGCCTGGTGCGGTGCATCGCAAGGCGCCGGAACGTCGTGATAGCGGAGCTATCGGGGCGTTTCGGCAACACCGCGAGGTGCCGTGCCAGGCGCCGCACCCCCGGCCATGATCCACCAGACACCCCCTAACCGCCGGGAGGAGGTCCGCATGCGTGTGGGGCGCCTCCCCGAACCGCCGGGAGGCGCCCCACACGTACGACCGCGGGCACTCAGCCCATGAACTTCTTGAACTCGTCGGGCAGCTCGAAGTTCTTCTGCTCCTCGGCGCTCGGCAGGCCGAGCGCGCCGCCCTGCGCCTTGCGCTCGGCGGCCGCGGCCTCTTCGGCCTTGCGCTTCATCGGGTTGCCGCTCTTGCGCTTGCCCTTGCCCTGCTTGATCTGCTTCTTCTGGCGGCCGGGGCCGCCGCCCATGCCCGGGATCCCCGGCATGCCGGGCATCCCGCCGCCCTGGGCCATCCGGGACATCATCTTGCGGGCGTCGAAGAACCGCTCGACCAGGTTCTTCACCGCGCTGACCTCGACGCCGGAACCCTTGGCGATACGCGAGCGGCGCGAGCCGTTGATGATGGTCGGGTCGTGGCGCTCACCCGGGGTCATCGACTTGATGATGGCCGCGGTGCGGTCCACGTCGCGCTCGTCGATGTTGTTGATCTGGTCCTTGATCTGCCCCATGCCGGGCAGCATGCCGAGCAGCTTGGAGATGGAGCCCATCTTGCGGACCTGCTCCATCTGGGCCAGGAAGTCGTCGAGCGTGAAGTCCTTGCCCTTGCTCGACGCCAGCTTGGAGGCCATTTTCTCGGCCTCTTCCTGGCTGAACGTCTTCTCCGCCTGCTCGATCAGGGTGAGCAGGTCACCCATGTCGAGGATGCGGGACGCCATGCGGTCCGGGTGGAACGCGTCGAAGTCTTCGAGCTTCTCGCCGTTGGAGGCGAACATGATCTGCTTGCCCGTGACGTGGGCGATGGAGAGCGCCGCGCCACCGCGGGCGTCGCCGTCGAGCTTGGAGAGCACCACACCGTCGAAGCCGACGCCGTCGCGGAAGGCCTCGGCGGTGTTGACCGCGTCCTGGCCGATCATCGCGTCGACGACGAACAGGACCTCGTCGGGGCTGACGGCGTCGCGGATGTCCGCGGCCTGCTGCATCAGCTCCTGGTCGATGCCGAGGCGGCCGGCGGTGTCGACCACGACGACGTCGTACTGCTTGGAGCGGGCGTACTCGATCGAGTCCTGCGCCACCTTGACCGGGTCGCCCACGCCGTTGCCCGGCTCCGGCGCGTAGACCGCGACGCCCGCGCGCTCGGCGACGACGCTCAGCTGGTTGACGGCGTTGGGGCGCTGGAGGTCACAGGCGACCAGGAGCGGGGAGTGGCCCTGCCCCTTCAGCCACTTGCCGAGCTTTCCGGCGAGGGTCGTCTTACCGGCGCCCTGAAGACCCGCGAGCATGATCACGGTGGGCGCGGTCTTGGCGAACCTGAGGCGCCGGGTCTCGCCGCCGAGGATGCCGACAAGCTCCTCATTGACGATCTTGATGACCTGCTGGGCCGGGTTGAGGGCCTGCGAGGCCACGAGGCCGGACGCGCGCTCCTTGACCTGCTTGATGAAGGCGCGGACGACGGGCAGCGCGACATCGGCCTCAAGGAGCGCGATGCGGATCTCGCGCGCCGTGGCGTCGATGTCCGCCTCGCTCAAGCGTCCTTTGCCCCGGAGGTTCTTGAACGTCGCACTCAGGCGGTCGGAAAGGGTATCGAACACGGTGGTTGCGGGTCCTCGGCTCGTGGGGCGGTCGGGTGGGAGTCTGTGTCTGCATTCCGGCCGGATCGGCGCGCGGACTCCGGTGCGTGCGATCGCAAGGCGCCGGAAGGCTCTTGTAGCCGGAGCTACCAGGGCCTTTCGGCAACGCGGCGAGCGTGCGTGCCAGACGCCGTGCGCCCGGCCGGGATGCGGACACGGGCTTCGAACGGTCCCCAGGGTATCCCGGGAGGTGGGGGTGCGCGGGGGTGCCTGTGGCCCGCATCCCCCGCGGGGTGCCCCTTTACACCGGCCCGGCCGCGTCGCTCAGGGCCGACTCCAGTTCCCTTGCTACTTTCGCCGCCTCTCCCGGCGCGAGCGGCACTCCCTTCCCGTCCGTCACATAGAAGGCGTCCACGGCGTTGGAGCCGAGCGTCGACACATGTGCGGAGCGCACCCGCAGGCGGGCCGCCTCCAGGGCGTGGCCGATGCGGTGCAGGAGGCCGGGGACGTCCTGGGCGCGCACCTCGATGACCGTGGCGTGCCGGGAGGCCGAGGGGGCGACGGTGACGCGGGGCGGAGGCGCGTGCCCGCCGCGGCGGCGGGGGTAGGCGGCCTCGCGCTCGGCGAGGCGGGCCTCGATGTCGAGGGAACCGTCGAGCGCCCGCACCAGATCGGCGCGCAGCCGGGCGGCCTGGGGCAGGGAGCCGTACTCGGCGGCCACCCGCCAGTCCAGGAGCAGCACCGGGCCGCCGACCGGGTCGGGAAGGTCGACGGTGCGCAGTTCGGCGGCGCGTACGGTCAGGCGGTGCAGGGCGAGGACGCCGGCCGTGACGGGCAGGACGCCCGGCTGGTCGGGGACGGCGACCAGGAGTTCCACTCCGACGGGTTCCTGTTCGTCGGACCCGTCCGCGCGGGCCCGCAGGGCGAGGACGGGGCCGCCGGTGCGGTGGGCCTCCACGGCGAGGCGTTCCTGTTCGGCGGTGATCGCGGCGGGCTCGGGGTCGGCGGGCTCGCCGGCGAGGACCGCCGTCGCCCTCTTGACCAGGTCGGCGACGAGGGCGCCGCGCCAGGAGGACCAGGCGGCGGGGCCGGTGGCCAGCGCGTCCGCCTCGGTGAGGGCGTGCAGCAGTTCCAGGGTGGTGGCCGAGCCGGCCGCTTCGGCGACCGAGCGCACGGTGGCCGGGTCGTCGAGGTCGCGCCGGGTCGCGGTCTCGATGAGCAGCAGGTGATGGCGTACGAGGGTGGCGACGACGGCCACGTCGGCGGCGTCGAAGCCGATCCGGGCGGCCGCGTCGCGGGCGATGGTCTCGCCGGCCACCGAGTGGTCGCCGGGCCACCCTTTGCCGATGTCGTGCAGGAGGGCGGCGACCAGGAGCAGGTCGGGGCGGTGCACCCGGCGGGTGAGGTGAGCGGCGCGGACGGCGGTCTCGACGAGATGGCGGTCGACGGTCCAGGTGTGCACGGCGTTGCGCTGGGGCCGGCAGCGCACGCGTTCCCAGTCGGGCAGCAGCCGGGTGATGAGCCCTTCGGCTTCGAGCGCTTCCCAGACGCTTACGGTGGAGTCACCGGCCCCGAGCAGCGTGACGAGCTGGTCGCGGGCCTCGGCGGGCCAGGGCGTCGGCAGCGGGCGGGCCGTGGCCGCGAGGCGGCGTACGGCGTGCAGGGAGATGGGCAGCCCGCACTGGGCGGCCGCGGCGGCGGCGCGCAGCACCAGCACGGGGTCCTTCTCGGGGCGGGCGGTCAGGGCGAGCACGACCTCACCCTCCTGCTCGACGACGCCCTCGGCGAGCGGGGTGCGCTCGGGGGCGCCGGTGCGGGCGCCGCCGAACAGCCGGCGCAGGCGCGGCCGTCCGGAGCGGGCGCGCAGCACCCGGCCGACCTCGCGCCAGGTGACGTCGCCCGCGTAGGAGATGACGCGGGCCGACTCCGAGACCTGACGGAGCATCACATCGGCGTCGAGGAGGCCCAGTTCGGCCGCGACAGCGTCCTGTTCCTGAAGGGCGAGGCGGTCGGTGGCACGGCCGGTGCACAGGTGCAGCGCGTCCCGCACGTCGAGGAGACGCCGCCTGGCATCGGCGAGCCCTTCTCTTGGGGCGTCCGCGAGCCAGGACGCGGCGACCGCGCGCAGGGCGGTCGCGTCCCGCAGTCCGCCCCTGGCCTCCTTGAGGTCGCCTTCGAGGAGGTACTGCAACTCGCCCTGGCGCTGGGCCCGTTCGCGGCACATCTCGTCGAGCTCGGGCAGCCGTTGCGGCGCGAGGTTGCGCCAGTCGGCGAGGACGGTGGTGCGCAGGGCCAGGGTCGGGGCGGCGTCGCCCGCGATGTGGCGGGCGTCCAGGAGTCCGAGCTGCACCTTGAGGTCATCGCGCGCCGTGGCCCTGGCCTGTGCGGGGGTGCGCACCGAGTGGTCGAGGGCGAGGCCGGTGTCCCACACCGGGTACCAGAGCCGGTCGGCGAGCAGGGCGAGATCCTTGGCGTCGGCCCGCCCGTCGTGCAGGAGCAGCAGGTCGAGGTCGCTGCGCGGGGAGAGTTCGCCGCGCCCGTAACCGCCGACCGCGATCAGGGACGCGCCGCCGACCCCGGTCTCCTCGGTGGCGGCCGCGAACAGCGTGGCCAGCCAGCCGTCGGTCAGTTCGGCGAGGGCCGCGCGGCGCGGCGGCCCGGACCGCCCCTTCTCGGCGAGAAGGCGCAGCCGGGCCGCCGCGTGGCCGCCGGGCTCGCGGTCCTCGTCGTCGGATGCGGTACTCACGTCCACGCTCGTCACCCAGCAGCTCCTCGCCGTGTCTACAGTGCGTCGGGTCCGCGCTCGCCCGTGCGGACCCGTACCGCCGTCTCGACGGGCATGCTCCACACCTTGCCGTCGCCGATCTTCCCGGTGCGGGCGGCCTTGACCACGACCTCGATCAGTTCCTCGGCGTCGTCGTCCTCGACCAGGACCTCGATGCGGATCTTGGGTACGAGGTCGACGGTGTACTCAGCGCCGCGGTAGACCTCGGTGTGGCCGCGCTGGCGCCCGTATCCGCTGGCCTCGGTGACGGTCAGGCCCTGGACGCCGAAGGCCTGGAGGGCCTGCTTGATCTCGTCGAGCCGGTGCGGCTTGACGACCGCGGTGATGAGCTTCATGCGTCCACCTTCTTGTTCGCTGCCATGGCTCCCGGGGCCGCCACGGCCCTGCGGGGTGCGGTGCCGCCGCCCGCGCCGCTGAAGTCGTACGCCGTCTCGGCGTGCTCGACCTGGTCGATGCCGGAGATCTCGTCGTCCTCGGCGACCCGCATCCCGATCGTCTTGTCGAGGGCGAGGGCGAGGACCGCGGAGACCACCAGGGAGTAGCCGAGGACGGCGCCGACGCCCAGGGCCTGCTTGCCGAGCTGGTCGAGGCCGCCTCCGTAGAAGAGGCCCTTGGCGGTGGACTGTACGCCGCCGGTCGCGAAGAGGCCGACGAGCAGCGAGCCGGTGATGCCGCCGACCATGTGGACGCCGACGACGTCGAGCGAGTCGTCGAATCCGAAGCGGTACTTGAGGTTGATCGCCATGGCGCACAGCACGCCCGCAATGACCCCGATCGCGATCGCGCCGAGCGGGCTGACGCAGCCGCCGGAAGGGGTGATGGCGACGAGGCCCGCGACCGCGCCCGAGGCGGCGCCAAGGGTGGTGAAGGAGCCGTGGCGCAGCTTCTCGTAGAGCAGCCAGGCGAGCATGGCGGCGGCGGTGGCGACCTGGGTGTTGATGAACATCACGGCGCCCACGCCGTCGTCGTTGCCGAGCCAGGACCCCGCGTTGAAGCCGAACCAGCCGAACCACAGCAGGCCCGCGCCGAGCATGACCAGCGGCAGGCTGTGCGGCCGCATCGGGTCCTTCTTGAAGCCGACGCGCTTGCCGATGACCAGGATCACGCCGAGGGCGGCCGCACCCGCGTTGATGTGCACGGCGGTGCCGCCGGCGAAGTCGATGACGCCCTTCTTGAAGAGCCAGCCGTCCGAGGCCCACACCCAGTGCGCGACGGGGAAGTAGACGACGGTGACCCACAGGGCGGTGAACAGGGCCCAGGCGCTGAACTTGACGCGGTCGGCGAGCGCTCCGCTGATGAGCGCGGGTGTGATGACCGCGAACATCAGCTGGAAGACGGCGAAGACGTACACCGGGATGCTGTATCCGGGCCACAGCTGGACCAGGCCGATGCCGCTGAGCCCGAAGTAGTCCTTGGACCAGCCGATGAAGCCGTTGCTCTCGCCGAAGGCCAGGCTGAAGCCGTAGAGCACCCACAGGATGGTGACGATGCCCAGGCTGATGAAGCTCATCATCAGCATGTTCAGGGTGCTCTTGACGCGGACCATGCCTCCGTAGAAGAAGGCCAGCCCGGGCGTCATGATCATCACCAGCGCTGAGCAGATCAGCATGAAGCCGGTGTTGGCGCTGGACAGCTGCGGGGCGGCAGCTGCGAGCGTGATGCCTGGGGGCATCGGCGTCTCCTCGTCGTCGGTACGGCCCGTGCGGGGGCGTTACTCGGGCGGGAACTGGCGGGTGGCCGGTTATGCGCCATGAGGTTGACCCAGCGCGGTTTCCGTCGATGCCGCACGATGTTTCGCCGGGGTGACGAAGGGGGCGGGCGTGTTACACGCCAGTGAACTGCCGGATCGCAAGGGCGCCCGTGGCCGCCGTCCGCGGCATCCGATGGCCGTGGAACCGGCCACGGTCTCACCCGTTCGACCTGACGTGGGGGAGCCGAGTCGGGCAGAACGGGGTGAAGGCCGTGGCCGGGGTCTTGGGTGCCGCCGCCACGTCGGCGGCGGCAGGCGGCACCGGGTTCTCCAGGGCCGGGGTCCGGGCCGGCGGTGGCGGGTTCTGTACGGCGCCCGGGCGGCGAGGGGGTACGGCGTCCGGGCGGCGAGGGGGTACGGCGTCCGGAACGGCGAGGGGGTGACCCGGCGTCCGGAGCGGCGACGGGCGTTCGTGTGCCGCGCCGCCGGGGGTGCGGCGGCGGGCGGGTGCCTCAGACGGCCTCGGCCGTCTCGGGCAGTTCCCTGGTGAGCAGGTCCGTCATCCGGACCACCTCCGCGACGTCCGAGAAGTCGCGGGCGGCGGTGTCGACGGTCTTGCGCAGCCGGGTGTTGACCCGCTCCGAGCGGACCCGCTTGGCGACCCTGAGGGCCTGCTCGGCCAGGACGGTCGACTGTTCGGGCTCCCGCTTGAGCAGGTGCACGGTGGCCATGCCGATGAGGTTCAGGGCGTAACTGCGCTGGTGTTCCTCGTCCTTGCCGAACAGGGCGACGGCCTGCTCCATCACGGGCTCGGCGAGCGAGGCGTAGGTGGGGCTGCGGCCGGCCACGTAGGCCAGGTCGCGGTAGGAGTGGGCGTTCTCGCCGTTGAGCTCGGCCTCGGAGAAGAAGCGGATCCAGTCGGGCTCGGGCTCGCCGTCGAGCCCGGCGTCGCCGAAGGTGTCCTCGGCCATCCTGACGGCCCGCTTGGTCTTGCTCGGCTGGCCCATGTTGGCGTACGCGCGGGCCTCCATCGCGTACAGCATGGCCTGGGTGCGGGCGGTCGCGCAGTCGCGGCTGCCGTACTGGGCGAGGTGGATGAGTTCGAGCGCGTCGTCGGGCCGGCCCAGGTGGATCATCTGGCGGCTCATGGACGACAGGATGTACGAGCCGAGCGGCTTGTCGCCCGCCTCCTTGGCGGCGTGCAGGGCCAGCACGAAGTACTTCTGGGCGGTGGGCTGGAGGCCGACGTCGTAGCTCATCCAGCCGGCCAGCTCGGCGAGTTCGGCCGCGCACTGGAAGAGGCGTTGGGCGGTGGCGGCGGGCTGGGGTTCCTGGAGGAGGTCGGTGACCTCGTGGAGCTGGCCGACGACGGCCTTGCGGCGCAGGCCGCCGCCGCACTGGGCGTCCCACTGGCGGAACATCGCGGTGGTGGATTCCAGGAGTTCCAGCTCGGGCTTGGAGAGCCGGGAGGGGCGCCGGGCGCTGGCGGCGGTCTCGGGAGGGCCCGGTTCGCTGGACAGCGAGGGCACGAGCCAGCGCTGCATGGGCTCGATCAGGGAGGGCCCTGCGGCCAGCATCAGCGAGGTGCCGAGGAAGCCGCGCCGGGCGAGCATCAGGTCGCTGCGGGAGAACTCGCTGAGCAGCGAGACCGTTTGGGGCCCGGCCCAGGGCAGGTCGACACCCGACACCGAGGGTGACTGGTGGGCCTGGCGCAGGCCGAGGTCCTCGATGGCGACGACGCTCCCGAAGCGCTCGGAGAACAGCTCCGAGAGGATCCGCGGAATCGGCTCGCGCGGCATTTCGCCGTCGAGCCAGCGCCGCACCCTGGACGTGTCGGTGCTGATGTGGTGCGCGCCCATCTGGCGCGCCCGGCGGTTCACCTGGCGCGCCAGCTCGCCCTTCGACCAGCCGCTGCGTACGAACCACGAACTCAGCTGCTCGTTGGGGCGCTTGCCGGCGCTCTCACCACTGGCCCCACTGCCGCCCACTGGAACTCCCCCCATCCGCTGAAGCCTCATGTGCGTCGGTTGTGCGTCGATTGCGCTAACCTCCATCAGGATGCCGCCAGTTGGGCCTCCTGTCCCGCGGTTGCACCCGCTGGGACGGGAAACCTGCTTGCCTCCGGCATACCCGCGGGCGCGTATACCCCCGAGGTCCGTGTACCGACGGTAATCCTACGATCACGCGTCCGGCCATGGCGCTTGCGGAAACGCCACCATTCGCCACCCCTTCGAATGAACTCCCCTGCCGCCAGGCACGATTCACTTGACACCTGGCGATCAGCATCGGGTGGAGCGGAGTGAGCCGGGGCGCACGGCGCACATCGCACGACCCTTTTCACGACTGTGTCCGACCTGGCGGAAACGGAAAGTGACAGGAAAACTCCGGATCGTCACGACTATGTCACTGGCGTCGTAACCACGGACGCGGCAGACCCGTTGGAGGGGGCATGGGCTTCACGATCGGCGGCAGCCGGGGCATCAGGGAGACCGGGCCCGGCTCTTGGCGCCGCGGCCGCTCCGCACGGACCACTCGTACGAGCGAGGTCACCGCGGTGGCCGAGTACACCGGCCTGTGGGGCTGGGACGTCGCTCCGGGCGCCCGCGCCCTGAACGGCCAGTGCTCCTGCGGCAGTCCGTCGTGCGCGGCGCCCGGCGCGCATCCGCTGGCCTTCGCGCCGGAGGTCCCGGCGGGCGCCACGCTCGGCGAGGTGAGCGAGGCGTGGTCGCGGTGCCCCGGCGCGGCGGTGCTGCTGCCGGTGGGGCGCACCTTCGACGTCCTGGACGTGGCGGCTGCGGCCGGGCGGCGGGCGCTGGTGCGGCTGGAGCGGATGGGGCTTCCGCTGGGCCCGGTCTCCACGACACCGGTCGGCCGCACGCACTTCTACGTGGCCCCGGGCGCCGCGGCCGAACTCCCTGGGCTGCTCTACCGGATGGGCTGGGACGACGCGGTTCTGGACCTGCGCTGCCCGCCCCGCGGCGCTCATGTGCCGGCGCCGCCGTCGGGCGATGTGGACTGGCTGCGCCCGCCGTCCCTCGACACGGCGACCCGGCCGCCCGAGGCCCGTCTGCTGCTGGGCACGCTGGCGTACATCTGCCACCGCTCGGCGGCGTAACCGCTCCGCGGGCCCGCCGCTTGTAGCCCGTCGGCCGCCCGTGGCCGGTCGCGCGGTTCCCTCGCACCTTCCGGCGCCCGTACGCCGCGCACGAAAACGCCCCGCCGCACCTTTCGGTGCGGCGGGGCGTCGGTGCGCCGGGGGGTGTCCGGTGGATCCGCGACCCGGCCCCGGTCCGCCGGACACCCCCGGGGATGGACTCAGTCGCCGATGAGCGCGTCCACGAACGCCTCGGGTTCGAACGGTGCCAGGTCGTCCGCGCCCTCGCCGAGCCCGACGAGCTTGACGGGGACGCCCAGTTCGCGCTGGACGGCGATGACGATGCCGCCCTTGGCGGTGCCGTCCAGCTTGGTCAGGACGATGCCGGTGATGTCGACGACCTCGGCGAACACCCGGGCCTGGACCAGGCCGTTCTGGCCGGTCGTGGCGTCGAGGACGAGCAGGATCTCGTCGAGCGGGCCGTGCTTCTCGACGACGCGCTTGACCTTGCCGAGCTCGTCCATGAGGCCGGTCTTGGTGTGCAGCCGGCCCGCCGTGTCGATGAGCACGACGTCCGCGCCCTCGGCGATGCCTTCCTTGACGGCGTCGAACGCGATGGAGGCGGGGTCGCCGCCCTCGGGGCCGCGCACGGTGCGGGCGCCCACGCGCTCGCCCCAGGTCTGGAGCTGGTCGGCGGCGGCGGCGCGGAAGGTGTCGGCCGCGCCGAGGACGACGGACTTGCCATCGGCGACCAGGACGCGGGCGAGCTTGCCGGTGGTGGTGGTCTTGCCGGTGCCGTTGACGCCGACGACCATCACGACGCCGGGGACCCTCTCGCCGCCCTCGGTCTTGACCTCGCGGTCGAAGTCGGTGCCGAGCAGGGTCAGGAGTTCTTCGCGCAACAGGGTGCGCAGCTCGTCGGGGGTGCGGGTGCCGAGCACCTTGACGCGCTCGCGGAGCCGGTCGACCAGCTCCTGGGTGGGCGCGACGCCGACGTCGGCGGTCAGCAGGGTGTCCTCGATCTCCTCCCAGGTGTCGTCGTCGAGGTGCTCGCGGGAGAGCAGGGTGAGCAGCCCCTTGCCGAGCGAGTTCTGCGAACGGGCGAGGCGGGCCCGCAGCCGGACGAGCCGGCCGGCCGTCGGTTCGGGGACGTCGAGCGCCGGCGCCTCGGCGACCGGCTCCTCGACGACGACCGGGGTGGCGGGCGCCTCGGGAAGGCCGACCTCCTCGATGGTGCGGCGCGGTTCCTGCGCCGTCTCCGCGGCGTCCTCACCGACCTGAGGCTCGGCGGGCGGGGCTGTGATGGTCGGCGTGCTCGGCGGCGCGGTGGGCGGCAGCTGCTTCTTCTTGCGGCTGCTGACCACCAGCCCGCTGATCGCGCCGACCGCGACCAGGGCGATGACTACAGCAAGGATGACGAATTCCATAACCGTCCCAGTATCGGGTATGGGTGCCGCCAGGACCCAGTTTGTGCGTTCCTCCGAGTACGGAACGGAATTATGGGGCAGGTGTCAGATTAAAGTACGATAGAGGTGGGCGCATCAACGCGCGTAGAGTCCCCTTCGACCACCCCCACCGGCTCAGCGTCGAGCCGAGCGAGAGGCACGGAACTCCTCCCCCATGAACACTGGCACCACCGACGAACCGCAGAGCGCCCTGGAAACACGCGGCCTTGAGCCCGTGCCGGACGCGGAGCGCACCGCGAAAACCCGCGAGCTCTTCCCCACGTGGGTAGCCGCGAACATCAGCGTGCTGCTGCTCACCATGGGCGCCAGCCTCGTCGTCGCGTACAAGCTCAACTTCTGGCAGGCGATCGTGGTCGCCGTGGCCGCGCCCATTGTCTCGTACGGCCTGGTCGGGCTCATCGGGATCGCGGGCAAGCGCGGCGGCGCCCCCGGCATGGCGCTGTCCCGCGCGGTGTTCGGCCAGCGCGGCAATCTGCTGCCGGGTTCGCTGATCTGGGTGGCCCGCTGGGGCTGGGAGACCATCAACGCGGTGACCGGCGCCTATGCGGTGCTGACCGTGCTGGACATCCTCTTCGGGATCAAGAGCAACACGTTCCTGATCATCGTCACGCTCGCCGTCTTCGTGGTCATCACGTTCGCGATCTCGGGCCTGGGCATCCACGTCGTGCAGAAGTGCAACAAGTACGCGACGTTCCTGTTCGGCGCCTTCTCGATCCTGGTGCTCGTCTACCTGGTCATGAACACCGACTGGTCCGCCGTCTTCCACCAGCCGGCCGGCAAGACCTCCCTGATGGTCGCGGGCACCGGCATGATCGCCGCGGGCGGCGTCAGCTGGATCCCGTCCGCCCCCGACTTCGCCCGCTACCTGCCGCGCACCGCCTCAGCCAAGGCGATCGTCGGCAACTCCATCGGCGGCGCCGGCATCGTCGTGCTGCCGATGGTCCTGATGGGCGCGGTCATGGCCGTCTCCACCCCGGACCTGGCATCGGCGGCCGACCCGGTGTCCTTCCTCGGTGAGATCCTGCCGATGTGGATCGCGGTGCCCTACCTGCTGATCGCGCTGGTCGGCATGCTCCTGATCAACTCGATGTCGATGTACTCGGCGGGCTTCACCGCGCAGACCCTCGGCTTCAAGATCCCGCGGCACTGGGCGGTCTCCGTCAACGCGGTCATCTCGCTGGTCTTCGGCGGCATCCTGATGCTGGTCGCCACCAGCTTCATGGGCTCGTTCATCGCCTTCCTCTCGCTGCTGGCCGTCGCGTTCTCGGCCTGGGTCGGTGTGTTCGGCGCGGACATGCTGCGGCGCACCGAGTACGACGCGAAGGCACTGCTCGACACCACCCGCACCAGCGCCTACTGGTACAAGGGCGGCTTCTCCCCCGCCGCGGTCGCCGCGTGGGCGGCCGGCCTGGTCGGCGGCCTGATGTTCACCAAGTCCGACTGGTTCACCGGCCCGCTGTCCGCGAACAACCCGGTCGGCGAGTACGGCCTCGGCTGGGTCGCCACCGTCGTGATCTCCGGGCTCCTCTACCTCGCCCTGCCCAAGCCCGCCGTGGTGCCCGCCGGATCGTTCGAGGACGCCGAGTCGGCCGAGACCCTGGCTGTCTGACGCCTCGTCAGCTACCGTCCCCCTTCGCCCGGGTTCCCCCACGGAACCCGCTCGGTGGAGGGGGATTTTCCATGCCGTTCACGGTCGTACGCATGAATCTGGTGGACCCGGACGCCACCGCCCAGTCGCTCTCCGCCCGCTACCAAGCCGCCCTGGAGATGGCCGCGTACGCCGACGACCACGGCATCGACACCATCCAGACCGAGGAGCACCACGGCACGGACAACAACTGGCTGCCCTCGCCCTTCGCCTTCGCGGGCGCGGTCTTCGGCGCGACACAGGGAGATTCAGCGGCGCGCAGCGCCTCCATGAGGGGCGCCGGCCGGGCATCGGGCGGGCGCATCGCGGTGACGGTCTCGGCGATCATCGGGCCGCTGTACGACCCGCTGCGCCTGGCGGAGGACATCGCGGTGCTCGACCTGATGAGCGGGGGCCGCCTCGTGACGGTCGCGGGAATCGGATACCGGCCGGCCGAGTACGAGCAGCAGGGTGTCGAGTGGGGCCGGCGCGGCAGGCTTCAGGACGAGCTCCTGGAAACCCTCCTGAAGGCGTGGAGCGGCGAGGAGTTCACCTATCGCGGGCGCCGGGTCCGGGTCACGCCGCGTCCGTTCACCGAGCCGCATCCGATGCTGCTGGTCGGCGGCTCCTCGCGGGCGGCCGCCAATCGCGCGGCCCGGCTCGGCCTGCCGTTCTTCCCGAGCGCGCATCTGCCCGAGCTGGAGGCGTACTACAACGACAGGCTCGCCGAGTACGGCACCGAGGGCTTCTGCATGATGCCGGCGGCGAGGACGCCCCTGCTGCACCTCAGCGAGGACCCCGACCGCACCTGGGCCGAGTACGGCGAGCACTTCCTTCATGAGGCGCGGATGTATGCGTCCTGGCAGTCCAAGGACATCCGCTCGGCGGTGAAGTCCGCGGCCGCGTCGGTGGCGGAACTGCGCGCGGAGGGGGTGTACCGCGTGGTGACCCCGCAGGAGTGTGCGGCCCTTGAGGGCGACAGCCTGGTGCTGCACCCGCTGTGCGGGGGGATGCCGGTGGAGGAGGGGTGGCGCAGCCTGCGGCTGTTCTGCGAGCAGGCCCAGGCCTGACCTCCCCCGGGCGCGCCCCCAGCCACCCCGCCTTCAACTGCGAACCGTGCCCGCGCCCCTGAACCACTCGACGCCGGGCGGCACGCACACCCTCAACCCCGCAAGTCCCCGCGCCCCCAGCGGTCCGGCCCCGGCAGGGCGCCCACTGCAACCCGTCTCAGCCCGTCCGGCGAGTGAGGACGAGGGCCGTCCAGGCCCGAACGGGGTCCCGGGCGGAGCGGCGGGCGTAACCCAACCGCCCCGGCTCGATCGGCGAGCCGGGGCGGTTGGGTGAGAGGAGAGGGGCAGCGGGGATTAGCCCATCTCCTCCAACGCCTTGCCCTTGGTCTCCTTGACGTACTTGAGCACGAAGGGGATCGAGAGCAGGGCGAAGATCGCGTAGATGATGTAGGTGCCGGACAGGTTCCAGTCCGAAAGGCTCGGGAAGCTGGCGGTGATGGCCCAGTTGGCGATCCACTGGGCGGCGGCGGCGACGCCGAGGGCGGCCGCGCGGATCCGGTTCGGGAACATCTCGCCGAGGAACACCCAGACCACCACGCCCCAGGACAGGGCGAAGAAGAGAACGAAGACGTGCGCGGCGATCAGGGCCACGACACCCTGGGTGTTGGGGAGCTTGCCGTCGACCAGGTCGGCCGAGAAGGCCCACGCCTCGACGGCGAGCGCCACCGTCATGCCGATGGAGCCGACGAGCGCGAGCGGCTTGCGGCCGACCCGGTCGACCAGGACCATCGCGACCACGGTGCCGATGATGTTGATGATCGACGTGGTGAACGAGTAGAAGAACGAGCCGGACGGGTCGATGCCGACGGACTGCCACAGCGTCGAGGAGTAGTAGAACGCGACGTTGATGCCGACCAGCTGCTGGAAGACCGAGAGGCCGATGCCGACCCAGACGATGGGCAGGAAGCCCCACTTGGAGCCGAGCAGGTCCTTGAAGGACGACTTGTGCTCGGAGCGCATGGCGTGCTCGATCTCGGCGACGCGGGCGTCCAGGTCGACGTCCTTGCCCTCGACGTCGGCGAGCACCCGCTTGGCGTCCACGTCGCGGCCGACCGAGATGAGGAAGCGGGGCGACTCGGGGATGGCGAAGGACAGCAGCCCGTACAGGACGGCCGGGACGACCATGACGCCGAGCATGACCTGCCAGGCCTCAAGCCCGATGATCTTGCCGCGCTGGTCGCCGCCCGCGGCGTTCAGGATGCCCCAGTTGACGAGCTGGGAGATGGCGATGCCGATGACGATGGCGGCCTGCTGGAAGGAGCCGAGCCGGCCGCGGTAGGCGGGCGGGGCGACCTCGGCGATGTAGGCCGGGCCGATGACCGAGGCCATGCCGATGGCGAAGCCGCCGATGATCCGCCAGAAGGCGAGGTCCCACAGCGCGAACGGCAGGGCCGAACCGATGGCGCTGATGGTGAACAGGGTCGCCGCGATCTGCATGCAGCGGATGCGGCCGATGCGGTCGGCGATGCGGCCCGCGGTCGCGGCGCCGATCGCACAGCCGATCAGGGCGATGGCGATGACCTGGGCGAGCGTCCCCGACCCGATGGAGTACCGGTCGCGGATCGCCTCTACGGCGCCGTTGATCACGGAACTGTCGTAGCCGAAGAGGAAGCCGCCCATCGCGGCCGCCGCCGTGATGAAGATGACATGGCCGAGGTGGTCCGGGGCGGTGTGGCCGCCTCCGGACGCCTTCGCCTGCGCGGTACTGGTCACGTGTACTCCTGGGGCCGCCCGGCAGCGTCGCCGGGGGTGAGGGGACTCTTCCAAGTGGTGCACAACTTCCCGTCACCCACCACTTGAAGGTAAAAGCAACGTTGCAGAGACTATGCCTTCAAGTTTCGAAGTCAATACCTGTTCGGTTGTGAATTTGCAGGCATGACTCGCCGGGTCACGTTCAAGACTTGAACAGGTGGCTTGTGGTCGACGATCGCTGGGACAGGCCCGGTTCAGCGGAGCCGCTGGCTGATGACCTTGGAGACGCCGTCGCCCTGCATGGAGACGCCGTACAGCGCGTCGGCCACCTCCATGGTCCGTTTCTGGTGCGTGATCACGATCAGCTGCGAGGACTCCTGGAGCTCCTGCATGATCCGGATCAGCCGCTGGAGGTTGGTGTCGTCGAGGGCGGCCTCGACCTCGTCCATCACATAGAACGGGCTGGGCCTGGCCTTGAAGATGGCGACCAGCAGCGCCACCGCGGTCAGCGATCGCTCGCCGCCCGAGAGCAGCGACAGCCGCTTGACCTTCTTGCCCGGCGGACGTGCCTCGACGTCGATCCCGGTGGTGAGCATGTTGCCGGGATCGGTCAGGATCAGCCGGCCCTCGCCGCCCGGGAAGAGCCGCGAGAAGACACCCTCGAACTCCTTCGCCGTGTCGCGGTAGGCCTCGGTGAAGACCTGCTCCACCCGCTCGTCGACCTCCTTCACGACTTGAAGGAGGTCGGTCCGGGTCTTCTTGAGGTCTGCCAGCTGCTCGGAAAGGAACTGGTGGCGCTCCTCCAGGGCCGCGAACTCCTCAAGGGCGAGCGGGTTGACCTTTCCGAGCTGCTGGTACGCCCGTTCGGCTGCCTTGAGCCGCTTCTCCTGCTCGGCACGCACGTACGGGACCGGCTGGTTGCGCGGGTGCGTCGGGTCATCCGGCAGTTCCTCTCCCTCGGCGGGCGGGGAGGGGGCCACCGGCCGACCGGGCCCGTACTCGGCCACGAGCCCGGCCGGCTCGACCCCCAGCTCCTCCAGCGCCCTGGTCTCCAGCTGCTCGATGCGCAGCCGCTTCTCTGCTCCTAGTACCTCGCCGCGGTGAACTGAATCAGTGAGTTTGTCGAGCTCCGCCTTCAGGTCCCGGCCGGCGCCGCGGGCCGCGGTCAGCTCCTGCTCGCGCGCGGCCTTCGCGGACTCGGCGTCGGCCCGCTCCCGCTCGGCCCGCACCAGCGAGACCTCGACGTGGGCGAGCAGGGTGCGGGCGCCCGACGCGACGGCTTCGGCGACGGCCGCCTCGTGCCGCAGCCGGGCGCGCCGCTGCTCGGCCCTGGCCCGCGCCTCGCGTTCGGCGCGGGCCCCGCGGTCCAGGGCTTCGGCCCGCCCGGCGAGCGCCTTGACGCGCTCCTCGTGCGTACGGGCCTGGAGGCGGGCCTCCATTTCGGTCTGGCGGGCGTTGGCGCCGTCGGCGGCGAGCCGGTCCCGTACCGAGGTGTCGGGCTCCTCCTCGACGGGTGTCTCCTCGGCGACGAGGAGCCGTTCCGCCAGCTCCTCGGCCTCTTCGGTGGCCTTCTCCAGGGCGTCCTGGGCACGGGCGGCGGCCGCCGCGGTCCGCTCGGCCTCACCGGCCGCGCCGCGGGCCTGGCCTGCGAGGCGCCCGAGCTGCTGGGCGACGGATGACCGCGCCTTCTCGGCGTCCCGCCTGCGCTCCGCCAACTCCTCGACAGCGGCGGCCAGTTGACCGCGCCGCTCCGCCGCGGTCTGCTGCGCCCCGGCCAGCTCCTCACACCGTACGGCCAGGTCGGCGAGCTCGGCGGCGGCCTCGTCGACGGCGGCCTGTACCTCAAGGAGGCTGGGCGCGCCCGCCGAGCCGCCGTGCGCGAAGTGGGCGCCGAGCACATCGCCCTCGGCGGTGACGGCGGTCAGCGTGGGCCGCGCGTAGACCAGGTCCTCGGCGTCCTCCAGGGTGGCGACCACCACCACGTCGCGCAGCATCCTGCGTACGGCGGGCATCAGTTCGGCGGGGCCGCGCACCAGGTCGGCGGCGCGCTGCGGTCCGTCGCCGCGCGCGGGCGGCGCGTTGTGGTCCTCGGGGGCGCCGCTCACCAGCAGCGTGGCGCGACCCGCGTCCTGTTTGCGCAGCATCCGGATGGCCTCGGCGGCCGCGGAGGGCCCGCTGACCGCGAGGGCGTCGGCGGCGGCCCCGAGGGCGGCGGCCACCGGCACCTCATGGCCCTGGGTCACGGTGAGCAGTTCGGCGGCGGGGCCCAGCAGCCCGGTCAGCGCGTCGCGGGCGCCGAGCAGTGCGCCGGTGCCGTCCTTGCGGCGCAGGCCGAGGGCGAGGGCGTCGTGCCGGGCGGCGACGGCGGCGCGTTCGCGTTCGGCGGCGGTGGCCTCCTCGCGGGCGGCGCCGAGCGCGGCTTCGGCGCCGGCGAGCTCGCGCTTGGCGGCGTCGTGGGCGTCGGCGAGCTCGCTGTCGTCGGCTTCGAGGCCGTCGACTTCGGCCTTGAGCTGTTCGTACTCCGCCTGGGCGAGGGCCGCCCGCTCTCCCGCTTCGTCGCGCGCCGCGGCGAGGCGGTCGATCTCGGCCTGCGCGGAACCCGCCCTGCTCCGCGCCGCGTTGACCTGGCCGTGCAGCCGCGCCAGGCCCTCGCGCCGGTCGGCGACGGCGCGGGCGACATCCTTCAAACGCCGTTCTTCGGCGGCGAGTTCCCGTTCGAGGTCGGCGCGGTGGGCGCTGGTGTCCTCAAGGGCGTGTTCGGCGGCTTCCAGGGCGGCTTCGAGCTCCGCCTCCTGTTCGCGGATCCGGGCGGCCTCCCGCTCCATGTCCTCCGGCTCGCGTCCGCGCCGCTCCTCTGGGGGCTGGGCGCTCGCGCTGGTGACCCGGGCGTCGGCGAGCGAGACAGTGCCACGCACCCGCTCGGCGAGCTGGGACAGTTCGTACCAGGTCTGCTGGGCGCGCTGGAGCCGCGGCGCCAACTGCCGCACCGATTCTTCGAGGTGGGCCTCGCGGGCGAGCGCCGCCTTGAGGTCCGCATCCGCGCTCTCCTTGCGGCGCAGCAGCTCGGCCTCGTCGGCGATCTCGGCGCTCAGCGTCTCCCGCATCCGTACGAGGTCGTCGGCGAGCAGTCGCAGCCGGGCATCGCGCAGGTCGGCCTGGATGACGGCGGCGCGACGGGCGACGGCGGCCTGGCGGCCCAGTGGTTTGAGCTGGCGGCGCAGTTCGTCGGTGAGGTCCTGGACGCGGGCGAGGTTGGCCTTCATCGCGTCCAGCTTGCGCAGCGCCTTCTCCTTGCGCTTGCGGTGCTTGAGGACGCCCGCGGCCTCCTCGATGAAGGCGCGCCGCCCCATCGGGTCGGCGTGCAGGACGGAGTCGAGCCGGCCCTGGCCGACGATCACGTGCATCTCGCGGCCGATGCCGGAGTCGGAGAGCAGTTCCTGGATGTCGAGGAGCCGGCAGGTGTCGCCGTTGATCTGGTATTCGCTGCCGCCGTTGCGGAACATGATCCGCGTGATGGTGACTTCGGCGTATTCGATGGGCAGGGCGCCGTCGGAATTGTCGATGGTGAGGGAGACTTCGGCGCGGCCGAGCGGCGGGCGGCCGGTCGTTCCGGCGAAGATGACGTCCTCCATCTTTCCGCCGCGCAGCGACTTGGCGCCCTGCTCACCCATCACCCAGCTCAGCGCGTCCACGACATTGGACTTGCCGGATCCGTTGGGGCCCACCACGCAGGTGATGCCCGGTTCGAACTTGAGGGTGGTCGCGGATGCGAAGGATTTGAATCCGCGCAGGGTGAGGGCCTTGAGGTGCACGCCGCCGGACTCTACCTTTCGCTGTCGGTTTCGCCCAGGAAGGTGCAGGGCAGATCAGACCGTGAGAGAAAGGCGGCCGGCCCGGAGGCCACCGGAGGCGAAGAACTCAGTGACGCCGGGGACACCGGGGGATACCGGGGGAAAGAAAGAAGGGACGCCGAAGCGTCCCTTGCAATACATTGCAGGTCTTGCGGATCTCTCGATCTCGACGAGAGTGACGGAAGCCTCTCTCACCTCAGGATCAGGTGAGTGCGGGCTCCGCCTGCGGGACGTCGATGTCGATGCCTTCGAGCAGCGAATCTCCGCGGTGCGAAGCGGCGGCAGCGGACAGCACGTCGTTCTCGGACTGAATCCGGTTGAGCTCGGACTCAAGGTCCTGGACGCGCTGCTGGAGCCGTCGCATCTCGGCGAGGAGTCGCGGGTCGGAACCGCCGACGTAACCGAGAAGCGCCTTTGCCATGATGGATGGTCCTCCACACTGAGTGACCGACCGAAGCGGTGTGGGTCGTGAGGGAATCGCACCCGCGGTGCTTGGACTTGACTGTGGTTCTTCGTGCCAAACAGCTAAGGTGCGCGGGGCTTCCAGAGTCTCACCAAAAAGTTTGACGGTCAACACGATCACGCCCCGTATCCATGGGCAATCCGGGGGCGCGCGGCCGCTGAACGCGGCGTCGCTGCCTCTTCACGGAGCCCTGGGGGCGTGGAGATCATCCTTACTTCCGCAGCCTTCCACGCCGGGCGCGCGTTGGCAACAGGCAGATCGTCCGAGGTCAGCGCCGGGTGCCGGGCCGGACGCGGGGGGTCACCGCGGCCGGCCCCCGCGCGGACGCGCCGCGGGGTCAGCGGATGGCGAAGCCGTCGTAGCCGCCGCGCACTGTGTCCCAGATCTCGGTCACCCCGTCGACGCGGCCCGGTGTGTCGGCGGAGCGGAGCCAGTCGAGCAGACGGTGGCAATTCTCACGCGGCCCCTCGGCGACGATCTGGACGCGCCCGTCGTCCAGATTGAGGGCGAACCCACTGATGCCGCCGATCTCCAGAGCATGTGCCCTGGTGAACCAGCGGAAGCCGACTTGTTGCACTTGCCCGCGCACCCAGGCCGTGACGCGGACAGCGTCGTGCGCATCTTCGTTCATACGTGCACGCTAACGGGCCAATTGCTCACGCGGCACTTCGCCCCCATGCGTCATGGCGTACAGTCGCGACGAAATGAGCCTCACCCGTATGGGTTAGTGCCCATTTGATCATTTCGAGGCCGGTCAAGGCCCTTGGGCAATGCGGCCAGGGCATTGTCCACGGCCTGTTCATTGGCATTGAGGAAGGCACAGCAGATGGGACGCCATCGTCGCTCCGCCGCCGAACCCGCGCCCGCAGATTTCACGGCGGGTACGGACGGCAGGTCCCGGGGTGGAGCACGCCGGAAGAAGCGGCTGATCGTGCCGGTGCGCACCGGACTGCTCGGCGTCTCCGCCGCGGTGGCCGTGGGCGCGGTGGCCGTCAGCTCGGGTCTGCTGCCGGGCGGCGGCACGTACAAGGTGGGCGGCGACATCTCGGCGGGCGGTCAGGCCCGGGCGAGCATCACGCCCAATGTGCGGCCGCAGGGCGGCGAGTCGGAGAAGCCCACCGGTGCGGCGCCCACGCCCTCGGATTCGGCCAAGGCCGCGCACGCGCCGTCGACCGCCCCCTCCCCCAGCACTTCGGCCACTCCGTCGACCCCGCCCTCGGCCCCGCCGTCCGCTTCGGCCCCGCGGAAGAAGGCGCAGGCCCCGGCCCCGGCCGTCGTCCCCTCGAAGCCGGCCTCCGCGCCGGCGGCGCCGCCGAGCGCTCCGCAGAGCATCCTCCCCTCGCAGCGCGTCCAGGCGCCGAGCGCCCAGGCGCCGAGCGCCCAGGTGCCGAGCGCCGAGGTGTCGGCCGCCGCGACCGTGATGTCCCTGGTCAACCAGCAGCGCGCGCAGGTGGGTTGCAGCGCCGTGACGGCGGACCCGTCGCTCGGCTCGCTGGCGACCGCCTTCAGCGACGACATGGCGGCCCGCGGGTTCTTCGACCACACCGACCCGGACGGCCGGTCGCCGTGGGACCGGGCCGGCAGGGCCGGCGTCCAGGGTCTGGGCGGCGAGAACATCGCCCGCGGCCAGGCCGACGCCAAGGCCGTGATGGACGCCTGGATGAGCAGCCCCGGCCACCGTGCGAACATCCTCAACTGCTCGTACAAATCCCTGGGCGTCGGAGTGCACTTCGGCCCCGGTGGCCCCTGGTGGACACAGGACTTCGGTTACTGATCAGTGGTCCGCGCGGTGTCGTGCGGACGCGTTCCGCTCGTGTCGTGAGCGCGCGAAGTGAGCGGGCGCGAAGTGAGCGCACGGAAGAGCCCCTGCCTGACAGAAGGCGGGGGCTCTTTCGGCTGCGTCACCAGGAGCGCGACGAGCGGCCTGCGGGTCAGGCGTTCGCGGCGGCGCGGCCGGCGGCGAAGATCCGGGCGGTCTCGGCGATGCGGCGCCCCAGGTGCTCGGCGGTAGCCACATCCGCCTTGTGGACACCCTCGGGGCCCTGGTCGGTGTTGCTCTGGGCGCCGACGCCCCCGAAGAAGCCGAGCCGGTTGAGGTCGTACTCGGAGGCCGTGCTGGTGTTCCAGCCCGGCTTGAGGCCGAGATTCACCCAGTGCATGCCGTGCTGGGCGGCGAGGGTCTGGAAGAACTGGAGGGTGTGGCCCTTGTCGCCGCTCTTGGAGCCGGAGTTGGTGAAGCCCGCCGCGAGCTTGTCCTGCCAGGCGTCTGTGAACCAGCGCTTGGACGTGGCCTCGGCGAACTGGTGGAAGGCGCCCGAAGCGGTGCCCATGTAGGTGGGCGAGCCGAAGACGATGGCGTCGGACGCGTCGAGCAGCGCCCACTCGGCCTCGGCCATGGTGTCGACCGTGATGACGTGGACGGTGGCTCCGGACTCGGCGGCGCCCGCGCGGACGGCTTCGGCCAGGACGGCGGTGTGGCCGTATCCGGAGTGGTGGGCGATCGAGACGACGGGAGTGATCACGGCGGAAATCCCCTTGAGGGTGAGGAGAAGCGGCGGGACGGACGCGAGGCCGGGGGCCGGTTCCGCGGCGGCTGCCCGCTGCGGCGCTGCACCTAGGTAAGCACTAACTTTTGGTTAGCGCAACCCTGAATGGGGCGCTGCGGGCGAGTATGCTGGCTGCATGGATGAGACCTCTGTCGTCGCGGAGCGCGTGGCCGGACCGTGCGCCGAAGGCACCCCCGGTGCGGACCTGGCGTTCAACGTGTTCGCCAAGTCCTGCCCCTCGCGGCGCACGCTGGAAGACGTCACCGGCCGCTGGGGCAGCCTCACCCTGGGCGCCCTGTACGAGGGGAGCTTCCGCTTCAACGAACTGCGCCGCAGGGTCGACGGGGTCAGCGAGAAGATGCTCTCCCAGACGCTGCACTCACTGGAGCGCGACGGCCTCGTGCTGCGCGAGGCACAGCCCACCAACCCGCCGCGGGTCGACTACGAGCTGACCCCGCTGGGCCGCGAGGTGGCCGAGCGGCTGCTGTCGCTCATCCACTTCGTGGAGGGCGAGATGCCCGCGGTGCTCGCGGCGCAGCAGCGCTACGACGTGACGCGCGGAGCCCTCTGACACTTCGGGCAGAAGTAGCTCGACCTGTTCATCCAGGCCCGCCTGCGCATCGCCGTCCCGCAGCGCCTGCACGGCTCGCCCTCGCGGCCGTACGCGTCGAGGGAGCGCTCGAAGTAGCCGGACTCGCCGTTCACGTTGACGTAGAGGCTGTCGAAGCTGGTGCCGCCGACGGCGAGCGCCGCGTTCATCACGTCCCGTGCGTGGCCCAGGAGTTCGGCCGCCTTGGGGCGGTTCAGGGTCGCGGTCGGCCGGTCGTAGTGCAGCCGCGCGCGCCACAGGGCCTCGTCGGCGTAGATGTTGCCGACCCCGCTGATGAGCGATTGGTCGAGCAGTGCCCGCTTGACCGTGGTGCGCCGCAGTCGCAGCGCCACGAAGAAGGCCTCGTCGTCGAAGGCGGGGTCCAGCGGGTCACGGGCGATGTGCGCGATGACGTCCGGAAGACCGTCCGTGCCGCCGGCGGCGGTGTCGTGCAGCGAGAGCCCGCCGAAGGTGCGCTGGTCGACGAAGCGCAGTTCGGTGCCGAGGTCGTCCTGGAACCTCACCCGGATCCGCAGGTGCTTCTCGTCCGGAGCGCTCTCGGGCTGCACGAGGAGCTGACCGCTCATCCCGAGGTGCCCCAGTACGGACGCGTCGGTGTCGGCCAGCGGCAGCCACAGGTACTTGCCGCGCCGCTGCGCGACGCCGAACCGGTGCCCCTTGAGCCGCGCCGCGAAATCGTCGCCCCCGGCGAGGTGGCGGCGTACGGCGCGGGGATGCAGCACCTCGACGTCCGCGACGGTGCGCCCGGCCACCCAGCGTTCAAGACCGCGCCGGACGACTTCGACTTCGGGCAGCTCAGGCATGCGCGCAGATTACCCCGCAGCCGATGGGCGCCCGCGCCGGACCCCGGGCGGGCCGGCATGGGCCGCCACAGGCGGACCTGGGCCGACACGCGCCGGCACGCGCCGACGCAGAACGCGGAAAAGCCCCCGCCCGGGCACCGAAGTGCGCCGGGCGGGGGTTCGAAGGAAAGGGCTCAGGCCGCCGAATCACCGGCGGCGGGGGTCGGCGACCCGCCGTCGGTCACGGCGACGGGGGCCTCGGCCACCGCCTTGGCCCGCTCGTCGGCGTCGGCCCGGATGGACCGCCATGCCGACTCCGCGGCCTGCTGCTCCGCTTCCTTCTTGCTGCGGCCGGTGCCGGTGCCGTACGAGACACCACCGACGCGGGCGGCAGCAGTGAAGGTCTTCTCGTGGTCAGGACCGGTTTCGGAGACCAGGTACTCGGGAACGCCGAGCCCTTCGGCCGCCGTGAGCTCCTGGAGACTGGTCTTCCAGTCCAGGCCGGCCCCGAGGTTCGAGGACTTCTCGATCAGGGGGTCGAACAGCTTGTGGACGAGCGCGGACGCCGCCTCAAGACCCTGGTCGAGATAGACCGCGCCGATCACCGCTTCAAGGGTGTCGGCGAGGATGGATGCCTTGTCCCGGCCGCCCGTGCCCTCTTCGCCCCGGCCGAGCCGGATGAAGGAGCCGAGTTCGAGCCCTCGGCCCACCTCCGCGAGCGCACGAGAGTTGACCACCGCGGCCCGGAGCTTGGCCAGCTGGCCTTCCGGGAGGTCGGGGTGGGTGCGGTACAGCGTGTCGGTGACGACCAGACCGAGCACCGAGTCCCCGAGGAACTCCAGCCGCTCATTGGTCGGCAGACCGCCGTTCTCGTACGCGTACGAACGGTGGGTGAGCGCACGCACCAGAAGGGCGGACTCAAGTTGATACCCGAGCCGCCCTTCCAGAAGCGTGTGGGACGAGGCCGTGTTGTTGTCCGCCTTTTTGGCGTTGGACTCAGACATCGGGCCTCTCACCAGCCGCTCAGACCTCGAGGACCTGGCGCTTGTTGTAGGTGCCGCAGCTCGGGCACGCGATGTGCTGGAGCTTCGGCTCATGGCAGCGCTCGCACGCAACCAGGGTGGGGACCGCAGCCTTCCACTGCGACCGGCGGTGGCGCGTGTTGCTGCGCGACATCTTCCGCTTCGGAACAGCCACGGCTACTTCTCCTGCTTCTCGGCGGCATCCTGCACGTCAGACGCAGTGCCGCTCATGTTGTCCTTCTCGCCGTCCTGGATGGTCCCGGCGAGTCCCTGCAATGCCGCCCAACGAATGTCGACGGCGTCATGGTGGTGTTCCGGGTCGTCCGCCAGGCGCGCTCCGCATTCGGAACACAGCCCCGGGCAGTCCTCCCGGCACACCGGCTGCATCGGCAGTGCGAGCACCACCGCGTCACGCAGCAAAGGCTCAAGGTCGAACATGCCGTCCTCAAGCGGAATCATGTCCTCGTCGTCCTCGGCATCGTCGTCCGCGGCTGCCTTGTGGCGGCCCCGGTCGTCGGTGTCGGGGTACGAGAACATTTCCTGGAAGTCCACTTCAACATCCTGCTGAAGCGGCTCCAGACACCTTACGCACTCCCCGTCGGCCGATGCACGGGCGGTGCCTGTGACAAGCACCCCTTCCATGACCGACTCCAGGCGGAGCTCGATGTCCACGGGCCTGCCCTCGGGCACGTGGATGACCTCGGGGATCCCGAGTTCCTTCGGGGCCTCCACGGTGCGGGAGAGCCGCTGGAGCGCACCGGGACGCCGTCCCAGCTCGTGTGTGTCGAACACGAGGGGATTGCGGTGGTCGAGGCGCGTGCTCAGGGCTCTTCCTGCTTTCGAGATCGTGGGGTGGCTGCCACCGGCTTCGCTGAGCGAATCGGGCAGCTTGGATCGCGGACGTACGCGCGACCGAAGAGCCAGGATACTGGACCGGCCGCCATAGACCCAATCCGGCCCTCTTCGCCCCTCGGCCCCGCCGCTCGCGGGGCGCCCGGGGCCGCTGAGCGTCAGGGCCGGTTGTGCCCGTGGCCCTGTTCGTAGGCACGCAGCTGGTCCAGGTCGATCATGCTGGTGTCGAAGAGGCTGGTCTCGTCGAGCGCGGCCTGCTGCGGCTGGTGCGAAGGCTGGTGCTGGGGCTGCGCGCCGTAGTGCCCGGCGTCGGCCGCCCCGGTGGAGCCGGTGCCCGCGCCGGAGTAGTGCTGCTGGCTCTGGTCGTAGGCGTACGGATCCTGTTGGGCGTACCCGTACTGCGCGTACTGCTCCTGCTGCTGGGCCTGCGACGGGTAGCCGTACGGGTCCTGCTGCGGCTGCTGGTAGCCGTAGGGGTCGTACAGCGGGGGCTGCTGCTGGGCCGGGATGTGCGCCTCGACGGCGTGCGCGGCGACCGGTGCGGGCTCGGCGGGCGCGGGCTCGGCCGGGCCGGCGAGACCGGCCAGGTAGTCCGCGTCGCTGGTGTGCTGGTGCAGATCCCCGGCGGCGTCCTGCGCGGCCATGTGGGCGCCGAGGTCGTCGGTGGCGATGCGGCCGTGCAGCTTCTGGCGGCCGCGGCCGACCGCGTCGAGCGTCTTGGCGAGCACCGCCTCGAAGGCGCCCAGCTTGGCGTCGACGTACTCGTCCGCGCGGTGGATCAGCGTCTGCGGGTCCGCGCTGTACTCGGGGGCGTCCTCGTCGGCGCGGCCCTGCTCGTCCAGGCCCGGGCCGCGGCCGAGCAGCTTCTCGCGGCCCCGGTCGACCGAGCCGATGGTCTTCGTGAGGACGACCTCGAAGTTCGCCAGCTTGGAGTCGACGTAGTCGTCGGCCTCGGCGCGGATCTCCTCGGCGTCCCTGCGGGCCTCGTCCAGGATCCGGTCCGCCTCGTCCTGGGACTGGCGGGCGACGGCGGTGTCGGAGATCAGCGTGCCGCGCTGGGCGTGCGCGGACTCGATGATCCGCTCGGCCTCCTGGCGGGCCTGCTCGACCATCTGCTCGCGGCCGCCGATCAGCTCCTGGGCCTGGGCTAGCGAGTCGGGCAGGGCCTGGCGCACCTCTTCCAGCATCGCCAGGAGCTCCGCGCGGTTGATCACGCACGAGGCCGACATGGGCATGGACCGGGCGCTGCCGACCGCCTCGACGATCTCGTCGAGCTTCTTCTGCACGTCCACCGGTGATCGCCACTCTTCTAACGGATTGGAGACGGACGGGACGACTGTAAGGCCAGTCGGCGCCCGCCCGACACCGGGTGACGGCCTGTCAGATGCTCACGTCCGGGCGAGCCGGGCGACCAGGGCCTCGTGGACGGTGGCCGGTAGCAGATGAGAGACGTCTCCGCCCCAGGTCGCGACCTCCTTGACCAGCGAGGACGACAGGAAGCTGTACGTCGGGTTGGTGGGCACGAACAGGGTCTCCACGCCGGAGAGGCCGTTGTTCATCTGGGCCATCTGCAACTCGTAGTCGAAGTCGCTGACGGCCCGGAGGCCCTTGACGATCGCGGGGATGTCCCGCTGTTTGCAGAAGTCGACGAGCAGGCCGTGGAAGGACTCGACCTCCACGTTGCCGAAGTCGGCCGTCACCTCGCGGATCATGTCGATCCGCTCCTCGACGGTGAACAGGCCCTTCTTCGACTGATTGATCATCACCGCGACATGTACGACGTCGTACAGACGGGAGGCGCGGGCGATGATGTCGAGGTGTCCGTTGGTGATGGGGTCAAAGGACCCCGGACAGACGGCGCGGCGCATCTGATGTCCCTCGCTCTCCGGTCCGGTCATGGGGTGTCTCGCGGTGCGTCTTCGCACGTGGAGGCGGCGCGACCGTACCAAAGCGTTCCTTCGCCGTAACGACGGGCCCGCAGTGCTTCGAATCCTTCGGGCCAGCCGAATTCCCCGCCTCGTGTGCTGCGCTCCACGGTGACGAGGCAGTCCGCTTCGAGCCAGCCCCCGCGGCGGAGTGTGAGCAGGATCTCGCGGAGATCGTCATCGGTCACGGCGTAGGGAGGGTCGAGGAACACCACGTCGTAGGGGTCGGCGGGCGCCGGGCCTGTGACGATCTGTTCCGCTTTGCCGGTACGCACCTCGGCGCCGGGGAGCTTCAATGCGGCCACGTTGTCGCGGACGGTGCGCGCGGCGCGGGCGTCGGCCTCGACGAGCAGGGCGTGGGCGGCGCCCCGGGAGAGCGCTTCCAGGCCCACGGCTCCTGAGCCCGCGTACAGATCGGCGATCCGGATGCCGTCGAGCGAGCCGAGCAGCGACTCCCAGGTGGAGAAAAGCCCCTCGCGCGCCCGGTCGGACGTGGGGCGGGTGCCGGTGCCCGGCGGTACGGCGAGGCGGCGGCCACCGGCCCGGCCGGCGATCACGCGGGTCATCTCAGTCCTTGTCCATGGCCAGGGGGTTCATGAGGTTCATGAAATGTATGAGGTTCATGCGTCGGATGTGCTCCCCCAGTCTCTCAGCCCTTGTCGAGGTACTGCTCGCGGTCCTTGTCGAGCAGGGCGTCCAGGGCGGTGCGCAGCGCGGGATGGCCCGCCAGCTCCGGGTCGGCGGCGACGACCGTGACGGCTTCCTCGCGGGCGGCGGCGATGACGTCCTCGTCCTCGATGACGGTGAGCATCCGCAGTGAGGAGCGCACTCCGGACTGGGCCTGGCCCAGCACATCGCCCTCGCGGCGCTGTTCGAGGTCGATGCGGGAGAGCTCGAAGCCGTCGAGCGTGGACGCGACGGCGTTGAGGCGGGCCCTGGCCGGGCTTGCCTCAGGCATGTCGGTGACGAGCAGGCACAGGCCGGGCGCGGAGCCACGGCCGACGCGGCCGCGCAGCTGGTGGAGCTGGGAGACGCCGAACCGGTCCGCGTCCATGATCACCATCGCGGTGGCGTTCGGCACGTTCACACCGACCTCGATGACGGTCGTGGCGACCAGGACGTCGACCTCGCCGGCGCCGAAGCGGCGCATCACGTCGTCCTTGTCGTCGGGCTGCATCCTGCCGTGCAGGATCTCGGTGCGCAGCCCCTGGAGCGGACCCTTCTTCAGCTGCTCGGCGATCTCGGTCACGGCGAGCGGCGGCCGCTTGTCGGCGGTCTCCGCCTCCTCCGCCTTCTTCTTGCCCTTGGCGGTCTTGGCCTCCTCCTCATCGTCCCCGATGCGCGGGCACACCACGTACGCCTGATGCCCCTTGTCGACCTCCTCGCGCACCCGCTCCCAGGCGCGGGCCAAAAAGTGCGGCTTGTCCTGGGCGGGCACGACATGGCTGGCGATGGGCGAGCGCCCGGCGGGCAGCTGGTCGAGTACGGAGGTCTCCAGGTCGCCGAAGACCGTCATGGCGACCGTGCGCGGGATCGGTGTTGCCGTCATGACGAGCAGGTGCGGGGGCTGTTTGCCCTTGCCGCGCAGGGCGTCGCGCTGCTCGACGCCGAAGCGGTGCTGCTCGTCGACGACCACCAGGCCCAGGTCGTGGAACTGCACCTTGTCCTCGATCAGGGCGTGCGTGCCGATGACCAGGCCCGCCTCGCCGGTGACCAGGTCGAGCAGGGCCTGGCGCCGGGCGGGCATCCCCATGGACCCGGTGAGCAGCACGACCTTGGTGCCGAGCTCGGCGCCGCCGAGCAGGCCGCCCTCGGCGAGCTCCCCCATCATCTCGGTGATCGAGCGGTGGTGCTGCTGGGCCAGGACCTCGGTGGGCGCGAGCATCGCGGCCTGGCCGCCCGCGTCGACCACGGCGAGCATGGCGCGCAGCGCGACCATCGTCTTTCCGGAGCCGACCTCGCCCTGGAGCAGGCGGTGCATCGGATGCTCGGTCGCCAGGTCGTCGAAGATCTCCTCGGAGACCTTCTCCTGCCCTTCGGTCAGAGTGAAGGGCAGCTTGGCGTCGAAGGCGTCGAGCAGGCCGCCGGGCACGGGTCGCCTTGCTGCGGCGGGGAGTTGGCCGTCCGCGTGCCGTCGGCGGGCGAGCGCCACCTGGAGGACGAACGCCTCGTCCCACTTCAGACGCCGGCGCGCGTCCTCGATGTCGGCCTTCGTATGTGGCCGGTGGACCTTGAGCAGCGCTTCGGGCAGGGGGACGAAGCCGCGCCCCTCGCGCAGGGTCTCGGGCAGCGGGTCGACGGCCTCCTGGGCGCTGGGCAGGACCGCGTCGACCGCCTTGGCGATCTTCCAGGACTCCAGGCCCTTGCAGGCCGGGTAGATCGGGATGAGGGCGCCGGCCCACGAGTCGATGTCGACCGTGTCGTCCGCCTCGGCCGCGTCCGCGCCCAGCTTCGCGTATGTGGGGTGGGCGAGCTGCATGCGCCGGTTGAACATCGACACCTTGCCGGCGAACATCGCGCGGCTGCCGGGCAGCAGTTCCTTGTGCGGCTTGTGGATGCCGCGTCCGAAGAACACCAATTGGAGCCGGCCGCTGCCGTCGGTGATGGTGATCTCCAGGCGCTGGCCGCGCCCTCCGTTGAAGGTGTGCACCCGGGCGTCGGCGACCTGGGCGACGACCGTCACGTCCTCGTCCAGCGGCAGCTCGGCCAGCTTGGTGAGCTGGCCGCGCTCCTCGTAGCGCCGCGGGTAGTGGTGCAGGAGGTCGCCGACCGTGTGCAGGTCGAGGTGCTCGGCCATCACCTTCGCGGTGGGTCCGCCGAGCAGCTTCTTCAGTGGTTCTTCGAGCGCAGGCACGCGATCCATTGCACACCACCGCACTGACAGTGCGCCAAAACCTGTGGACAACCGCGGGTCACCCCCGCGTCGCGGGATCCGCACGACGGGGCCGGCCAGGCCGCGCCGGGCGGGCGGCTACTCGACGCCGATCAGCAACGGGACCCCTTGGCGGCCCCCCTCGTACACGACCGTGTCCACCGCCAAGTGCGCCTTGCCGACGTGGGATTCGAGCAGTGCGGCCAGCTCCGGCGGGGCGTCGGCGGCGAGGACGAGGGTGACGAGTTCGCCGCCCGCCGCCAGCATCCGGTCGAGGACGGTACGGGCCGTGTCCGCCAGATCCTGGCCGATGACGACCACGTCGCCGTCGATGAGGCCGAGCACGTCCCCGGCCTGGCAGACCCCGGCCATCGTCCACGACTGCCGTTCGGCGACGGCCAGTTCGGCGTGGCGGGTGGCGCCGGCCGCGGAGGTCATCGCGACCACGTCCTCGTCGAAGCGCCGGTCGGGGGCGTGCACGGCGAGCGCCGCGATGCCCTGGACGGCGGCCCTTGTGGGGATGAGCGCGACCCTGATGCCCTCGGCCCTCGCCTGTTCGACGGCGGCGGCCGCCGTGTGGCGCAGCTCGGCGTCGTTCGGCAGCAGCACGACCTCGCGGGCGTGTGCGCGCCGGATCGCCTCGACGAGTTCGCCGCTGGCCGGGGGCTCGCCGGGCCGGGCGAGCACGGTGGTGGCCCCGGCATCGGCGCAGAGCCCGGCCAGGCCCTCGCCGGGCACGACGGCGACCACGGCCCGCTGGGCCTGTTCCCTGGGGGGCTCGACGGCGGCCTGCTGCTCGAAGTGCGTGATGCGGATCCGGTACGGCCGGCCCGCCTCGACCCCCGCCTCCACGGCGGCGCCCGCGTCGTCGACGTGCACATGGACGTTCCAGAGCCCGTCGCCGCCCACGACGACCAGGGAGTCGCCGAGCCGGTCGAGCCGGGCCCGCAGCCGGTCGACGGCCGCGTCGTCGGCCTCCAGGAGGTAGATCACCTCGAAGGCGGGGCCCGCCGTCTCGGCCTCGGCCGGACAGTCCAGCACCGGCACCGGCACCGGTGCGTCCCTGCGCGCCGTCGGGGCCTCGCCCGACAGCGCCTGGACCAGGGCGCCCAGCACGGTGACCAGGCCCCGCCCGCCCGCGTCCACCACGCCCGCGCGTCCGAGGGCGGCGAGCTGCGAGGGCGTCGCGTCCAGGGCGTCACGGGCGCCGGCGTAGGCGGCCTGCGCCACCGCGGCCGGGGTGCCGTTCGCGGTGCGCGCCGCCGTGGCGGCCGCCGTCGCCACCGTCAAGACCGTGCCTTCGACGGGGTGGGCGACCGCGAGGTAGGCGGCGGCCGCGGCCCTGTCCAGCGCCGCGGCCAGGTCCCCGTCGTCCTGGACGACCTCGGCCATGCCCCGCAGGAGCTGGGCGAGGATCGTGCCGGAGTTGCCGCGGGCGCCGATCAGCGCGCCGTGCGCCATGGCCCGTACGACGTCGGTGGTGGGCGGGACGCCCGCGTACACGGGGGGCTGGGGGTAGGCGGCGAAGACGGCTTCGACGGCCTGCGCCGCGGATTCCATCGTCAGATAGAGGTTGGTGCCGGTGTCCCCGTCGGCGACCGGGTACACGTTGATCGCGTCGATCGCCTCGCGGTCCCGGCCCAGCGCGTCGAGTGCCAGCGCGCACCAGCCGCGTACCGCGACGGCATCGAGGGTCTGCGGCACCTGGTGGTCCTCCTTGCGTGGCGGGGCGGCGCACGGGACGCGGCCGAACCCGCAGGGTAGACCCGGTGCGGGCCGGGGGCCGGGGCGGGGGCGGCCGGGACCGTGGTAGTTTCGTATCTCAGGAGCAGGCGTTGTATGCTGCTTCGGTTGCCCGGCGAGAGTCGGGCCGATTCCCCCGGCAAGCCACTTCAGATCTCTGATTCCGGTGCGCCGGTTTTCACTGTAAGTGCATTTAATGCATCTGAAGCTTTTGGAGTGACCCGTGGCTGCCAACTGCGACGTCTGCGGCAAGGGGCCGGGCTTCGGCAACAACATTTCGCACTCGCACCGCCGTACGTCTCGTCGCTGGAACCCGAACATCCAGCGTGTGCGTGCCGTGGTCGGTCGGACGCCGAAGCGGCTCAACGTCTGCACCTCGTGCATCAAGGCCGGCAAGGTCTCGCGCTAATTGCGACGTCTGTCGTAGCGCAGCCCCTGCGGTTGCCTTGAAAAGCCGGTCCACCTCGGTGGGCCGGCTTTTTGCCGTACCCGGGAGCGCTGCGCGGGCCGCGGGGCGCGGTGCCCCGGGGCCGGACCCGTTACCGCGAGCGCCAGCCGTGATCGACGGGCCCGATGCCGGCGCCGAGCGCGAACCCCGCGCCGATGGCGCCCGTGACGTACTCCTTGGCCGCGCGCACCGCCTCCGGGACGGTGCGCCCCCTGGCGAGGCCCGATGCGATGGCGGACGCGAGCGTGCAGCCCGTGCCGTGGGTGTGCCGGTTGTCCAGGCGGGGCGCGCGCAGCCAGTGTTCCTCGTGGCCGTCGCTCAGCAGGTCGAGCGCGTCGCCGGGGAAGTGTCCGCCCTTGATGAGCGCCCACCGCGGCCCGAACGCCAGGACCGCATCGGCCGCCCGGCGCATCCCGTCCTCGTCCGCCACCCGCACACCGGTGAGCTGCGTCACCTCGTCCAGGTTGGGCGTGGCGACGGTCGCGGTGGGCAGCAGCGCGGTGCGTACGGAGTCGAGGGCTTCGGCGGCGAGCAGCGGGTCGCCGTGCTTGGAGACGCCGACCGGGTCCACGACGACCGGCACCCCGGTGGCGGCGAGCAGGTCTGCCACGGCCTCGACGAGGGGCGCCGACGACAGCATCCCGGTCTTGACGGCCTGCACGCCGATGTCGTCGACGACGGCCCGGTACTGGGCCCGTACCGCCTCCACCGGCAGCTCCCAGGCGCCCTGGACGCCCAGCGAGTTCTGCGCGGTGACGGCCGTGATCACGCTCATGCCGTGCACGCCGAGCGCCAGCATCGTCTTGAGGTCGGCCTGGATGCCCGCGCCGCCGCCGGAGTCGGATCCGGCGACGGTCAGCACGCGGGGGATCACGCGGGGGATCACGCGGAATCGTCCCCGAAGTGGTCCCAGCCGCCCTTGCTGGTCCAGGGCGCGCCGTCCACGGTGACGGTGGGCAGCGCGGACGGGTTCAGGACCTCGCCGATCACCTTCCAGCGCGCCGGCAGCTTCACGTCCGGCGGGAACGTGGCGACGATCGCGTGGTCCTCGCCGCCGGTGAGCACCCATTGCAGCGGGTCGACGCCGACGGCCTGGCCGATGTCGCTCATCTGCGTCGGGATGTCGATGAGGCCGGAGCGCAGGTCGATGCGGACCTTGCTGGACTCGGCGATGTGCCCGAGGTCGGCGACCAGGCCGTCGCTGACGTCGGTCATGGCGGTGGCGCCGAGCCCGGCCGCCGCGGGGCCCGCGTGGTACGGGGGCTCGGGGCGCCGGTGTGCCTCGACGAAGGCGCGCGGCGAGCGGAAGCCGCGCGAGAGCACCGCGTAGCCGGCGGCCGACCAGCCGAGCCAGCCCGTCACGGCGACGACGTCGCCCGGCTGGGCGCCGGCCCGGGTCACCGGCTCGTGGTTGCGCAGATCACCCAGCGCGGTGATGGCCACGGTGATGGTGTCGCCGCGCACCACGTCACCGCCGACCACGGCCGCGCCCGCCACCTGGCACTCGTCGCGGATGCCGTCCATCAGCTCGGTGGGCCAGGTGACCGGGAGTTCGGCCGGCACGACGAGGCCGAGCAGCACCGCGGTGGGCACCGCGCCCATCGCGGCGATGTCGGCCAAGTTCTGTGCGGCGGCCTTGCGCCCGACGTCGTACGCCGTCGACCAGTCGCGCCGGAAGTGCCGTCCCTCCAGGAGGACGTCCGTGCTGGCGACCACCCTGCGGTCGGGTGCGGTCACGACCGCGGCGTCGTCGCCGGGCCCCAGCCTGACCGCGGGGGTGGTGGTGAGCCGGGAGGTCAGCTCCCTGATGAGCCCGAACTCCCCCAACTCGCCCACAGTGCCTTTCACCGTGTCCCACCTCTCATCGTCGTACCCCATCGGCCCGGTGCGCTTGCGGTCGCGAGCGGCCTCGGGCGTGGGTACCGTCAACACATACGTCAACTTCGTGGCCGTTCTCACGGCTCGGCGCGGGCGGCCGGTCGCGCGGGTCTCCCCGTCGCGCGGGGCGACGCGGTACCGTGGCGTCTCTTTCTCTCCCCCACATGATCCTCGTGGCCGCCCTGGAGGTTCCGTGGTACAGGCGTACATCCTCATTCAGACCGAGGTGGGCAAGGCGTCGACAGTCGCCGAGGCCATCGCAGAGCTCGCGGGAGTCATCCAGGCCGAAGACGTCACCGGGCCGTACGACGTGATCGTGCGGGCCCAGGCCGAGACCGTCGATGAACTCGGTCGCATGGTGGTCGCCAAGGTCCAGCAAGTGGACGGCATCACCCGAACCCTGACCTGCCCGGTCGTCCATCTGTAGCCCCCGCTTACCCTGGGCCGGTGACTTCTTCTCGCCGCCGGCCGCTTCTCTTCCTGCCCGCGGTCGCCGTCCTGGCGGTCGCGGGCTGTTCTTCGTCCGACGCCACCGCGACGGTGGCGGTTCCCTCGCCGTCCGCCAAGGAGGCGGCCGCCTGCGCGGCCCTCGACAAGCTGCTGCCCGACACCGTGGCCGGGCAGAAGCGGCACGATCCCACCCCGGACTCGCCGCTGACGGCCCGGTGGGGAGACGGGGACGCGGAGATCGTACTGCGCTGCGGCATCCCGCGCCCCGACGAGATGTCGGATCCGACGCTTCCCGGTATCGGTGTGGACGGCATCGACTGGACGGTGCAGAAGCGTGACCAGGGTCCCCGCTTCATCAGCCAGTACCGGGACCCCTACGTCGAGCTTCTGACGGGGACCCGGTACGCCAACGACGCGTCCCTGCTCCAGGCCTTCGCCGCCCCCATGGCCAAGGCCGTCCCGAAGACCGTCTGACGGGACCGGGAACGTCCGGCGCGTGGAGCGCGGCCCCGCGGCGCGCGGGCGGCCGGTCATGGACCTCCCGCGCTCGCCGCGCCCCTCCCGTCTCCCGGCAGAGCGCTCAGCGCAGGCCCGTGGGGCGGCGCAGCGCCGCCTGGATGAGCTTGTCGACGAGGTCCGCGTACGCGACGCCGCTCTCCTGCCACATGCGCGGGTACATCGAGATGGGCGTGAAGCCCGGCATCGTGTTGATCTCGTTGATGACGAACTCGCCGTTGTCCTGAAGGAAGAAGTCCGCGCGGACCAGGCCCTCGCAGGACGCCGCCTCGAACGCCTCGACGGCGAGGCGCCGCACCTCGGCGGTGGCCTCGTCGCCGATCGGCGCGGGCACGATGCCGGCCGCCGAGTCGATGTACTTGGCCTCGAAGTCGTAGAAGTCGTGCGCGGTCACCGGCGGGATCTCGGCGGGCACGCTCGCCCGCGGCCCGTCCTCGAACTCCAGGACACCGCACTCGATCTCGCGGCCGCGCAGCAGCGACTCGACGATGAACTTGGGGTCGTGGCGGCGGGCCTCGGCGATGGCCTCGTCCAGGCCGTCGAAGGAGTCGACCTTGGTGATGCCGAACGAGGAACCGGCCCGGGACGGCTTGATGAACAGCGGCCAGCCGTGCTCACCGGCGAAGTCGGCGATGCGCTGGCGGGCGGCCTTCTCGTCCTGCTCCCACTCGCGCGGGCGCACCACCAGGTAGGGCCCGACGGGCAGCCCGAAGGAGGTGAAGACGCGCTTCATGTACTCCTTGTCCTGGCCGACGGCCGAGGCGAGGACACCCGCGCCGACGTACGGGATGCCGGACAGCTCCAGGAGACCCTGGAGGGTGCCGTCCTCGCCGTAGGGGCCGTGCAGCACGGGGAAGACGACGTCGACCTCGCCCAGCGCCTTGGGCACCGAACCGGGCTCGGTGTAGACGACTTCACGGCTGCCCGGGTCCACGGGCAGGACCACGCCGCCCTCGGGGGACTCGGCCAGCTCCTCGACGCTCGGGGTGCGCCGGTCGCTGATGGCCATCCGCTCCGGCTCGTCGGCGGTGAGCGCCCAGCGGCCGTCCGTCGTGATGCCGATGGGCAGCACGTCGTACTTCGTACGGTCGATGGCGCGCAGCACGGCGCCGGCGGTCACGACCGAGATGCCGTGTTCCGAACTGCGGCCGCCGAACACCACGGCCACCCGCGGCTTGCGGGGCTGCTTCTCAGGGCTCTGGGGGAGGTTCTCGCTGCTCATATCGCGTTGAGGGTACCCGTTCGAAGCCCCGCGGCCACTGCCACGGGGCCCGGTGCGTCACCGGCGCTCGGCCTTGGCGCTGCGTGACATCAGCTCCTTGAGGGCGACGACCGGCGGCTTGCCCTCGTGGACGATGCCGACGACGGTCTCCGTGATGGGCATGTCGACGCCGTGCCTGCGGGCCAGATCCAGCACGGATTCACAGGACTTGACGCCTTCGGCGGTCTGCTTGGTGACCGCGATGGTCTCCTGGAGCGTCATGCCCTTGCCGAGGTTGGTGCCGAAGGTGTGGTTGCGCGACAGGGGCGAGGAGCAGGTGGCGACGAGGTCGCCGAGGCCGGCGAGCCCGGAGAACGTCAGCGGGTCGGCGCCCATCGCGAGGCCCAGCCGGGTGGTTTCGGCGAGGCCGCGGGTGATGAGCGAGCCCTTGGCGTTGTCGCCGAGGCCCATGCCGTCGGCGATGCCGACCGCGAGACCGATGACGTTCTTGACGGCGCCGCCCAGTTCGCAGCCGACGACGTCGGTGTTGGTGTACGGGCGGAAGTACGGGGTGTGGCAGGCGGCCTGGAGGCGCTGGGCGACGGCTTCGTCGCGGCAGGCGACGACGGCCGCGGCCGGCATCCGTTTGGCGATCTCCTTGGCCAGGTTGGGCCCGGTGACCACGGCGACACGGTCGTCGGACACCTTGGCGACCTCGGCGACGACCTCGCTCATCCGCTTGGCGGTGCCGAGTTCGACGCCCTTCATGAGGGAGACGAGCACGGTGTCGGGTGCCAGCAGGGGCGCCCACGCGGCGAGGTTGTCGCGCAGCGTCTGCGAGGGGACGGCGAGGACCGTGAAGTCGGCGCCGGCCGCGGCCTCTGCGGGGTCGGTGGTGGCCCGTACGGACGCGGGCAGCTCGATGCCGGGCAGGTAGTCCGGGTTGGTGCGGGTGGAGTTGACCGCTTCGACGAGGTCGGGGCGGCGTGCCCACAGGGTCACCTCGCAGCCCGCGTCGGCGAGGACCATGGCGAACGCCGTGCCCCACGAACCGGTCCCGAACACCGCTGCCTTGGTGGTGCCGTGCGTCACTTGGTGTCCTCCCGGGCGGCCTCGCGGCGCTGGCGCGCGCGGACTTCGCGCAGATCGTACGGCTTCGCGGGGGCCTGCTCGCCCCGCAGCTCCTCCAGGATCGAGGTGATCGCGGCCATGATGGTCTCGGTCACCTCCCTGAGCACCTCGGGTGTCGGCTCCTTGTCGTAGAACCGGTCGAGGTCGACCGGCGGACCGGCCTTCACCTGAAGGGTCTTGCGCGGGAAGAAGCGGACCTTCTTCTCCTTGGCGTACGGCGGCATCGCCAAGTTGGCGCCCCACTGGGCGACCGGGATGACGGGCGCCCGGGTCATCAGGGCGGCCCGCGCGACGCCGGTCTTCGCGGTCATCGGCCACTGGTGCGGGTCGCGGGTCAGGGTGCCTTCGGGGTAGAAGGCCACGCATTCACCGCGCTCCACCGCATCCACGGCGGCGCGGAAGGCGCCGACGGCGGTGGTGGACTCGCGGTAGACGGGAATCTGGCCCGTGCCACGCAGCAGGGTCCCGACGACCGGCGCCTTGAAAAGCGCGGCCTTCGCCAGGAATCGGGGCACACGCCTCGTGTTGTATTGGAAATGTCCGTACGAGAACATGTCCAGATACGAGTTGTGATTGATGGCGGTGATGAATCCGCCGTCGGAAGGAATGTTCTCCATTCCCCGCCAGTCCCGCTTGAACAGAACGACCAGCGGCGGTTTTGAGATGACCGCCGCCAGGCGGTACCAGAAGCCGATTCTGCGGCGGGACACTCGGACACCTTCCTCTGTTGGCCCTGCCGGGCCCTTGTGGGACCCGGGGAACCGACCCTGCTCGGCGGCGGGGGCACGTGGCGCCCCGGGCCCATGGTCTGTCGAGAACACCGTACGCCCCGGCCCGGACAGCGACCCTCCGGGCGGGTGACAATGAAGCCCGCCGCCGCCCGGACGGGCCGGGGCGCTGCCCGGACGGAGGGGACGCCACGAACACCGCCACAGCCGCCCGCTGGTCCCTCGTCATCCCGCTGAAGCCCTTGGCGCTGGCCAAGAGCCGGTTGACGGCCGCGGTGGGAGACGCGCACCGGCCGCGGTTCGCCCTGGCGTTCGCGCTCGACACCGTGGCGGCTGCGCTCGCCTGCCCGCGGGTACGTGATGTGGCAGTCGTCACGGACGATCGGCAGGCCGGCGCGGAGCTGGCCGCGATCGGCGCGCGCATCGTGCCCGACTCCCCCGGCGCCGGCCTCAACGCCGCGCTCGCGCACGGGGCCCGCCGGGTGCGCTCACGCGGGGCGGCGCTCGCGGTGGCCGCGTTGAACGCGGACCTGCCGGCGCTGCGCCCCGCCGAACTGGGCCGGGTGCTCGCCGCGGCCGGCGCATTCCCGCGTGCTTTTCTCGCGGACGCCGCGGGAATCGGCACGACTTTCCTTTCCGCCGTTGCCCCCCTCGATTTGAACCCGGCATTCGGTGGCCCCTCCCGGGCCGCCCACGGCGCGTCGGGGGCCGCCGAAATCCTGCTCGACGGGGTGGAGTCGGTGCGCAGGGACGTCGATACGGGAGCGGATCTGCGCGCCGCGCTCGCCCTGGGCGTCGGCCCGGCCACCGCGGCCCTGTGGGGCGCCCTGGACCCCGTACGGGGGCATTAGGCTGCGGGTATGCAGGCGACCGCGTACACATACGACCCCGAGACCCGCAGCGGCAGTGTGCTGCTCGACGACGGCACTCCGGTGGAATTCGGGGCTCCCGCCTTCGACGCGGGCGGTCTGCGGCTGCTGAGGCCCGGCCAGCGGGTCCGCATCGAGACCGAGGGGCCCACCACCGCGCCTCGTATCACGCTGGTGACGTTGCAGACCTTCTGAGCCCCGCCGCGCGGGCTGCTCGGCCCCGAAACGGCCGCGGGCCGGGTCTCCCCGAGGGGAGCCCGGCCCGGCGCTTGAGCCTTGCCGCTGGTGACTACTTCTTGCGAGCGGTCGCCTTCTTGGCGGTGGTCTTGCGCGCCGTGGTCTTCTTCGCGGGCGCCTTCTTCGCGACGGCCTTCTTGGCGGGCGCGGTCTTCTTCGCGGTGGCCTTCTTGGCGGTCGTGGCCTTCTTGGCCGGAGCCGCCTTCTTGGCCGTGGCCGTCGCCGTCTTGGCGGTGGCCTTCTTCGCGGTGGTCTTCTTGGCCGCCGTGGTCTTGGCCGCGGTCGACTTCACCGCTGCCGTCTTCTTGGCGGTGGCCTTCTTGGCGGTCGTGGCCTTCTTGGCCGCGGCCTTCTTGACGGTGGTGCGGGTGGAAGTACCGCCCGAGAGGCTGCCCTTGGGCGCCTTCTTGACGGCCACGTCGTTCTTCGGGAGCTTCTTCGAGCCCGCGACGAGGTCCTTGAAGCCCTGACCCGCACGGAAGCGCGGAACCGAGGTCTTCTTGACCCGTACGCGCTCACCCGTCTGCGGGTTGCGGGCGTAGCGGGCCGGGCGGTCGACCTTCTCGAACGAGCCGAAACCGGTGACCGAGACGCGGTCGCCGGCGACGACCGCACGGACGATCGCGTCCAGCACCGCGTCCACCGCGTCCGCGGCCTGCTGACGGCCGCCGACCTTGTCGGCAATCGCTTCTACGAGCTGCGCCTTGTTCACGTCTTCCCCTTCGGAGACATTGCCTGAGCGAAAGCGTCCAGGCCTTTTCGCACGTTAGGCAGATATATACCGCAAATCAAACACGAAACGGGCTAATCACCCTAGTGCCGCAACGAAGTCGGCTCTTGCCGAGTTCCTTACGGCTCAGTCGCCTTCGGGGAATCGGCCCTCGTCGAGGTCCTTCATCAACCGGTCCAGACGTCTTGCCGCATCGGCGAGATCGTGTTTGGCAGCCGCTGTTATGACCAGCAGCTTCCGGGACAGCGCCATCCGTACGCCCTCCGGGACTTGCAGTTCACGCACCGTTGTGTGCGCTTCTTTGAGTTGGTCCGCCACCAGCCTGTAGAGCTTGAGTTGGCTGTCGCGTTCCATGCGTCGATTGTGCCATCTGAGGCGAGTTGTCACCTCCGGCGGGGGCAACTGAGCGAATCCAGCGACTTCTGGACGTCCGTACGATCCCCCGATCGCGCAAGCGACTATCCGGCCATCCGCCCTGCGCACAAGGCTAGTTGACGTCACCCCCGTACCCCAAAACGCGACGCGCCCCCTGCCCGGAAACCGGTCCGGAAATCAGGGGGCGCGATGCAGCCGAAGGGGGGTCAATAGGCGGTTCAGGCCTGGATCGTGCTCGGCTTGAAGGCGGGTCGGCGCGCCTCGTACGCGGAGATCTGCGGCTCGTTCTGGAGCGTGATCGAGATGTCGTCCAGGCCGTTCAGAAGCCGCCAGCGGGCGTTCTCGTCGAGTTCGAAGCCGGCCGTGACGCCTTCCGCGCGAACCTGGCGATCCTGCAGGTCAACGGTGATTTCGGCGTCGGGATCGCGCTCGGTGAGGGCCCACAGGGCGTCCACGGTGTGCTGGTCGAGAACGACGGTGAGCAGCCCGTTCTTCAGCGAGTTGCCGCGGAAGATGTCGGCGAAGCGGGAGGAGATCACGGTTTTGAAGCCGTAGTTCTGCAGGGCCCACACGGCGTGCTCGCGCGAGGAGCCGGTTCCGAAGTCGGGGCCCGCCACCAATACCGTGGCGCCCTTGCGCTCGGGCTTGTTCAGAACGAACTCGGAGTCCTTGCGCCAGGCCTCGAAGAGCCCGTCCTCGAACCCGTCCCGGGTGACCTTCTTCAGCCAGTGGGCCGGGATGATCTGGTCGGTGTCGACGTTGGAGCGGCGCAGCGGCACGGCCCGGCCGGTGTGGGTGGTGAACGCTTCCATGGTTCTCAGGCCTCCACGGGGGTACGGGCGTCGGACAGGTCGGCGGGCGAGCCCAGATGGCCGAGCACCGCGGTCGCTGCGGCGACCTGGGGCGAAACCAGGTGGGTGCGGCCGCCCTTGCCCTGCCTGCCCTCGAAGTTGCGGTTGGAGGTGGACGCGGAGCGCTCGCCGGGGGCCAGCTGGTCGGGGTTCATGCCCAGACACATCGAGCAGCCCGCGTGCCGCCATTCGGCGCCGGCGGCCGTGAACACCTTGTCCAGACCCTCGTCGATGGCCTGGAGGGCGACACGGACCGAGCCGGGGACGACCAGCATCCGCACGCCGTCGGCGACTTTGCGGCCCTCGATGACGGCCGCGGCGTTGCGCAGGTCCTCGATGCGGCCGTTGGTGCACGAACCTACGAAGACGGTGTCGACGTTGATGTCGCGCAGCGGCTGCCCGGCGGTCAACCCCATGTACTCCAGGGCTTTTTCGGCGGCCATCCGCTCCGAAGCGTCCTCGTACGAAGCCGGGTCGGGGACGTTGGCCGACAGGGGCGCGCCCTGGCCGGGGTTGGTGCCCCAGGTGACGAACGGAGCGAGTTCGTCGGCCTGGATGACGACCTCGGCGTCGAAGACCGCGCCCTCGTCCGTCTTCAGGGTCTTCCAGTACGCGACCGCGGCGTCCCAGTCCTCGCCCTTGGGGGCGTGCGCACGCCCTTCCAGGTAGTCGAAGGTGGTCCGGTCGGGGGCGATCATGCCCGCGCGGGCGCCGGCCTCGATCGACATGTTGCAGATGGTCATGCGGGCTTCCATCGACAGCTTCTCGATGGCGGAGCCGCGGTACTCCAGGACGTAGCCCTGGCCGCCGCCGGTGCCGATCTTCGTGATGATGGCGAGGATCAGGTCCTTGGCGGTGACGCCGTCGGGCAGTTCGCCGTCGACGGTGATGGCCATCGTCTTGAAGGGGGCGAGCGGCAGCGTCTGGGTGGCGAGCACGTGCTCGACCTGGCTGGTGCCGATGCCGAACGCGAGCGCGCCGAAGGCGCCGTGGGTGGAGGTGTGGGAGTCGCCACAGACCACGGTGGTGCCGGGCTGGGTCAGGCCCAGCTGCGGTCCCACCACGTGGACGACGCCCTGCTCGACGTCGCCCAGCGGGTGCAGGCGCACGCCGAACTCGGCGCAGTTCTTGCGCAGCGTCTCCAGCTGGACTCGCGAGACCGGGTCCGCGATCGGCTTGTCGATGTCGATCGTGGGGGTGTTGTGGTCCTCGGTGGCGATGGTGAGATCGAGGCGCCGCACCTGACGGCCGTTCTTGCGCAGCCCGTCGAAGGCCTGCGGGCTTGTCACCTCGTGCAGCAGGTGCAGATCGATGAAGAGCAGGTCCGGCTCGCCCTCGGCACGCCTGACGACATGGTCGTCCCAGACCTTCTCAGCGAGTGTCCTGGCCATCGCCTTCCCTCCGCCCGGCGTCGTCGCCGGCACTACTAGAGATCGATTGCCCCGTCCGTACCGCGCACCCGGACAAAGGCCGCGATCCGTTGTACGGATCGCCAGTACAGCTTGACGACTTCCGGAGAAAATTGAACTTGCGTTTCACAGAGTGAGACGAGAATATCGTTGCATGGACAACTCTAGCGGCGTCGGCGTTCTGGACAAGGCTGCCCTTGTCTTGAGCGCTCTGGAGTCCGGTCCGGCCACCCTCGCAGGTCTGGTCGCGGCCACAGGGCTCGCACGACCCACGGCACATCGCCTCGCCGTGGCACTGGAACATCACCGGATAGTTGCGCGGGACATGCAGGGCCGTTTCATCCTCGGCCCGCGTCTTGCCGAGCTCGCGGCGGCGGCCGGCGAGGACCGTCTCCTGGCCACGGCCGGGCCGGTGCTGACACATCTGCGCGATGTGACGGGCGAGAGCGCGCAGCTCTACCGGCGGCAGGGCGACATGCGCATCTGCGTGGCGGCCGCCGAGCGGCTTTCCGGCCTGCGGGACACCGTGCCGGTCGGCTCGACGCTGACCATGAAGGCCGGCTCGTCCGCCCAGATCCTGATGGCCTGGGAGGAGCCGGAGCGCCTGCACCGCGGGCTCCAGGGGGCTCGCTTCACGGCGACGGCCCTGTCCGGGGTTCGGCGCAGGGGCTGGGCGCAGTCGATCGGCGAGCGCGAGCCGGGCGTCGCCTCGGTGTCGGCGCCGGTGCGCGGCCCCTCGAACCGGGTGGTGGCCGCGGTGTCGGTCTCCGGCCCCATCGAGCGTCTGACCCGGCACCCGGGCCGGATGCACGCCCAGGCGATCATCGACGCCGCCGCCCGCCTGTCGGAGGCGCTGCGCCGCAACGGCTGAATCCCTACTCCCTCATTCCGGCTCACCGCTTCAACGCCGCAGCGGTGGGCCGGAGGTGTGTCGGGGAGGGCCGGGGAGGATGCCGGGGGCGCGGGGATGCCGTCGGTGGCTGTTCAACTCATCGCGCCGACCGGGGAGTTGGCGGTAGGGCACGCCGTCGCCCGGGCAAACGAAAAGGCCCTCCGCAAGATGCGAAGGGCCCATTCTCTGTGCGTACCCCCGACCGGATTCGAACCGGCGCTACCGCCTTGAGAGGGCGGCGTGCTAGGCCGCTACACAACGGGGGCCTACCTGCATTTTCGGATCTCCGTGAAGATCCAGGATCTTGAAATGACCCGCTGGGCTACCAGGACTCGAACCTAGAATGACGGTACCAGAAACCGTAGTGTTGCCAATTACACCATAGCCCATGGTGGTTTAGACCAGTACCCCCGACCGGATTCGAACCGGCGCTACCGCCTTGAGAGGGCGGCGTGCTAGGCCGCTACACAACGGGGGCCCTAGCGATCCTGCATCAGGTTCACCGGGTGCGACCCTGGTGATCCCGCGGGAAGGATCTGTACCCCCGACCGGATTCGAACCGGCGCTACCGCCTTGAGAGGGCGGCGTGCTAGGCCGCTACACAACGGGGGCCTTGCAGATGAAGCTCTGCGAGCTGGGCTACCAGGACTCGAACCTAGACTAACGGAACCAGAAACCGTCGTGCTGCCAATTACACCATAGCCCACCAAAACGCAACCCCGTGTGGGGTTTTGCTTGGCTTGCGCTGTCGGTTCGGGGTGTTTCTCCCGCTCCCCTCGGCGCAGGAAGAACATTACCCGAAGGTGTCCGGCGCTCCAAAACGGGTATCGCGGCGCAGGAGGTCAGGGAGCTGGTCGAGTCCCGTGATGCTGATCAGCTCGGGACGCCCGCCCGCCCCCGACCGGTCGAGCCAGACTCCCTTGAGCCCTGCCTCGACCGCCCCACGGGCGTCGATGTCGGGCTGATCGCCCACGTAGACGACTTCTTCGGGCAGCAGTCCCAGCGTCTCGCACGCGGCGTGGAAGGCACCGGCCTGCGGTTTGGCGATGCCCAGCTCGGCCGCGCACAGCAGCGCCTCGAACCGGTCCCGCACGCCGAGGGTCCGCAGTTTCCGCTCCTGGTTGCGCAGCGAGGAGTTGGACAGGATGGCGTGCCGGTAGTCCTCCGCCAGTACGTCGAGCACGGGCAGGGCATCCGGGAACAGGCTCCAGGCGGCTTCGTAGTGCGCGACGTGCCGGTCGAACCAGGCGTCGGCGGCCTGATCGCTCAGGCCCTCGTCCACGAAGGACCGCACCCGGTCCCGGCACTGCCCCTCCCAGTCCGTCTCCCCCGCCGCGAACCGCGCCCAGTGGTACGCGGTGACCTCGGCCCAGCGGTCGAGCGCCCGCTCCAGGGACTCGTACGCGTCGGGCAGCCCTTCGAGCCCGAGGTGCGTACGCATGCCGGAGCGGGAGGCAGTGGAGTAGTCGAAAATCGTATCGTCGATGTCCCACAGGACGGCGCGGATGGCCATGCTTCGAGCTTAGATCCGGCGCCGGCAGCCCGAACGGTGTTCCAGCATCTGCGGTGGTGGGCTCCCGGGCCGGGACACAAGCGTTCCGGCCGCCACGACGAAGCACCGGCCGCCATGACGAAGCACCCGGGTCAGGGCACGAGCGCCTCGATCGGCACGACGAAGAAGTCGGTGACGAAGCAGGTGATGGCGCCGGCTCCGTCGCGGCCTATCCAGGTGGGGTACACCCCGTCGCCCCAGCCGGAGGTGAAGGCGATCAGGTTGTGCCCGGTGGCCGGGTCGGTGACGGTGTGCGGGCCGGGCGAAGGGGGGACGGTGTCGAAGGCGTCCCACAGGGGCCCCTCGTCGCCCTCGCAGTCGGGGAAGGACCCGTCGGACCCGGCGTCGTAGAAACACCCGGTACCGGCGTCGACCCCGTATCCGAAGAACTCGTCCTCGTCGAGCTCGCTCAGCTGCTGCCCGGCCTGGAGCGCGAGCTCCCAGGTGACGGCCGGGGCGTCCCGGATGACGAGCCGCGCGGCGGCCACCCTCAGATGGGGCCCGTCCTCATCGGACTCCCCCTCCCGCACGAGCGTCGCCACGGCCGCCTCCACCCGATACCGCCCCGGCGCGACCTCGGCCGTGAACGGCTCGGCCTCACCGGCCCCGAGCGCGACGAACGGATCGCAAGCGATGACCCGCCCGGTGTGCAGCCACAACTCCGCACCGCCCACCACACTCAGCGTGCCTGCGGTGCCCGATTCCTCGGTGAACGTGTTGCCCGGAGTGAAGTGCCAGGAGAAGTCGGGGGCGGGCATGGGCATGGGGTCTCCCGGGGAGGTGTCGTGACGAAGGGTGCACAGCGAGTTCTCCGCACTGCCCGCAGAACATAACTCGGGCCACCGACAACCGGATCGCCGAAGGCGCCCCGCGCCCGCCCCACCTGTCCCGGAACCAACTTCCGCGCGTCTGGGCCGCATTGTTAATGTCGCCGGGACGAGCGGCCACCCGGGGTCGCTGACCAAGGGGGGCGTATGCGTGGTGACCCGGACCTCAAGACGCCTGATGACGACGGCCTGACCAAGCTCGCAGGCGACTTGGAAGAGATGCAACGCCACTTGGACGACCAGGTCAGGCGCATGGACGGGATCGTCGATCAGATCCAGGCCCGCTGGAAGGGAACAACGGGCTCTGCCTATCGTGATCTGCACAGGGGCGCCGCCAAGGATGCTGTACGCATTCGCGAGACCCTTCGGGTGGTCCAAGAGGCGGTCGTCATGAGCCGCGACGGGTTCACGGACCGGGAACTCGAAGTTCTCGCAGCCATGCGCAAGGTCCAGTCCCACATCGATATCGAGCACGAGGCCGACGCCCTCCAGGCCCCACCCGCCCCGCGCAGCAGCCTCGACAACCTATAGGCATTTCTAGGGGGAATCGACCCGTCATGTCCGACGACCACATAGCCGTCGACTTCGCGGCTCTGCGCCATCTCGCGAGCGAACTGGAGGACATCTACAGGCGGCTCAACGAGAAGCTGGGCACGCTGTACGACCGCAGCGAAAAGGTCGTCCTCACCTGGAAGGGCGAAGCCCGTGAGGCGTTCCTCGACGAACTCGACCGCTGGGACCGCGACATGCAAGACCTTCAGGCCCGCCAGGCGTGGCTGCACGAGGTGGTCACCACGGGCCACGCGAACTACGCGGCCGCCCACCGAGCCGTGTTGAGGGGCTGGGGCGCCCTCTGATGTCCACACCCTCCCCTTCACCGTCAGGTTCTGCTGCCCCTTCGCCCGCGCCTTCGCCTTCGACCACCCCGCCGGCTCCCACCGGGGCGGCCCCGACGCCGCCGAGTGGTTCGGCGCCCCGCAGGACGTACGACGTGCAGTAGAGGTGCGGTGGGCTGACGTCGAACCCATTGCCTGGGTCCGGCGGCGCGGCCCCGTCGCCCACTCCCGGTTCCCTCAAGGACCCGCAGGGCCGGCCCACACCTCTGTGAACCGTTTCGACACCTGGGCTTGAGTGCCGCCACTTCCTGGGCCCGCTGTCGACGTGCGGACCCCGTGTCCTGGCGGGAGATGTCGTTAACAACTACGTACGGGCCGAGCATCTGTCCGATCCCAAAATGGCCCCTGCTCTCCACCTCAAGCCCGAACCGGACGTCATTCGCGTGCCATCCCCCTACTGGCCAATCGCGGAAATCGGGTGGGGCCACGGCGCGCAGGACAATTTCGGCGACCGGATCATCAACGATGTGGTGGCGGTCGCAGGCGCAGCAGGGAAGGCCGTACTGGATCCCATTCTGCGAAACGTACTTCGGCACGGCAAAGTCGCGGACATCACTCCGGGAGGCGACGATCTCGCACTCCCGGAGATTGCAGCGGCTTGGACGGCCGCCGCCAAGGACGCCCAGGCGGCCGGCGATGCCTGAACGATAGCGTGGGGCAATTCGGGCGACGCCTGTAGTCACTTTGGCACGGCGTTGGCGAAGGTGCGTTCGGAGATCACCGATGCGTACCGCGAGTCCAAACTCGCGGACCCTCTGGATGAAGCCTATTTGAGCGTCCCGACGTTCACCGCCGAGGAGGGGCGAGCCGAAGCCGTCGGGGCAAGATCTTTGAATGAATTCAAGAAGGAACACAGCTGGCAGCTGGGGGACATCCGCTTCCCGTACAAGTATTCCATCGATCTGGGCCACAGCTGAAGACCTCGGCGGCGGCCACACCATAGACAAGCATGTAGGTAAGACCGACGATCAACTGCTGCAACGACTACGCGACCAAGCAAACGGTTCAGGTGTCCCGAAAATCCCCGCAGCGTCGACGTTCCCCGACATGTCATCAGCTCAAAAATATACGCAATATTGCATACGGGAGAATTCTGCGAGAATAGATACCTGGCTCAGCGGCCACCCACCGACGCCGCCTGCCCAAGTATTCACGGTGTCCGAGGTACGCCAAACCGCGAGCCAGAGCCCGTACGCAGCGGTGCCGGTGACCGGCAGCACCTCGATCGTCGTCGGCGGGCACGCGACCCCGGTCAAGGATGCACACGGCGTCCAGACGCGCCTCAAGTATGACCCGAGCCTCACCCCACCCTTCGTCGTGGTCACCTCCATGCCCCAATAAAGTGAGGCGGTGCTGACACGATCGCGGGGTTCGACATCGAGGGGGAGTTGGCTGTGCCACCACTGAACGCTGCAGCGTGGGCCCAGGCGCTGACGATGTACGAGCAGCGGTACACCTTCCTGCTCGTGGGCCCCCGCACGGAGGAAGAATGGGTGGGGGACGTAGCCGCGATCATGCGCAGAGAGACAGGCGACCCACGATCCTGGAAAGCAATCGACGTCGACAGCGACGAGGAGGAGCGCGGCGAAGATCCCTACTTTCCATTCGCCCCGCTTCCTACCAGCCGACAGGGACGGCTGTCCTGGCGGTGTCAGCTCAAGCCGATCCCACGGCCTTCCGCGGAAAGACTGCTCGTCCTTCTCTCCACTACGTGGCTCGACATCCCGAGCGCCCGCCGCGATCACGCCTTCGACGAACACCGGCCGATCCTTGAGAGTCAGGCGCAAACGATCCTTTCACGATTCCCAGAAGACACCCTTATATTCACAAATACCGGCTACGAGGGAGACTTTCCCGATTTCTATCAACCGGTAAGAGGGTGCTGGCCCATCAGCCGATACGAGTGGGATCTAGCTCTTATCGCAGTTTCCGAAACGGAAGTGGGAATCGTGTGCTCCTTCGACGCCTCTTGACCGCATCCGCCCGCGTCACCTGAACGGAATCCCATGACTTCCCCTGCCGAAGGAAGCCAGACCCGAAGGGCCGTGACTCTTTGCAGGTCTGCCACTTACCCTGACCGGGAAACCGCCCAATGGGCGACCCAGCAGGTGGTCACGCGCAACGAGCAGGTCATTCACCGCTGGCTCGCGCAGTCCACACGTGCACGGCTCACCATCGAAGCCGCTTGGCCGTCACGGGAGGGAGCCCTGGGCCGGACCCTCAGTCCGACGCCGGCCGGCCTCCTTGTAGTGGTCGCCGCTCACCCCCAGAAAATCGCCCCATGCCCGCAGTGAACGGAGAATCCTGGGCTGCCGCTCTCCGCGCTCTGTATGAGGACGAATATGTCTTCGTCGCCGTCGGGCCCCGGCTCGGGCCGTCGTTGGGCGCGGACGTCCTGGCGGTCATGCGGCGGGAGGTGCCGGATCCGCGCGGGTGGGGCACGCAGGACTGGGACCGCGACCACGAGGAGCGGGGCCACGGGGCGGGCGCCGCGTTCCCTTTCACATCCGTTGACGGTGATGCAATCACCAGTCGCCTCGCGGAGGTCGACATCGAGACCGCGGCTCAGCTGCTTGTCGCTTTCAGGGACGACTGGTGCAGGCTTCCCAGGGGCCGAGAAAGGGACGATCGCCCTGGTGAGCCACTGTCGAAGGCCTGGGCCCTGCTCTCGCGCTTCGCGCCGGAACTCAGGTGCTACACGAATCTGACTACGGCCCCCTCGACCACGTCACTGGACCTCGCAGCCCACGCCGCCGGTCCTGGGTGGCTCCCCTTCACCGGATATACCGCCGATTACGGCCTCGTCGTCGTTTCCTCGACCGAGGTCGGCGTCTTCTGGTCCTTCAACCCCATCTGAGCTCGCGCGCAGAGCATCGAAACGGCTGTCACTGTGTCGCAGCCGCCAATACCCGGGATACGTCGTTGATCACATACACCGGAGCCGTCTTCAACAACGGCCCGATCGCACGCCTTCTCGATCTCTGCGTCGCAAGCCAGGAACCCGGGGCGGCGCCGCTGGAGGACGAGCTGGTCCGATTCTGCCGCTCGATCCAGAACTCCGCCGCCGCTGCATGGGCGACGCCGCCGGCCACTGTGGCATCGCTGCTTGACCTCGTCGCAGAGCAGCTTGAACAAGGTCCTGCCTGCGATGTTCCCATCGGCTTCACAGAAAGGCTGGCCGAGGCTGCGGAGACTACAAGCGGTCCCGCTCATCTGCGCATGCTCGCCGGCCTCATTCGACTCATCATGCGGGGGGCGCTACCGGATTTCCAGGAACTGGAGATGTCCTCCTGGGAGGCAGGGATGAAGTTCGAGCGCATTCGACAGTTCTGGTGGTGGGCCGACTCCGGAGAGTTCGACGACTACCTGCAGGGCCTGCGCGAGGGGATGGAAAGTGAACACCCTGACTGGTGCCGTCAAGAATGGTCTCTGCTCGCTGCTGAGCTTCAACAGGCTCTGCTCATCTTTTCGAGCAGACAGCAATTCGATCGCGCCCTCAAGGACATTGTTCCTTCGGCGTCTCCGGAGGTTTTCCGCGACATACTCCGGACAATCCACACGCACTTCGCCGAACAGCACTGACCTTCGACGCCTCATGACGCCAAGGGCGTACGGGCGAGGCACGCGAAAGGGGCGGCAGCCCGTCGGCTGCCGCCCCTCGTTCACGTACCGGCTACGACTACGCCGCCAGCCTCGTCAGCGCCGCGTCGATCCTCGCCAGGGTCTTCTCCTTGCCCAGGATCTCCAGGGACTCGAAGAGCGGGAGGCCGACCGTGCGGCCGGTGACGGCGACGCGGACCGGGGCCTGGGCCTTGCCCAGCTTCAGGCCGTGCTCCTCGCCGGCCGCGAGGACCGCGTTCTTCAGGGACTCCGGCGACGTCCAGTCCGCCGACTCCAGCTTCTCGCGCGCAGTGCGCAGCAACGCGTCCGAGCCCTCCTTCATCGCCTTCGCCCAGGACGCCTCGTCCTCGACCGGCTGGTCGAGGAAGAGGAAGTCGACGTTGGCGGTGATGTCGGAGAGGACCGTCACACGGGTCTGGGCGTGCGGGGCGATCGCCTGCCAGGCCTTCTCGTCGAAGGCCTCCGGCGCCCAGTTGGCGTGCGGGGCGCGCAGCCACGGCTCGCAGGCCGCGGCGAACGCCTTCTCGTCCAGCATGCGGATGTGGTCCGCGTTGATGGACTCGGCCTTCTTCAGGTCGAAACGGGCCGGGTTGGCGTTGACGTCCCCGATGTCGAACTTCGCGACCATGTCCTGGATCGAGAAGACGTCCTGGTCCGCGGAGAACGACCAGCCCAGGAGGGAGAGGTAGTTCAGGAGGCCCTCGGGCAGGAAGCCGCGCTCGCGGTAGACGTTCAGGGACGCCTGCGGGTCGCGCTTGGACAGCTTCTTGTTGCCCTCGCCCATCACGTACGGCAGGTGGCCGAAGGTGGGGATCTGCTTGGCCACGCCCAGCTCGATCAGCGCCTTGTAGAGCGCGATCTGGCGGGGGGTCGAGGAGAGCAGGTCCTCGCCGCGCAGGACGTGGGTGATCTCCATCAGGGCGTCGTCGACCGGGTTCACGAGGGTGTAGAGGGGGGCCCCGTTCGCGCGGACGATGCCGTAGTCGGTGACGTTCTCCGCCTGGACGGTGATCTCGCCGCGGACCAGGTCCGTGAAGGTGGTCGCCTCGTCGGGCATCCGGAACCGCACGACGTGGCTGCGGCCCTCGGCCTCGTACGCCTGCTTCTGCTCGGCGCTCAGGTCGCGGCAGTGGCCGTCGTAGCCGGACGGCTTGCCGGCGGCGCGGGCGGCCTCGCGGCGGGCGTCCAGTTCCTCGGTGGTGCAGAAGCAGGGGTAGGCCTTGCCGGCGGCGAGCAGCTTCTCGGCGACGTCCCGGTAGATGTCCATGCGCTGCGACTGGCGGTACGGCTCGTGCGGGCCGCCCACCTCGGGGCCCTCGTCCCAGTCGAAGCCGAGCCAGCGCATGGAGTCCAGGAGCTGGTTGTACGACTCCTCGCTGTCGCGGGCCGCGTCGGTGTCCTCGATGCGGAAGACGAACGTGCCGCCGTGGTGCCGGGCGAAGGCCCAGTTGAACAGGGCGGTGCGGACCAGGCCCACGTGGGGGTTGCCGGTCGGGGAGGGACAGAAACGGACGCGTGGGGGTGCCCCCTGCGCGAGCGGAGTCGAGAGCTTGGGGGAGGACGCGTCCAGGGGGTTAGCCACGCTTGATCACCTTGTTGGTGAGAGTGCCGATGCCTTCGATGGTGACGGCGACCTCGTCGCCGACGGTGAGGGGGCCGACCCCGGCCGGGGTGCCGGTGAGGATGACGTCGCCCGGGAGCAGCGTCATCGCCTCGGTGATGTGGACGACCAGGTCCTCGATGGAGCGGATCATGTCGCTGGTACGGCCGAGCTGACGCTGCTGGCCGTTGACGGTGGCCTGGATGGTGAGGTCGCTCGGGTCCAGGTCCGTCTCCACCCAGGGGCCCAGCGGGCAGGAGGTGTCGAAGCCCTTGGCGCGGGCCCACTGCTTCTCGCGCTTCTGGGCGTCGCGTGCGGTGACGTCGTTGGCGCAGGTGTAGCCGAAGATGACGTCCTTGACGCGCTCGCGCGGGACCTCGCGGCACATGCGGCCGATGACGACGGCGAGCTCGGCCTCGTGGTGCAGCTCGTCGGAGAAGGAGGGGTACTCGATGGAGTCGCCCGAGCCGATCACCGAGGTGGTCGGCTTGAAGAAGGCGACCGGCACCTCCGGGACCTCGTTGCCGAGCTCCTTGGCGTGTTCCGCGTAGTTGCGGCCGATGGCCACGACCTTGTTGGGGAGCACGGGCGGCAGGAGGCGGACCTTGCTCAGCGGCACCTTCGTGCCCGAGAGTTCGAAGTCCGCGTACGGGATGCCCTTGATGATGTCGAGCACGAGGCTGTCGGGGCTGTCGCCCTCAACAGCCCCGAAGGCGACATTGCCGTCGATGGAGAACCTGGCGATGCGCACGAGTGCTGTCGCCCCTCACTTCGCTGTGTCTGGTACTGGCCGGAGTCTGAAGGCTCCAGGCTAACGCGGGCGGGGGCGCCCCCTGTGCGATTACCGGCCGGGGCAGCCGGCCCGGGCCGTGTCGGCCTCGGCCGGAAAGGCTGGGTCGGACGGTGTCCGCCTCGGCCTGGGCGGGATCGGACGGTGTCCGCCTCGGCCTGGGCGGGGTCAGACGGTGACGGCCTCGGCCTGGGCGGGAGCCGGCTGCGCGGGGGCCGTCATCAAGATGGTGCGGCGCGGGTTGGCCGTCTGGGCGGGCAGGTCGACGGTGTGCTCCGGCTGGTCCGCCCGCTGCAGCTCCTCGGCGTCCGCGAGGTGGGCCAGCGTGGTGCGGCGCGGGTTGGCTATGTTCCGGATGATCATCGTCGTCTTCATCTCTGCTACGAACCCTGTCGTTTCGGGCGCCGGTGGGCGCCGGTTGGCGGTCTGGCCATCCCTGTAAAGCGCCAGGCTAAACATTCGAATTCCCGGCAAAGGGTCGTAGAGACGACGATCAACATGTGAGTTTGCTCACGAACCAAGCCACAAAAGGGATATAAGGGTCCGTCAACTGACCTGCCAGGAACGGACATTACGTGATTGAACCCATCATTCCGCTCCTGATCATCGCGACTGGGACACCCCCCACCCGTAAGCGACTCGTAAGCAAAAGTCCGATTCCTCCGTGATCACTTTCTACGTTTTGTGACCCGATACTCACAATGTGTCACTCAGGTCACGGCCCGGTACGCGGGCCTTGTTGGAGATCCGGCACTGTGCTGGAATTCCACGCACCGCCGCGGGTCACTGACCGGCGCGCAGGGGCGCAACGCAGCGCCGGGTGAGCGGCGGGAGGGGGAGCAGGACAAGCGCCGGTCATTCTGACCACCCAGGGGGCGCGCAGTGCCCCCATGACGCCGACACCGTCCCATCCGCCTGTGCGGGGGGACGCCTGGTCCAGAGGTTGCGACGCTAGTGCAGGGACGTTTCAAGAGGGATGGCAGCGCTGCGGCGGAGCAGGAGCCGCAGGGTGGGACTGGCCCCAAGACAGCCAGTTCCTCGCCCCAGCACGCCCAGAACCCCCGGGGCCCCGAGAACCCATCCTCCCCGCAGGCCGGCGAGGCGAGCGGTCAGACGGCGCGCACCGGCGGGCCCTCGGGCCCGCCCGGCGGCGAACAGCCGAGCGCCGAGCGCAAGCCGACGGGACCCGTCGACACCGGCTCCCGAATAGCCCTGCGCAACTGGCGCATCTCCACGCGTCTGGTCGCCCTGCTCGCCCTCCCCGTGGTCGCCGCGACCACCCTGGGCGGGCTGCGCATCAACCAGTCGATGAACGACATGCAGCAGCTCGACCACATGCAGCTGCTCACCGACATGACCAAGCAGGCGACCGAGCTCGCCGCCGCGCTCCAGACCGAGCGCGACGACTCGGCGGGCCCGCTCTCCACGGACACCTCCGACGCCCGCGTCCAGACCGACCGCTCCGCGACCGACCTGGTCAAGAAGTCGTTCATCAACGCCACGCAGGACGTCAGCGGCACCGAGAACGACGACGCGCTCGAATCGATCCGGCGCAACGTCACCAACATCGCGATCCAGCTCCAGGACCTGGAGAGCATCCGCAAGACCGCGTACAAGGACGGCTCGACGGACTCCCAGACGGTCGAGTCCTACAGCCGGCTCATCCGCGGTCTGCTCAGCCTCTCCCAGGACATGGCGCAGGCCACCTCCAACCCGGAGATGATCAAGCGGACCCGTGCGCTCGCGGCCTTCTCCTCGGCCAAGGAGTACGCCTCGGTCCAGCGCGCGATCATCGCCGCGGCGCTGCCGGCCACCAAGGACAAGTCCGGCAACCTCCTGGAGCCCGACCGCCTCTACGCCAAGGCCGCCCAGGACGGTGAGCGCCAGGCGCTCGCGTCGTTCCAGAACGTGTACGAGGCCAACGGCGGCAACGCCACCGTGCTGATGGCGCCGCTGGACAAGGGCAACGCGGAGATCACCGCCGCCAACGCGTACTCGCAGCACGTCCTGAAGAACGCCGGCGCCATGGGCCAGGAGCAGCGCCGCTCGTACCTCGACTGGTACGACCAGGACTCCAACAAGATCAACCAGATGAAGACCATCGAGCAGACCCTGCTCGGCGAGATGGAGCAGAAGGCGCGCGAGCTGCGCGACACCTCGCAGCGCGACGCGATCCTCAACGGTGTGCTGATCCTCGTCGTGCTCGGCGTCTCGCTGGTCGGCGCGTTCGTCGTGGCCCGGTCCATGATCCGTTCGCTGCGGCGCCTCCAGGACACCGCGACCCGGGTCGCCCAGGACCGCCTGCCCGAGCTCGTCAAGCAGCTCTCGGAGTCGGACCCGCAGGACGTCGACACCTCGGTGGAGTCGGTCGGCGTGCACTCGCGCGACGAGATCGGCAAGGTGGCCGCGGCCTTCGACGACGTGCACCGCGAGGCCGTACGACTCGCCGCCGAGCAGGCGCTGCTGCGAGGCAACGTCAACGCGATGTTCACCAACCTCTCGCGCCGCTCCCAGGGTCTGATCCAGCGTCAGCTCTCGCTCATCTCCGAGCTGGAGTCCCGCGAGGCCGACCCGGACCAGCTGTCCTCGCTGTTCAAGCTGGACCACCTCGCGACCCGTATGCGCCGTAACGGCGAAAACCTCCTCGTCCTCGCCGGTGAGGAGCCCGGCCGGCGCTGGACCCGCCCGGTCCCGCTGGTCGACGTGCTCCGCGCCGCCGCGTCCGAGGTGGAGCAGTACGAGCGCATCGAGCTGGCCGCCGTGCCCGCGACCGAGGTCGCCGGACGTGTGGTCAACGACCTCGTGCACCTGCTCGCCGAGCTCCTGGAGAACGCGACCTCGTTCTCCTCCCCGCAGACCAAGGTCCGCGTCACCGGTCACGCGCTGCCCGACGGCCGCGTCCTGGTCGAGATCCACGACACCGGCATCGGCCTCTCCCCCGAGGACCTTGCCGCGATCAACGAGCGTCTTGCGTCGCCGCCCACCGTGGACGTCTCGGTCTCGCGCCGCATGGGTCTGTTCGTGGTCGGCCGCCTGTCCCTGCGTCACGGCATCCGCATCCAGCTGCGTCCGTCCGACTCCGGCGGCACCACGGCGCTCGTCATGCTGCCGGTCGACGTCGCCCAGGGCGGCAAGAAGGTGCCCGGCAAGCCGGGTGCCGGGCAGCCGCAGGCCCCGGCGGGCCAGGGCGGCCGTCCCGGTCTCGCGGGCGGTCCGCCCTCGCGTGCCGGACTCGCCGCGGGCCCGCTCGGCAGTGACAACGGCGGCTCCGGCGGCCGGCTCGGCGCGGGCGCCCCGCGCGGCCAGGTGGCGGGCGGTCCGGGACCGCGCGCGGCGCTGCCGCCCCGCAACGGCGGCGCTCCTGGGCAGGGCCAGGCCCCGCAGCAGGGCCAGGGCCAGCAGTCGGCCTTCGGCAGCGGCCCCGCCGCTCCCCCGGCCACGCCGCGCCGCGGCGACCGTCCGATCACCCCGCCGCCCGGCGCCCCGCGCGCCGAGCTGCCCGGCGGCAACCCGCTGACCCAGCAGCCGAGCCGGCCGCAGGCCGCGAGCTGGGGCAGTGACCAGCCCTCCGCCCTCGACGCCCCGCGCGGCCACGAGGAGCCCGAGCAGCACACGGGCCAGTACCCGCGTCCCGCGCTCGACGAGCGTCAAGGCCCGGGCGCGACCGCCGAGTTCGCCCGACCGGACTTCGACGGGCCGCCGCCGGGCTCCCAGCAGGACCAGTGCTCGGGCACCGGCCAGTTCGTACGCCCCGACGTGTTCGGCGCGCCCACCGCGCAGGGCCCGTCGGCGACCGGGCAGTTCGAGCGCCCCGGCTCCTACGACGGGTACGGCGACCAGTCGTCGAACACCGGCCAGTACGCACGCCCGGACCAGGACCAGTCGTCGAACACCGGCCAGTACGCGCGGCCCGGCCAGGACCAGTCGAACACCGGTCAGTACGCACGCCCCGACCAGGACCCCTCCGGCACCGGCCAGTACACGCGGCCCGGCCAGGGTGGTGACGCCGGTCAGTACGGGCGTCCCGCGGCCGACGACCGCCAGGGGCCCGCGGCCACCTCCGCGTTCGCCCGGCCGGACTTCAACGCGCCGCGGCCGCCCGCGCCGCAGCCGGTCCAGCCGCAGCAGTACCAGCAGCAGGCGCCCCAGCAGGGCCAGGACTTCGGTCAGGACGGCCAGGGCAGGCGCCGGGACGGCAACGAATTCGGCGGCCCGCGCCAGCCGGCCGGGAGCCTGCCCGCGCAGTCCCAGCCGGAGGCCCTGCCGCCGGCCGGGGCCGGCGACGGACGCACCCCGCTGTACGACACGCTGGAGACCAACTGGTTCCAGCAGCAGTCGGGGCAGCAGGGCGGCCAGCCGCAGCAGCAGACCCCGCAGACGCCCCAGGCGCCGCAGCAGGGCGGTGGAGCCGCGCCGCAGCGGCCGCTGCCCGAGCGCCGCCCGGTCCGCGAGAACGGCGGGGCCAACGGTGCGAACGGCGCCAACGGCTCCAACAACTCCGACGCGGCCGGCTCCAACGGCACCGGCACCTGGCGCAGTTCGCCCAACGACGATCTGGTGCGCCAGGCGGAGCGGGCCCGCAAGCCCGCCGCCGGCGGCGTCACCACGTCCGGTCTTCCCAAGCGGGTCCCGCGCGCCAACCTGGTGCCGGGCACCGCACAGCAACAGAACCACCAGGCAGGACCCCAGGTCTCCCGGGCGCCCGACGACGTGCGCGGCCGGCTGACCAATCTCCGCCGGGGCATCCAGCAGGGCCGGCAGGCCAACAACGGCTCAACCGGCAGCTTCCACGTGGACCCCACTCACCAGCAGGAGCGTTAGTTGAGTCCGATGAGCCAGGCGGCACAGAACCTGAACTGGTTGATCACCAACTTCGTGGACAACACCCCAGGGGTGTCCCACACAGTGGTGGTCTCCGCCGACGGCCTGCTCCTCGCCATGTCCGAAGGTTTCCCGCGCGACCGCGCCGACCAGCTGGCCGCCGTGGCGTCCGGCCTGACCTCGCTGACCGCCGGAGCCTCACGGATCTTCGAGGGTGGCAGTGTCGCCCAGACCGTGGTGGAGATGGAGCGCGGCTTCCTCTTCCTGATGTCCGTGTCCGACGGTTCCTCCCTTGCCGTACTGGCGCACCCGGAGTGCGACATCGGCCTGGTGGGTTACGAGATGGCCCTCCTGGTCGACCGCGCGGGCAGCGTCCTGACTCCGGACCTGCGCGCCGAGCTCCAGGGCAGCCTGCTCCACTGACCGCAAATCCCCCGGCCGAGCCGCTCGCGAGGCCGGGGGTCGGGAGCCGAGGCGCCGCCCCCTCCGGCGCGTACGGCTCCCGCACGACGCAGAACATCCGTCCAGGCCGCACCACTTTTTGCTCCCCCCACCGGCCCTGTCCGACGGCTTGCAGATGCCTTGCTGTCCCCGCCCGGAGGAACCAATGACCCCGCCACCCGCCTCACACGATTCGTACGGCGCGCTGCACGACGCGGCGTACGACAGTGAAGGCGACCAGCCGCTGGTCCGTCCGTACGCCATGACCGGCGGCCGGACCAGGCCGCGCTACCAGCTCGCCATCGAGGCCCTGGTCAGCACCACAGCCGACCCGGCGCACCTCGCCACGCTCCTTCCCGAGCACCAGCGGATCTGCCACCTGTGCCGTGAGGTCAAGTCGGTGGCGGAGGTCTCCGCGCTGCTTCAGATGCCGCTGGGCGTTGCCCGGATCCTCGTGGCCGACCTGGCGGAGGCCGGCATGGTGGCGATCCACCAGCCGGGCAATGGAGAGACCGGCGGCACGCCGGACGTAACGCTGCTCGAAAGGGTGCTCAGTGGACTTCGCAAGCTCTAGCGGCGGTGCCGCCCGTTCCACCACGTCGGCGAAGATCGTGGTGGCGGGCGGCTTCGGCGTGGGCAAGACCACGTTCGTCGGCGCGGTCTCGGAGATCAACCCCCTGCGCACCGAGGCCGTCATGACGTCCGCGAGCGCCGGCATCGACGACCTCACCCACACCGGTGACAAGACGACCACCACGGTCGCCATGGACTTCGGCCGCATCACCCTGGACCAGGACCTGATCCTGTACCTCTTCGGCACACCGGGCCAGGACCGCTTCTGGTTCATGTGGGACGACCTCGTACGCGGCGCCATCGGCGCCGTCGTCCTCGTCGACACCCGCCGCCTCGCCGACTGCTTCCCCGCCGTCGACTACTTCGAAAACTCAGGACTCCCCTTCGTCATCGCCCTCAACGGCTTCGACGGACACCAGCCCTACACCCCCGACGAAGTACGCGAAGCGCTCCAGATCGGCCCCGACACCCCCATCATCGTCACCGACGCCCGCCACCGCGCCGACGCCAAGAGCGCCCTCATCACCCTCGTCGAACACGCCCTCATGGCCCGCCTCAAGTAGGTGGGGGCCTACGGCAGTTGTCGTAGACGAAACGGGGGCGGACTGTGTCCTTTGACACGATCCGCCCCCGTGTTCATAACGTTTCGACAGAGAATTATCGTGTCACCGCAACCCGCCGCGTTCATCCGGTGTCGCTGCGCGCACAAGAGCCCCGTCATTTGGCGGGGCTCGCTCTTTATGCCCGTTTTATCTGAGGCCTTGGCCACTCGGAACCTGAGATTCCAGACGTTTGGATGGCAGCCGTTGCACGTGCTGGAATTCGGCGAACTCCCGAGTAGTACGGCCCCGAGAAGTACGGCTCTGAAACACAAAGCGGCACGCCACCCTGGTGCCGGCTCCGAGAGGTTGTTGGTCGAGTGAAGCGAAGCAGCACGAGCTCCGCGACGCAGCAGGCGCGGGGCAACTTCACCCCGCCGCAGCGTGCGGCGGTGTCACCGGCGCCCCAGACCTCTGCCCAGGATCCCGGCAAGGACAAGGGCACCACCCAGGGCAGCAGCAGCCGCTTCTCGCCGCGCAACTGGCGCGTGGCCACCAGGCTGAACGCGATCCTCCTCATCCCCGTCCTCGTCGGCCTCGTCATGGGCGGCTTCGAGGTGAACGGGTCCATAGCCACCTGGCGCGACGCCCGTAACGCCGAGAAGGTCGCCACCATCGTGCGCGCCGCGTCGGACTACGGCCAGGCCCTGCTCAACGAGCGTGACCTCACCGCTCAGCCGCTGCTCGAAAACAAGCGCGACAGCGACATCGTCAGCAAGGCGTATGCCACGTCGGACGCGGCCCGCGCCAAGTTCGACGAAGCCGTGCAGGGCATGCCGGACACCCCGAGCCTCAAGCGCCGTCTCGCCAAGGTCCGCGAGTCCGAGAAGACCCTCGACGACCTGCGCAAGACCGCCTACGCCAAGGGCGTCGAGGCGAAGAACCCGGTGCTGACCGAAGAGGGTTACACCGCGGTCCCCCACTACCTGAGCACGTTCTCCAACGAGCTCGGTCTGGGCACCGGCAACATCACCAGCTACGGCCGCATGGTGTACGCGGTCGACCTCGCCAAGTCCGCCGGGTCGCTCCAGCGCTCCATCGGCATGCACCTCCTGCTGCGGCCCAGCGACGACCCCAAGGCCTTCCAGCTCCAGGTCAAGGCGTTCAACTCGTACAACTACCTGGAGTTCATCGCGCTCGGCGAGTTCGACGCGGGCGGCACGGACGCCGACAGCCAGCACCTCAAGGAGGTCATGGCGAAGAAGGCCGCGACGGTGGCCAGTGAGTTCCCGGACGCCAAGCAGCAGGCCGACAACGGCCCGCACATCGGTGCCGCGCCCGCCGCCGACGGCTCGATCTACAACGGCATGGCCGCCGCGATCGGTGAGGCGCAGAGCGCGCAGAGCATCAAGCAGCTCAAGTCCCAGGGCATCACGCCCGAGTCGTGGATGGCCGCCGCCACCTCCAAGTTCGACGGCTACAGCGAGGTCGAGGACGACCTGGTCAGCCGTGCCGTGACCGAGGCCGGCCAGATCGCGGACGACGCCAAGACGACCGCCTACGTCAACGGCGCGATCGTCGTGGTCTCGCTGCTCGCCGCCTTCATCCTGGCCGGCATGGTCGCTCGCCAGATGAGCCGGTCGATGCGCAAGCTGCGCTCCGCCGCCTTCGACGTGGCCGAACAGCGCCTGCCCATGCTCGTCGACCAGCTTTCGCGCACCGAACCGGGCCGCGTCGACACCCGGGTCGAGCCGATACCCATCGACTCCACGGACGAGATCGGCGAGGTGGCCCGCGCCTTCGACCAGGTGCACCGGGAGGCCGTCCGGCTCGCCGCCGAGCAGGCCCTGCTCCGGGGCAACGTCAACGCGATCTTCACCAACCTCTCCCGCCGCAACCAGTCCCTGATCGAGGGCCAGCTGACCCTCATCACCGACCTGGAGAACAACGAGGCCGACCCGGACCAGCTGGAGAGCCTGTTCCGGCTCGACCACCTGGCGACCCGCATGCGCCGCAACGGCGAGAACCTGCTGGTCCTCGCGGGCGAGGAGCCGGGCCGCCGCTGGGACCAGCCGGTCCCCCTGGTCGACGTGCTGCGCGCGGCCTCGTCCGAGGTGGAGTCCTACGAGCGCATCGAGCTGTCGGGTGTGCCGGAGGCCGAGATCCACGGCCGGGCCGTGACCGACCTCGTGCACCTGCTGGCCGAGCTCCTGGAGAACGCCACCACGTTCTCCTCCCCGCAGACCAAGGTCCGCGTCACCGCGACCCGTCTCCCCGACGGCCGCGTCATGGTCGAGATCCACGACAAGGGCATCGGCCTGACCGCCGAGGACTTCGCGGACATCAACCACCGTCTGGCCAATCCGCCGGCCGTGGACGTCGACGTCTCGCAGCGCATGGGTCTCTTCGTGGTCGGCCGGCTGGCCGACCGGCACGGCATCCGTGTCCAGCTGCGGCCCTCGGGCGAGCAGGCCGGCACCACCTCGCTCGTCATGCTGCCCGACCCGATCACCCACGGTGGCGGCGGCGAGAGCGCGCCGGTGGGCGACGACTTCACGGTCTCCTCGATCATCCCCGAGCAGCAGCAGCACAAGCAGGCGTACGAGTCCGCCCCCGCGCCGATGCGCACCGCGGCCGAGCTCGGCTTCGACGACTCCCGGTACGACACCGGTGAGCCGTCCGAAACCCATGAACTCGACCCGGTCAACCGCTCGTTGATGCGCGAGGAGCGCCGGGCGGCCCTGGAGGCCCAGGCGCAGGGCGGCGAACGTCCGCTCTACCGGGACGAGGTCGAGTCCGGTCCTGGCCAGGCGTACGACGGCTCGTACGAGAGCCCGCAGCAGTACGCCGCGCAGGACCAGTCCTACGAGGCCCCCTACGAGCCTCAGCAGGGCTCGGGTTACGACGGCTCCTACCAGAACCAGCCGTACGCCCCCGAGCACACCGGTGCCTACGCCCAGGACCCCTACGCGCCCCGGGGCGACTACCGGGAGTCCGGCTATGCGGAAGGCCCCTACCCGGGCTCAACGGCCGACCACGGGGCCTATGAGGCCCCGTACGCCGCCCAGGCGCCGCAAGGCGATTGGCAGCGGGAGAACGCCTACCAGGAGCCGTACACGGCCCCCTTCCAGCCGGAAGCGGAATCCATCGAGGAGAGCCGGGGCGTTTCCGGGGACGCCGCGGACCGCGTAGGCTTCGACCGTCCGGGCCCGACCCCGGCCGCCGCCCACGAGTTGACCGACGCCGGTCTGCCCCGGCGCGGCAGTCAGCAGGGCTGGCCGGCCGAGCCCGAGCAGGAGCAGGCCGAGACGCCGGACGGGCCGACGGACGACTGGCGTTCGACCAACGACGAACGCTGGACGCGGGCCGAGAAGCTGCGTGAGCCCAAGGCCGGCGGGGTCACTCCTTCCGGTCTCCCCCGGCGGGTGCCCAAGGCCAATCTGGTCGAGGGCGCGGCCGAGCAGACCCCGCAGGGCGGCCCCCAGGTCTCCCGCGCTCCGGAGGACGTGCGCGGCAGGTTGAGCAACCTGCGCCGTGGCGTCCAGCAGGGCCGTAACGCGGGGTCGGACACAAGTAACACCTACAACCAGGAGCGTTAGTGTGAGCCCGATGAGCCAGGCGGCGCAGAATCTGAACTGGTTGATCACCAACTTCGTGGACAACACCCCCGGGGTGTCCCACACGGTGGTGGTCTCCGCCGACGGACTCCTGCTGGCGATGTCCGAAGGCTTCCCCCGGGACCGCGCCGATCAGCTGGCGGCCGTGGCCTCCGGTCTGACGTCGCTGACCGCGGGCGCCTCGCGGATCTTCGAAGGCGGCGCGGTCAACCAGACGGTGGTGGAGATGGAGCGCGGCTTCCTCTTCATCATGTCGGTCTCCGACGGTTCCTCCCTCGCCGTCCTCGCCCACCCCGAGGCCGACATCGGCCTGGTGGGATACGAGATGGCGCTGCTCGTGGACCGGGCCGGAAGCGTGCTCACCCCGGACCTCCGGGCGGAGCTTCAGGGAAGCCTTCTTAACTAAGTTACCGATCAGTTCTCAATCAGCAGACAGGCCGTGCGTTTCTCGCCACCGCCCCATAAGGTGCGGTGGCGCGGCCCCAATGGGACGGGCACCGGTAGTCGGAGGAGGAAACGTGACAACACCCCCAGGCGGGCACCCCTACAGCGGTGGACAGCAGTCTCCGGGTGAGCACGGCCAGAACCGCTTCAACTACCCCTCCACGCCCGGCAGACACGGTCAGGGACAGGGCCAGGGCCAGTACCAGCAGCCCTACCGGCAGCCGAACCGTCAGCCCAGCCCGTACGACCAGCCGCCGCAGCCCCGGATCGAAACGGTGCAGCCGAGGCAGACCCCCCAGCCTTCTCCGGCGGGCGGCGCGCACAATCCCCTTGTGCGCCCGTACGCCATGACCGGCGGCCGCACCCGGCCGCGCTACCAGCTCGCCATCGAGGCGCTGGTGCACACCACGGCCGAACCGGCCAGGCTGCAAGGGCAGTTGCCCGAGCACCAGCGGATCTGCCATCTGTGCCGCGAGATCAAGTCGGTCGCCGAGATCTCGGCACTCCTCACCATCCCCCTCGGCGTTGCCCGGATCCTCGTAGCCGACCTGGCGGAGGCCGGACTTGTCGCCATCCACCAGCCCGGCGGCGACGAGTCCGCCGGCGGACAGCCAGACGTGACACTGCTCGAAAGGGTGCTCAGTGGACTTCGCAAGCTCTAGCGGCGGTGCCGCCCGTTCCACCACGTCGGCGAAGATCGTGGTGGCGGGCGGCTTCGGCGTGGGCAAGACCACGTTCGTCGGCGCGGTCTCGGAGATCAACCCCCTGCGCACCGAGGCCGTCATGACGTCCGCGAGCGCCGGCATCGACGACCTCACCCACACCGGTGACAAGACGACCACCACGGTCGCCATGGACTTCGGCCGCATCACCCTGGACCAGGACCTGATCCTGTACCTCTTCGGCACACCGGGCCAGGACCGCTTCTGGTTCATGTGGGACGACCTCGTACGCGGCGCCATCGGCGCCGTCGTCCTCGTCGACACCCGCCGCCTCGCCGACTGCTTCCCCGCCGTCGACTACTTCGAAAACTCAGGACTCCCCTTCGTCATCGCCCTCAACGGCTTCGACGGACACCAGCCCTACACCCCCGACGAAGTACGCGAAGCGCTCCAGATCGGCCCCGACACCCCCATCATCGTCACCGACGCCCGCCACCGCGCCGACGCCAAGAGCGCCCTCATCACCCTCGTCGAACACGCCCTCATGGCCCGGCTTCGGTAAGAGACGCCTCCGCTCATGGCGAAAGGCCCCGCTTCCACCTCGGAAGCGGGGCCTTCTCCGTGCGCGGCACGGCTCTGCCGGGGCGTCCCCGCGGGCCCCCGGGCACGACGAAGAGCCCCCGCCTCGGACGGCGGGGGCTCACTTCGGCGAGGTCCTGGGCGGTGGGGGTCAGCCCTGCCAGGAGTGCGGGGAACGGAAGCCGGGCGTGCGCTCCAGGCGCCGCCAGCCCGCGGTGGACCGGCCGCGCTTGGGGGCGGCGGCGGGCCGGCCGGCAGCGCGCGCGAGGAGGATCGCGGTGATCGCGGCAAGTTCCTCGGGGGCAGCGTCGCCCTTCTCCACGCGGAGCAGGGACTCGGTCGAGTCGGAGTTCGGAGTCTTCACGTGCGTCTCCTCTTACTGAGGTTCCACTTGCTGAGGTCTGCTGAGGTCTGCTGAGGTCTTGGCGGGTCCTACTGGGGCGGGTTGCCGTGCTTGCGGGAGGGCAGGTCGGCGTGCTTGGACTTGAGCATCGCGAGGGAGGCGATGAGTACCGCCCGCGTCTCGGCCGGGTCGATCACGTCGTCGACCAGGCCGCGCTCGGCCGCGTAGTACGGGTGCATCAGCTCGGCCTTGTACTCCTTGACCATGCGCGCCCGCATCGCCTCCGGGTCCTCGGCATCCGCGATCTGACGGCGGAAGATGACGTTGGCCGCGCCCTCCGCGCCCATCACGGCGATCTCGTTGGTCGGCCACGCGTACGTCAGATCCGCGCCGATGGACTGCGAGTCCATGACGATGTACGCACCGCCGTAGGCCTTGCGCAGGATCAGCGAGATCCGCGGCACCGTCGCGTTGCAGTACGCGTACAGCAGCTTCGCGCCGTGGCGGATGATTCCACCGTGCTCCTGCGAGACGCCCGGCAGGAAGCCGGGGACGTCCAAGAGGGTGACGATGGGGATGTTGAACGCATCGCACATCTGGACAAAGCGGGCGGCCTTCTCGGAGGCCTCGATGTCCAGCACGCCCGCCAGGGACTGCGGCTGGTTCGCCACGATGCCGACGACCTGGCCGTCGAGCCGGGCCAGCGCGCAGATGATGTTCCGCGCCCACCGCTCGTGGATCTCCAGGAAGTCGCCGTCGTCGACAAGCTCCTCGATCACCTTGTGCATGTCGTACGGGCGGTTCCCGTCGGCCGGCACCAGGTCCAGGAGCACCTCGCAGCGTCGGTCGGCGGGGTCGTCGCCGGTGTGGACCGGCGGGTTCTCGCGGTTGTTCGACGGCAGCATGGAGATCAGGTACCTGACCTCCGCCAGGCACGTCTCCTCGTCGTCGTAGGCGAAGTGCGCCACACCCGACGTCTCGGCGTGCACATCGGCGCCGCCGAGCCCGTTCTGGGTGATCTCCTCGCCCGTCACCGCCCGCACCACGTCCGGACCGGTGATGAACATCTGCGAGGTCTCGCGGACCATGAAGACGAAGTCGGTCAGGGCCGGGCTGTAGGCCGCACCACCCGCACACGGACCCAGCATCACGCTGATCTGCGGGATCACACCCGACGCCCGCGTGTTGCGCTGGAAGATCCCGCCGTACCCGGCCAGCGCCGAAACACCCTCCTGGATACGGGCGCCCGCGCCGTCGTTCAACGACACCAACGGCGCACCCGCCGCGATCGCCATGTCCATGATCTTGTGGATCTTCGTGGCGTGGGCCTCGCCCAGGGCGCCGCCGAAGATCCGGAAGTCATGGGCGTAGACGAAGACCGTGCGGCCCTCCACCGTGCCCCACCCGGTGATCACACCGTCGGTGTACGGCCGCTTCGCCTCCAGACCGAAGCCCACCGCACGGTGGCGCCGCAACTGCTCCACCTCATGGAACGAGTCGGGGTCGAGCAGCAGGTCGATGCGCTCGCGGGCGGTCAGCTTGCCCTTCGCGTGCTGGGCCTCGGTCGCACGCTCACTCGGCCCGCGACGCGCCTCCTCGCGCAAGGCAAGAAGTTCTGCCACGCGTCCACGCGTATCGCTCGGCTCGCCCTGGGTCTCGTCCACAACGGTCATGTACCGACCCTACGAAAGGGACCAAGGATTTCCTCCGTCGACTCCGAACAGTCTCGGGACCGCTTTCCTAGCGGGGGCTGACAGTAGACCAGCACCGAGCGGCCGACTCGACAGCCCAGGGACCCCGAGTTCTGTAGGGTCCCGACAACGCCCCTCCGGGCGGCCGCCCTGTCCGGCGGGGCGTGCCGCGGTCCCGTGTCAGCCGAGGACGACCTCCGTGCGGACCGTGCCGCAGTGGGTGTCCGGGGTGACGCGCAGATGCAGCGAGCGTCCGGTGGCGAGCACCGTGACCCTGGGGTCGTGCGACGCGACCGAGCGTACCGGCCGGTCCCAGATCAGCTCGACGGGCGCTCCGGTGCGGTCGGGCGCGGCGAGCGAGACGGTCGCCGTGCGGCCTTTGCAGTGCACCAGGACGCTCGCCGGGCCGTCGGCGCTCAGCCCGCCCGCCGTGCCCCGCGTCCAGAAGTTGGCGGCGAGCAGCCCGAGCCGGGTGGCCGAAATGGCCTGTACGGAGGCCGAGTTGGCGAGGAGGCGGACCTTGTCCCGGTCGGCGGCCCGGCCCGCCGTCTCCAGCCGGCGGGCGCCGGGCAGCAGGACGTAGGCGTACGAGGCGTCGTCGGGATCGCTGCCGTGGTCGAACCACAGGGTGAGGTAGCGGCGGGTGACCGGGTCGGTGGAGCCGCCGGTGTTGATGGCCCTCCAGGTGCCGGTGCGCTGCTCACGCAGGCTCTGGAGCGAGGCGCCGCCGGGAAAGACGTATCCGCCGTGGCCCTCGATGTGCGCCCAGTGGGCCCGGGGGAAGGTGTCGTGCCGGCCGAGTGCGGCGGGCAGGCGGCGGCCGTCGACGGTGAGGACGTTGGCGCCGTACGCGCCGAGGTTGCGCTGGTCGACGACGGTCTCGACGGGCACGCCGTCGCTCGCCGCGATCGCGGCGCCCAGGCAGACGATCTCGTCGCCCACGAAGAACCACGACTTGCGGGCGGTGAGCGTGGAGGAGAGCCCTCTGAGGTGCTGGCCGACGGCCGCGGACGTCCCGTCGTCGGCTCCGCCGACCCAGGTGGCCGCGGGCCTTGCCGCGCCCCACGCGCCGCCTTCGCCGTCGGCGAGCGGCTTGCGCGAGACGGTGGTGCCGGGCATGCGGTAGGGGTCGGCGGTGGGCCAGAAGCCGTCGCTGTACTGGTCGCCCGCGAAGCCGTCCCCCCACCAGGCGAGCATGCCGGAGCCGGTGTGCCAGCCGCGCAGGTTCTCGCCGTTGCCGTTCTCGTAGTACGCGATCCGGTTCGAGGACATGCTCAGGGAGGCGGCGAAGCGGGTGCCGCGGTGTACGGCGCGGTCCATGGCGGGGAACAGGCGCGGCCCGGCGGGGGCGGGGGCCGCGGCGGGGGCTGCGTCCACGGCGGCGCGCAGCAGGGCGAGGTTGGCGACGGAGAGCCGCTGATCGGTGAGGACGGGGGTGGTCCGGTCCCGGTCGGTCCAGCCCTTGATGAGGGCGCGCCACCGGTCGCGCTCGGCGGGTGAGGCGCCGAGGGCCAGCATCGCGATGTGGGCCATGATCGTGCGGCCCATGAGCTGGTCGTCGGTGGTCTGGCGGGAGATCGCGCGGCCGTTGACACAGTCCATCATCAGGCCGTCGTGGATGAACGGCACATAGCTGCGTTCGACGGAGTCCAGGATGATCTGCCGGTTCGGGTCGGTGACGGCCCAGCTCGACCCGGCGAGCAGCGCGAAGAGCCGGGACAGACCGTCGATCTGGACCTCGCCGTAGGAACCGGTGTAGGCGATCCAGGTGTGCTGGACGAACGATCCGTCGGCATAGAGTCCGTCGCCACTGGTGACGTACGGGAAGACGGGCGACAGGGCGTCGCGGGCGAGGGCGATCTTCGCGGCGCTCTTGCCGAGCACCCCGCGTGTGGCGAGCACCCGGCACAGGTCGGTGCGGTTGGCGCCGGTGGAGGTGCCGGAGTAGATGGCGACGGTGCTGTCCGGCACGAAGTGGTCGATGGCGGCGGTGTAGTGGCCGATCCGCGTGGCGTCGAGGGTGTCGTACGCGATGACGGCGGTGTCGAGGAGGAGCCGGGAGCTGCCGATCTGCCAGTCCCACCAGTTGCCGAAGGTCTTGGTGCGCTCGTTGTAGATCTCGGTGTAGAGGTGGTCGAGGCCCGTGCCGACGGCGGTGATCAGTGCCGTGTCGCCGGTGGATCCGGTGCCCGGCTGCGCCCAGGCCTGCGCCATGGTGTTGAGCCGGGTGTAGCTCGCGCTCATGTTGGCCGATCCCGTGGCGGGGTTGGTGAGCGGCTGATCGGGCCAGAGGGAACCGGCCGCCGGGGCCATGGTGGCGAGGGCGGTGCGGGCCTGGCCGCCGAGCGCGGCGAGCTTGCTGGCGTAGGGCTCGGCGGTCGCGTCGAAGCCGGTGCCGAGCGTCAGGTCGCGCCACCGCAGGCGCAGGGTGTCGAACTCGGCGGCGTCCGGGGCGAGTTGGGCGCGGGCCGCGTCCGGGGCGAGCGGGGTGGCGGCGGCCGTCCCGGCGGGCGCCGTGAGGCCCAGCGCGACGGCGGCGGCGCCGGTGCCGGACGCGGCGAGGAAGGTGCGGCGTGAACTGCCCAGTGGGGATGGCATGGTGGCGGGACCTCCGGAGCGAGAGCGAACAAGGAGGGGCACGGGGTCGGCGCGGGGCCCTGGACGAGCGAGGCGCGATGGAGCGGTTTCTCTCATGACATCGAAAGAACGCGCAATACTTCGCACATTCATCAGGGAAATTGATCGTTCGCGCAGAATCGTGCACGAACGATCCAGCGAGGGTTACGCTCCTGGTCAGCGATGGACGGCGGTCGGCGACGGTCGGCCGAAGCCGACGGGGAGGGGCACGACCACATGCATGCCGAGGACAGGCACCAGGCGATACTGCGGCGGCTGCGGGAGCGGGGCTCGCTGCGCGTGACCGATTTCGCCGAGGAGTTGAAGGTGTCGGCGGTGACCGTACGCAGGGACGTGGAAGCACTCGCCGAGCGCGGCCTGGTGACCCGGGTGCACGGCGGGGCGCTGCTCCCGGAGGCGGCGCAGGAACCGGCCACGCCCTCCCTCGGGGCGAGCGGCGCGCCCCTGGTCTTCGGCCTCGTCGTCCCGGCGGCCGACTACTACTACCCCGAGGTCATCAAGGGGGCGCGGGAGGCCGCCGCCGCCCGCGGCATCCGCCTCGTGCTCGGCATCTCGCAGTACCGCCCGGACGAAGAGCGGGCACAGGTACGGCAGTTGCTCTCGCACGGCATCGACGGGCTGCTCATCGCCCCGTGCGGGTCGCCCGGCGACCAGGACTGGCTCGCGGCGCTCGGCGTGCCGTTCGCCCTGGTGGAGCGGCGTTTTGGGGACGACGTGCCGGGCGCGGAGCGGGTGGTGACCGACCACGCATACGGTGCGCGGCTCGCGGTGCGCCACCTCGCCGCGTCGGGGCGCGGCCGGATCGGGCTGCTCCTGCGTGCGGACAGTCCGCACAGCACGCTGGTCCAGGAGGGCTACCTCGACGGGCTGGCCTCGCTCGGCCTGCCGGCGCCGGCCTCGCTGCGCTTCGCGATCACGGCACCGGAGACGGACCCGCTGCGACGGGACGCCCAACTCGACGAGTTCACCCGGGCCGTCGGGGACGGGCTGCTCGACGCGGTCCTCGTCCACAACGACCATGACGCGATCGTGCTGCTGCCCCGGTTGCGGGCGCGGGGCCTGTCGGTGCCGGGCGACCTCGCGGTCGTGGCGTACGACGACGAGGTCGCGGCGCTGGCGGACATCCCCCTCACGGCGGTGGCCCCGCCGAAGCGGGCCGTGGGAGTGGCGGCGGTGGACATGCTGGCCCACCGCATCGCCGACCCCGCGCGGCCCCTGCACCACCTGTCGATCCTGCCGGAACTAAAACGCCGCGCGTCCAGCGCATGACCGACCCCAAACCACTCGACACCGGCCGGCATGAACATCCTCAGCGCCCCTGAGCACCGGATGCGGGCCCGCATGGACATCCCCGGCCCGTCCCGCGCAGTTCCCCGCGCCCCTAAGCACCTGACGCGGACCCGCATCGAACATCCCCAGCCCGTCCCGCGCAGTTCCCCGCGCCCCTGAATACCTGGTGCGGGCCCGCACGGGCATCCTCAGCCTCCCACGCGCCCTAAGCACCTGATGGGGGTCCGCATGGGCATCCTCAGCCCCGCCCCCCTGAGTACCTGACGCGGGCCCGCATGGGCATCCTCAGCCCGTCCGGCGATTGAGGACGAGCGCCGTTCAGGCGCGAAACGGGGTCTGGGGCGGAGCCCCGGCAACCCCGCCCCTCGACTGCGAACCGCGCCCGCCTCCCGCGCAGTTCCCCGCGCCCCTGAGCACCTGACGCGGGCCCGCACGGGCATCCTCAGCCTCCCCCGCGCCCCTGAATACGTGACGCGGGCCCGCACGAACATCCCCAGCCCGTCCGGCGATTGAGGACAAGCACCCGGCACGAAAGGGGGGCCGGGGCGGGGCGGGGCCACGGTCTAGCGGTGGGCGTGCCATTCCGCCGCGTCCTGCAGCGTCTTCGCAATCGCGGGGTCACGGACCGCCGGGGTCCGATCGAGCACCCGTACCGTCAGACTGTGGTCGCCCCGCCCGAGCCCGAGCCCCCGCACCGGCACCGCCGTGCGCCCCTCGTACCGCCGCAGCTCGCGCCCGTCCAGGTACCAGCGGACCGTCAACTGCCGCGCCCCGGAAAGCCTCGGGACCGTCACCTTCGCCGTGTCGCCCGGCCGCAGCGTGCGGGCCGTGGAGACACCGGGCGTCGCGATCGACGCGTGCCGGTAGAAGCCCGCGATCATCGCCTCCACCCCCGGCAGATTGAACGGCTTGCCCAGGACGCGCATGATCGAGCCGTCCGTGGGGCGGTTGAGGCCGGTGACGTAGTAGCCGCCGCCCTCGTACGCGCCCACCGTCCCCCCGTCCGGCGACGTCTCACCCAGCCAGCGGTACCACTTGGTGCGGTCGGCGGCCATCTGGTCGGCGGACAGGATCGAGATGTCGGACTGCTCCGCCTCGGGGCCGTCGTAGTGCTCGTACCCCGGGGTGTCGGGATAGAAGTACTCGTCGGCCAGCTTGCCGAGGGAGTGGCCGGTCTCGTGGATGGCGACCTGGCCGGACTTGGCGTTCCCGGCCGACGCGGTGGATATGCCCTCGTAACCGAGCGTCTTGGACGGCTCGTTGTACCCGGCCCCGCCGTACTTCGCGCTGTTGGCGAGCACCACGACCAGATCGGCCTGGGGCGCCTTCGCCACGTACGCGTCGACCTTGTCCTGGTCGATGCAGAGCAGCCGCTCGACGCCGTCGCACCAGAAGTACGAGCCGAGCGCGGTGTTCTTGACGTCGCCCTGCGCCGGGTCGCCGGAAACACCGCTCTGGGCGGAGACCGCGTCCACCGTCCACACGTTGAAGAGGTTCTGGTACGTCGTGTACGGCTCGACGCCGGTGATCTCGCCCCACTTCTCCTTGGCGTCGGCGTGGAACTGGTCGAGCTGGTCGGCCGTGTAGCCGTCGCCGACGATCACGATGTCCAGGCGGTCGGCGGTCGAGCCGTTGTCGACCACCTTGGTGACCTGGCCGTCCCCGGCGGCCGTCTTCGCGGGCGCCGAGAGGCGAGACGCGGGCCTGCCAAGGCCGTTCTTCGGCACCAGGGTGTGCCCGGAGCCCGCCAGGGTCTGGCCCGACGCGGCCTCCGGCCCGGGTATCTCCACCTGCACCTTCGGCTGGGGCGGTGGTGAGCCGGCGGCGGCCGCGGTGCCGGGCCCGGCCGCGAGCGCGGCCAGTACGGTGGCGCCGGCGAGCGTGGCCGTCGCGATGCCCGAGCGCGCGGTGAAGCTCCTGCGCGGGGACGGGCGCATGGGTGGGCGCATGAAGTCGCCTCTCTGTAACGGAAGTTAAACAGCCGGGTAAATGCGTTGAACGGCCTGCTTAAATTAGGGGGCGCACGGGGCGTGCGCAATGCCTGGGGCCAAGGGGATGCCATGGACGCACCAGATGTGATCGGCCGCAGAGTTCAGCAACTGCGCACCCAACTGGGCCTGACGCAACGCCAGTTGGCGGAGCCCGCCTATACGCCGGCGTATGTCTCCACCCTGGAGTCGGGCAAGGTCCGCCCCTCCGACGCGGCCCTGCGTCATCTCGCGGGACGGCTCGGGACGACGTACGAGGAGCTGACCACGGGGCGCCCCGCCCGGCTCGTCACCGAACTGCGGCTCGGGCTCACCGACGCCCAGCGGGCCTTGGCGACCGGGGAGGCCGACGAGGCGGCCGTCCTCTACCGCCGCCTGCTCACCGAGGCCGAGTTGCACGGCCTCGACGAGGAGCGCGCCGAAGCGCTGCTCGGACTCGGCGACTGCGCCCTGGAGACCGGTGAACTGACCGACGCGGTACGCCATTTCGAGGCGAGCGAGCAGATCCTGGCCGCCGAGCCGCTGCCGCGCCGGGCCCGGGCCGTACGGGGCCGGGCGGTCGCCCACATCCTCGCGGGCGAACTGCGCTACGCCTGCTACCTCCTGGAGTCGGCCATCGACGAGCTCGGCACCAGCGGGCTCGCCGACCCCGAAGCGCTCGTGCTGCTGTACGCCGCCGTCATCGGGCCGTATCTGGACATGGGCGCCCAGGCCAGGGCCGCGCGCGCGGCCGAGCTGGCGCTCGCGCTGGCCCCGCAGGTCAACGACCCGGCACTGGTCGCCGGGATGCACCGGCAGGTCGCGCGGACCTTCCTGGCCGAGGGGCGCCTGGCCGACGCCGACGCCTCGCTCGCCAAGGCCCAGTCGATCTACCGCCAGCTGCATCTGCGCACCGATCTCGCGCACTGCCACTGGATGCGCGGGTACGTCTACGCCCAGGAGGGCCAACTCGGCCTGGCGGAGGCAGAGTTGCGCACTGCGCGGGACATGCTGGCCGCCAAGCGGGCCGCCCTGTTCACCGCCCAGGTCGAGGTGGAGCTCGCCGATGTGCTGCGGCGGCTCGGCCGGCACGCCGAGGCGATGGCCCTGCTCGGCCCGCTCACCGAGCTCGGCGACCAGCACGGCGCGGTGCACGCGGGCGGTGCGCACCGGCTGCTCGGCCTGATCCGCGAGGAGCGGGGTGAGCCCGATGCGGCGGAGGAGCACTACGTGACCGCGCTGGGGCTGCTCGAAAGGAGCGGGGCGAGCGGCGACCTGGCGGACCTGTGCCGACTGCTCGGCGACCTGCTGCGCCGCGCCGGGCGCGTCGAGGCGGCCATGGACGCCTACCGCACCGGCCTTGGCCACCGCGCGGCCCCGGGCACCACCACCCTGGGCCCCGCCCCCCTGCCGCCCGGCATCTGAGCGGCGGCCCGCACGACGCGACCCCGCACACCGCACGACGCGACCCCGCACACCGCACACCGCACACCGCACACCGCACACCGCAACCCTGCACGCCGCAACCCCGGACACCGCAACCCCGGACACCGCGACCCCGGACCCCGCGACCGCCTTCGAACCGCACGCCTGCGAAGTAGTTGAAATCCGAACGGAATGGCTCTACCGTGAATCTCGTTGAAACTTAAACCGCTACGGCGCAAGGCCGCAGCGCGTATCGAAGGAGTACGCCATGGGTCTCTTCGGCCGTAAGAACAGCAGCAGCACCGCCACCCTCGACTCCGCGGCACCCGCCGCCACCGCGGTGGACCCCGCGCTGGCCGCGCTCACCGGCACGTACACCGTCGACGCGGCGCACAGCAGCATCGGCTTCACCGTGCGGCACGCCATGGTCACCAATGTCCGTGGCTCGTTCACCGAGCACGAGGGCACCCTGATCCTGGACGGCGCGGACCCGAGCGCGTCCACCGCCTCCATCGACGTCACGATCGCCAGCGTCGACACCGGCATGGCCGACCGTGACGCCCATCTGCGCAGCGGCGACTTCTTCGACGCCGAACGGTTCCCGCTGATGAGCTTCCGCTCGTCCGAGGCCAAGGCGCTCGGCGGCGACACGTACCGGCTGGTCGGCGATCTGACGATCAAGGACGTCACGCGGCCGCTCGCCATCGACCTGGAGTTCAACGGCTCGGCCACCGACCCCTACGGCAACCAGCGCGTCGGCTTCGAGGGCAGCGCCGAGATCCTGCGCTCCGACTGGGGTCTGACCTGGAACGCGGCCCTGGAGACCGGCGGTGTCATGGTCAGCGACAAGGTGAAGCTCACCTTCGACATCTCCGCGATCAAGTCCGCCTGACGCCGGCCACGGGCCCCGGCCCGGCGCAAAACGCGTTGCTCCCGGACGCACGATGGGCGAAGCTGCCCCGCATGTCCGACAACGCCGCCACCGGCTCCGCCGCAGTCACCGCCCTGTTCTCCCACGGGCGGTTGACGGCGATCCCCCGTAGGACCGCCCGGCGCGAGCAGGTGCTCACCCACCTCGCGCAGACGCTTTTCGAGCGGGAGCGGGACTACACCGAGCGCCAGGTCAACGAGGCGCTGCTGACCGTGCACGACGACTTCCCGGCGCTGCGCCGCTACCTGGTGACCGGCGGGCACCTCACCCGTACCCGGGACGGCTCCGCCTACCGGCGCGCGAGGTAGCCGGCGAAGACGGCGAGCGCCGCGGGGGCCGTGAGAACGACCAGCGCGGCCGCCGCCTTCTCCCTGGTCGTGTACGGCGGGACGGGCGGCAGTGCGGGGAATGTGGCGTACGAGGAAGGCGGCGGCTCGGCCGACACGTGGGGGCGGGCCCCGGCCCGTCGGCGGGCGCCGCGCAGCACCCCGTGGAGCAGCGGAAAAAGCATCGGCCCGAGCAGCGCGGCCAGGCCCGCCCACGCCGGGAGGCCCAGGGCGACCACCGCGAGCAGCAGGACGACGAACCACGCCCAGCATCCCAGGGAGCCCGCAAGCGGCGCCCGCACCAGCAGGCGCAGCGGGGCCCGGCCGCGGCGGGCGAGCGCGGTCAGGGTCTCGGCGAGGACGGCGGTACGGTCGTCGGCGGGCCGCGACCGCGCCTGGTCCCATGCCTGCTGGGCGGCGCCGGCCGGATGCCCGATGACGGCCAGCACGAGACGCGCGTCGTGCCGCTGCACCCGGCCCCCGGAGGGCTGCTTCACGGGCCCCGGTACGTCGGCCGCGGGCACGGCCTGCGCCGAATCGGGGGCCAACTGCCGCAGCCGGGCGGCGAGTTCGTGGGCGCGGCGATTGCGCGCGGGGTCGTCGTCGGTCAGGCACAGATCCGTGTACGCGGCGAGCAGACCGAGGTCGTCGGGGAAGGCGTCGAGCCCTTCACGGAACACCGCTTCGGCGCGGTCGGCCTGGTCGTCGGCGCCCTCGGCCGCGTACGCACGGCCCAGCAGGGCGTAGAGCCGGGGGTCGGGGCCTTCTGTGTAGAGCGCCGCCCGCGCTGCCTTGCGGGCCGCGCTGGTGCGGCCCTCCCGCAGCAGCGCCTCCGCATCGGCGCAGGCCGCGATGGTGTCTTCGTGCCCGGCGTGCAATGTGTCCCCAACCCTGGATGTGCGGTTCGCAACTATCACTCGCAGGAACGCGGCGGGTCAACAGGAGCCCGACCGGTCGGCCGCGGGCACGGGCGCGAGGTCAGGCCGCGGGACGTCACCAGCGGCCCGCGCCGGGGGTCACGAGCCCCGGCCGCCGAACCCCCCGCCGGGGGTCACCAGCCCCGGCCCGCCGAACCCCGCACCGACGCCTCCGCGCCGGCGTCACCAGTCGCCGCCGCCGAACCCTCCGCCGTCACTACCGCCACCGCCGTCACCCCAGTCGCCGCCGCCGAAGTCGGACGGGTTGAAGTCGGAGCCCGACACGTCGCCGCCGTCGAAGCCGGAGCCCGCGTCGTAGGATCCCGCGCCGTAGTCGGACGCGTAGGCAGGTGTCGACAGCATCGAACCGAGCATCGTGCCCATCAGGAGGCCGGGCAGCATGCCGCCGCCGAAGTAGCCGCCCGCCCAGGGGCCGTAGGCCGGGCCCGCGTCGTAGTACGGGCGGCGGCCCTGGTCGGTGTCGACCTCGCGGACCATCGGGTCCTGGCCGTCACGCAGCCGGGTCGCGTCCGCCAGGCACACCGGCACCTGGCGCGGGGCGCCGCCGGCCGGGGTCCAGGTGGCGTCCTCGACGGAGGGGCCGTGGCGCGGGTCGAAGAAGCAGGGGGCGCGGCGCTCGGGCAGCGGCCGGTGTTCGCGGCGGGCGGCGAGGGTGGCGAGCGAGAACCTGCCGTCCTCCAGGGCCTGGGTCACTCCCGTGACATCGGCGGGCCGTTCGGCCTTCGCCATCAGCGACTTGGAGGTCTCGTACGAGTCGAGGGCGCGCTCGTAGTCCGCACGCATCGCGTCGTCGGCGCCCGCCTCGGCAGGGTGGAAGTCGAGCCGGTCAAGTTCCTCGCCGAACGCGGTGATGTCCTCGTCGACGACGACCTGGAGGCGCTGGAGCGCGGCCCGCTCCTCCTCGGCCTTCTTCTTGCGGTTGCGCCGCACCAGCGCGTACGCGCCCGCGCCGCCCGCCACGACCACCGCGCCCACGCCGACGAGCGCGCCGGTGTTCACGCCGCCCCCGGAGTTCGAGCCGCCGCCCCAGGAGGCGGGCGCGTGGCCCTTCATCTGCGGGAGCGCCTTGTCGACGAACGTGTTGAGCTGGGTCGCCGCGTCGCCGCCGGTGCCGGGTGCGCGGACCGCGCTGTTCAGGTTCTTGACGGCCTGCGGGGACATGACCTTGCGGTCGGCGCCCGAGGTGAAGGCGTCGCCGAGCCGGATCGCGTACAGGCCGGTGACGCCGGTGTCCGTGCGCAGGTACCCCAGGATCGAGTCCTTGGGGAACGCGGCGCTGTTGGGCAGCACGGCCACGAACAGCGGCTTGTCCGCGTCCTTGATCTTCTTGGCCAGGGCGTCGGCCTGGGCCGGACTGAGCTGGCCCGCGGCTCCGGGATCCACGTAGACCGGGCTCTTCTTGAGCTGGTCGGCCACGTCGGACGCACCCGAGGCGGCCCCGGTCGCGGCCACGGCGGGGGCCGCCGTGACCAGTGCGGCGAGCGCTACGGCGGGAAGTGCGGAGAAAACCCTGAGCCTCATGGTGCCGACGCTACCCGAGGCCGCGCGGAAACGGACATACGGGGTGGAGCGGAGCGGCCGGAGCGCGGGGCACTCCACCACGCCGGGCCGCCCCGCACGGCTCCTGCCCCGGGGCCCGTACCGCTGCCGCCGCCGGAGGCCCGTACCGCTCCCGCCCCGGGGCCGTCAGCGACGCGGCTGGGTTCCCGCCCGGAGCAGACCGTAGGTGTACGCGTCCTGGAGCGCTTCCCAGGACGCGGCGATGACATTGGGGCCCGCGCCCACCGTCGTCCACTCGGCCGCGCCGTCCGTCGTGGTGATCAGGACGCGGGTGGTGGAGGCGGTGCCGTGGTTGCCCTCCAGGGTGCGCACCTTGTAGTCGACCAGCTCGAACTTGGCGACCTGCGGGTAGAACCGCTCCAGGCCCTGGAGCAGCGCGGAGTCGATGGCGTTGACCGGGCCGTTGCCCTCGGCGGAGACGATCAGACGCTCCTGGCCGACCCAGAACTTCACGGTGGCACCGTTGGCGTGGGTGCCGTCCTTACGGGTCTCGACGATCGCCTGGTACGACTCGATGCGGAAGTAGTCGCGCGGGCCGCCCTCGACCTCGTCGCGGAGCAACAGCTCGAAGGAGGCGTCGGCCGCCTCGTAGGTGTAGCCCTCCAGCTCGCGTGCCTTGACCCGCTCCACGACCCGGGCGACCACCTCGCGGTCGTCCCCGAGGTCGACGCCGAGCTCCTTGCCCTTGAGCTCGATGGAGGCGCGGCCCGCCATGTCGGAGACCAGCATCCGGATGTGGTTGCCCACGAGACCCGGGTCGATGTGCTGGTAGAGGTCGGGGTCGACCTTGATCGCGGAGGCGTGCAGGCCCGCCTTGTGGGCGAAGGCGGAGACACCGACGTACGGCTGGTGCGTGGAGGGGGCGAGGTTGACCACCTCGGCGATGGCGTGCGAGATACGGGTCATCTCGGCCAGCGCGCCCTGGGGCAGCACCCGCTTGCCGTACTTGAGCTCAAGGGCGGCGACGACGGGGAACAGGTTGGCGTTGCCGACGCGCTCGCCGTAGCCGTTGGCGGTGCACTGCACGTGGGTGGCGCCCGCGTCGACGGCGGCCAGGGTGTTGGCGACGGCGCAGCCGGTGTCGTCCTGGGCGTGGATGCCGAGCCGGGCGCCGGTGTCGGCGAGCACGGTGGCGACGACGGCGTGGATCTGTGCGGGCAGCATGCCGCCGTTGGTGTCGCACAGGATGACGACGTCGGCGCCGGCCTCGCTCGCGGCGCGCACGACGGCCTTGGCGTACTCGGGGTTCGCCTTGTACCCGTCGAAGAAGTGCTCGCAGTCGACGAAGACCCGGCGGCCCTGCTCGCGCAGGTGGGAGACGGTGTCGCGGACCATCTCCAGGTTCTCGTCCAGGGTGGTGCGCAGGGCCAGCTCGACGTGCCGGTCGTGCGACTTGGCGACCAGCGTGACCACCGGGGCGCCCGACTCCACCAGGGCCCGCACCTGCGGGTCCTCGGCGGCCCTGCCGCCCGCGCGGCGCGTCGCGCCGAAGGCCACGAGCTGGGCGTTCTTGAAGCTGATCTCCTGCCGCGCGCGGGCGAAGAACTCGGTGTCACGGGGGTTGGCGCCGGGCCAGCCGCCCTCGATGAAGCCCACGCCGAACTCGTCCAGGTGCCGGGCGATCGTCAGCTTGTCCGCGACGGTGAGGTTGATGCCCTCGCGCTGTGCGCCGTCGCGCAGCGTCGTGTCGAAGACATGGAAGCTGTCGTCGACCCGAGGGCCCGCGAGAAGACTCTCGTCGGCGGCTTCGTTCGCCTCGTTGGTCGTCATCCTGATCTGACTCCTGTCGGGTGGGTGGCTCCAACTCCTGGCTCCACTTGCCCCCGTCGCCGCGCTCCTCGTCCCGGCCGTGGTGGGGCCGGTAAACGAAAAGACCCCTCGCGGGTGCGAGAGGTCTGCGCGCGGGTCTGGGGCACGATGCCGCTGCCGCGGGGGATTTCCACGGTTCAGCGATCACTGCGGACCGGCGCGCTGCTGTCCATAATCATGACGGAAGCGAGCACGCTGGCAGTCTGCCATACGGGCCGCGGGCGCCGAGACGGGGTCTCACCATCCGGGCGCCCTCCCGACCTGCGCTAATTCGACGCGACCGGCTCCACGCGCGGGCTGAGCGGTTCTTCCTTCACCCGGTTGAGGTCGATGTCACGCGTCTCGCGCATGGTGAGGTACACGACCAGCGACACCGCCGCGCAGCCCGCCACGTACCAGTAGAAGCCGGACTCGACGCCCGCCTTCTTGAACCAGAGCGCCACGTATTCGGCGGTCCCGCCGAACAGCGCGTTCGCCAGGGCGTAGGGCAGGGCGACGCCGAGCGCACGGATGCCGGTCGGGAAGAGCTCGGCCTTCACACAGGCGTTGATCGAGGTGTAGCCGGTGACCACGACCAGGGCCAGCAGGGCGAGGCCGAAGGCCGGCCAGAAGGTCCCGGCGTGCTTGAGCATCGTCATGATCGGCACGGTCAGGAAGGTCGAGCCGACGGCGAAGGTGATCAGGAGGGGCCGGCGTCCGATCCGGTCGGAGAGCGCGCCCGCCAGTGGCTGGAGGCACATGAAGACGAACAGCGCGCAGAAGCTGACCAGTGAGGCGGTGGACTTCTCCATGCCGGCGCTCTTGGAGAGGAACTTCGTCAGGTACGTCGTGTACGTGTAGTACGCGACGGTGCCGCCCATCGTGAGCGCCATGACCAGCAGGGCCTCGCGCCGGTGTGCCCACAGCGCCTTGAGGGTGCCGCGGTCCTCGTCCCCGGCGGCGCCCGACTCCTCGTACACCTCGGTCTCCAGCATGGAGCGGCGCAGGTAGAAGACGATGGCCGCGCCGAGCGCGCCGACGATGAAGGGGATGCGCCAGCCCCAGCTGTGCAGGGCCGCGTCCGAGAGGCTGCGTTGCAGGACGATCTGGAGGCCGAGCCCGACGAGCTGGCCCGCGGTCATCGACACGTACTGGAAGCTGGAGGCGAAGCCGCGCTTCGCGGGGTCGGATGCCTCGGTGAGGTAGGTGGCGCTGGCCGCGTACTCGCCGCCGACCGAGAGCCCCTGGAGCAGCCGGGCCACCAGCAGGACGGCCACTCCTCCGTATCCGGCGACGGAATACGTCGGCGCGATCGCGATCAGGACGGCGGACGCGGACATCAGGGTCACGGTCAGGGTGAGCGCGGCCTTGCGGCCCTTGCGGTCGCCGATCCGGCCGAGCAGCCAGCCGCCGACCGGCCGCATGAAGAAGCCGACCGCGAAGATCCCCATGGTGTTCATGAGGTTGGCGGTCTCGTTGCCCTTCGGGAAGAACGCGTCCGCGAAGTACACGGCGAACGTGGCGTACACGAACCAGTCGAACCACTCGACCATGTTGCCGGCCGAACCGACCCAGATCTTCTTCCAGTGCTCTCGTCCCATGGACGCTCACGGTGGCGCAGCGGGGCCCGTGCGACAAGGAGTGCGGCCGCAACGATCGGGCGTACTTACGTGCGTTGCGTTCCCGGCAGGGGGGTGCGCGGCGCGGCGGGTCAGGGGCGTGCGGGGCTGCCCGGCGCGGCGCGTCAGGGGCGTGCGGGGTTGCCCGGTGCCGGACGCATCAGGGGCGTGCGGGGTTGCCCGGTGCCGGACGCATCAGGGGCGCATGGCGCTGCCGGGTGCCGGACGCATCAGCGACTCGTCCACGAACTCCCTCACGTGGCGCAGGACTTGCTCCCTTCCCGTGCCGGGCAGGCCGACCGCGACGTGGACGCTGAACCCGTCGAGCAGGGCGCGCAGCCGGGCGGCGAAGCGATCGGCGTCGACCGGGCGGAACTCGCCGCGCGAGACGCCTTCGGCGACTATCGCGACCAGGTCGCGGTGCCAGGCCCCCTCGATGGCGGCCTGCCGCACGCGTGCGCCGCCGTCGGCGTTCTGCGAGCGGTTCCAGACCTCCAGCCACAGGATCCAGTGCGGATCGCGCGGGCCGTCGGGCACGTACAGGTCCACGTAGGCGTCGAGCCGCTGCCGTACGGTGCCGGGCCGGGCGAGCAGCGCGCGCCGCTCGTCCCCGAGCCGGCCCTCGCTCCATTCCAGGGTCTGGAGCAGGAGCTCGTCCTTGGTGCGGAAGTAGTAGAGGAGGTGCCCGCTGGACATGCCGACCTCACGGCCGAGCCCGGCCATGGTGAGCCCGTCGAGTCCGCGTTCGGCGATGGTGGCCATGGCGGCGGCGAGCAGTTCCTCGCGGGGCGGTGCGGTGTTGCGGCGGCGCGGTGCGTTCACCCGTATGTTCTACCCGATCGCCCGGCCGGCCCCGGCCATCCGGCCACCGGGCCGGGACGCATCCCGCGTGTCACGCGGCGGGGGCGCGGCAGGTGGGCCCGCCGTCACGGCCCGGCCGTGGCCTCGACGGCGTCCAGCGCGATGTGCCAGGGGTAACCCCCGGGAGGCTGTTCGCCGGGCTGGTTCGGTACGAAGCCGGTGTCGGCGCCGTAGAGCACGGCCACCCCGGCCGAGCGCAGCACTTCGATGGACTGCTCGAACTGGGGGTGCCGGGCATAGGCGGCGTTCACACAGGGCATGGCCAGGGTCGGTATCCGCTTGCCGATCGCCTCGGCGGCCACCCCCGCCACGAAGGACGAAGTCAGCCCTAATGCCCAGGAGTTGAGCGTGTTGAAGGTGGCCGGCGCGAAGAGGATCACGTCGGCGGCCGGCCAGGCGTCCGGCTCCCCCGGCCTCCTGTACCGCGACCGCACCGGATGCCCGGTCAGGGTGGCGAGCCCCGACAGGGACTCCTCGACCCAGGACGCCGCGGCGGGCGTGAGCCCCAGACACACGTCCCACCCCCTGGCTTGCAGCGACTCGATCACCGATGCGACCTCGAAGACGGGCGGGGCGGCGGAGCAGAACAGGTAGATGGTCCGTGAATTCATGCGCCCCAGTCGATCACATCGGGCCTGTGCGACCCCGGCTCGCCGCCGACGATCCCCTCGCGCACCACCCTGCACGGCACGGCCCTGGCTCGGCCCGCGCTGCTACGCGCCGGTGGCGTCGGAGGCCGGGCGGCGCGCCTGCCACTAGGTGCGCGGCTCAGCGATGACCCGCCCAAGTCCGTCACACCGGCACGATCAAGCGCGGCTTGCCCCGTTCCGCCGTGTAGTTGAGGGTCTGCCACGTGCCGGCCGAGGGCTCGGTGGAGTGCGGGAATCCGATGGTCATCGAGGTGTGGTCGACCAGCCACCTGTTCCGCGCGTGGTAGGCAGGACCGCCCAGTTCGGCCGCACCGAGTTCGATGACGTCATCGATGCGTCCCCTGGCCCGGGCGATGGCTCGGCGTGCTTCGACGGGCTGCTGGGCGACGGTGCCCGGCGCCACGACGGTGAGGCGCGCATCGGTGTTCTCGGCCAGCCAGGCCAGTGTCAGGGTGTCGATGCCCTTGGCGCCGCCGACGTAGAAGTGTCCGTCAGCGAATGGGGCGAGATAGGCGGCGAAGAGGGCGCCGTAGTCGTGCCGGGGACGGTGTTCGGTCGTACGTGTTCCCGTGATGGCCACCGCCCGCATGCCGGCTCCGCTCCGTGAGCTGTCAGATCGTCACCCTGTAGAACACTTTGCCCGTGTGCTGCGGCGCACCAAGCGCTTCGTACAGGGCCAAGGCAGGCGGGTTGTCGGTGTCCGCCGTCCACTCGACACGAGAACACCCGGCTTCGGCCGCCGCTGCCTCGATCGCGTCCATGAGCGCCCGCGCGACACCCTGACGGCGAGCGTGGCCGCGCACGTACAGCTCCTTGAGGTAGAGAGAGGTGTCCGCGCCGGCTGCCGGCCACAACAACGAGTACGAGGCGAGGCCGAGGACACGGCCGCCGTCGCGGGCCAACAGGCAGTGCGCGGCCGGGTGCTCGCCGAACAGCGCGGCACGGATTTCGGTGACGGGCGGACGGACGTTGTCACCACCGTAGTACGCCTCGGTCTCACCCAGGATCTCGGCGATCACGTCCAGGTCGCACTCCGTCGCGGAACTGATCTGCACCATTGCCGGCCCTCTCGCCCTGGGGCAACGCCAACACCTCGCGCAGCGCCCGCACCTCTGGCACGGTCCGCGCCTCGGGCAGCCTAGCGATCAGCCCGGAGGCGGGGTACAACTCCAGTTATTCGTTCCTGGCGTCCGTGATCGGGATGGGGCGGCTCGGGCTGGGCCTGAACCACCACGACGCCGGGGCGCGCGAAGGCGGCGACGATGTCGACGTGGCCCCGTCGCCTACGTGGATGGCGCCACCCTCGTTGGGGAAGGTGACGTCGGGGCCGGGCCACGCCATCCAGGTCCGCTCGTGCGGAGCTCACTCGGCGGGTATCGGCGACCCGTATCGTGGTCCTGGTGATTGAGACCATCGTCCTCGACGTCGGCGAAACCCTCGTCCGCGACGACCGGTACTGGGCCGCTTGGGCCGACTGGCTCGGCTACCCCCGGCACACGGTCTCCGCGCTGGTCGGCGCCGTCGTCACTCGCGGGTGCGACAACGCCGATGCCCTACGTCTGCTCAAGCCCGGCATCGACCTCCCGGCCGCCTACGCGGCGAGGGAGGCGGCCGGCCGCGGCGAATACCTGGACGAGACGGACCTGTACGACGACGTCCGGCCCGCTCTCGGAGCTCTTCGCGAACGTGGCGTCCGCGTGGTGATCGCCGGAAACCAGACGGCCCGTGCGGGCGAACTCCTGCGCGGTCTCGATCTGCCCTCCGATCTGGTCGTCACCTCCGGAGAATGGGGCGCCGCCAAGCCCCAACCGGCCTTCTTCGAACGGGTCCTTGAGGTAGCGCAGGCCGGGCCACACGCCACCCTGTACGTCGGCGACCATCCGCAGAACGACATCTTCCCCGCGAAAGACGCGGGCCTGCTGACGGCGCATCTGCGGCGCGGGCCGTGGGGCCACTGGTGGGCGGACCACCCAGACGTTGTTGCGGCGGCGGACTGGCGCATCAACTCGCTCACCCAGCTGGCGACGATCATCACTGCTTGATCGCAACAGGCCGCTTCCGCATACCTGTTACAGGTCGCGGTGACTACACAAGCGGGGCTCGCCCGCGCGGGTACGGTTCGCAGTGCAGCCCCGAACGGAGTTCAGTATGCCCGCCGACCCCATGCACGAGGTAGGCCACCGCATCGCCGCGACCCGTCGTGCCAGACGCCTCACCCAGCCGCAGCTGGCCGATGCCGCCCACCTCTCTCTCAGTATGCTCAGGAAGATCGAGCAGGGCAGTCGAGTGCCCAGCGCAGGCACTCTCGATGCCATCGCTTCCGCCCTCATGGCAGACCCCTCGCGACTGCTCACCGGCGACGCACGACACGACAATCGCGTACGGAGCATGCTGCCGGCTTTGTCGGCGGTCATTGCCACCCACGACATGCCCGGCGACGGCCCCGTGCGCCCGACCTGCGAGTTGGCCACGCGGGTAGGAACGGCTGCCCAGTGGCGGCTCGGTGCCCAATATCTGCGCATCGCCCAGCACCTGCCCGCGCTTCTCGACGACCTCGCACGCGCCCTGCCTGCGGCTTCCGCGTGCCAGCGGCCGGGGATCGCCGAACTGCTCGTCACCGCCTACCGGGCGGCCGACGCCGTAGCCTACAAATACGGCGCCTGCGATCTCTCCGCCCGCCTGATCGACCTCATGCGCTGGGCCGCCGCACAGGCCGAGAACGATCTCGTCCACGCGTCCGTCGCCTACGTCCGCACCGAGACGTTCTTCGCAGCTCGCGCCCACACGAGCGGCCTGCGCCACCTGGAACATGCCATCGATGCTGCTCCAGCCGCCACCGACGCTCAGCGGAGAGCAGCGCGCGGCGCCCTCCATATGAGGGCCGCCGTCATCGCGGGCCGCGCCGGCGATCTGGACGCGGCCGACACCCACCTTGCCGAGGCCAGAACGCTGGGTGACAGCGTGACCGAAGCCGTCTATCACGGCACGGCATTCGGACCGGACAGCGTGCGCATCCACGAAGTGGCCGTGGCCGTCAGCCTCGGCAGCGCTCAAGTCGCCCGGGCGCTGGACATGGCCCACTCCTGGCTCCCGCCCGCATCGATGCCGGCGGAGCGGCGCTCCGGCTTCTACATCGACCTGGCCCGGATCCAGCTCTGGGCCGGGATGGTGGACGACTCCTTCGAATCACTGAAGACCGCCCGCCACATCGCTCCCCAGCACACCCGCGAACACCCTTGGGCGCGGGAAGACACCGCGACCCTACGCCGCTTGAAGCGCGCGGGTTCCGAATCGCTGACCCGCTTCGCCGAGTGGATCGGCGCCGTCTGAGCCGACACCGAGTGACACAGGGTGTGTCACTTGCGGGCCTTCCCGAAGCGCATGATCTCTCCGTCCTCGGCAAACAGGCAGACGGGAGCGGTCATGGCCGACGGAGACCTGGCGCCGACCCTGGCCGCCGCAAGAGTCCACGCCCAGTGGCTGCCCCCGAGAGGCACTGTCTGGCACGTTGCCGGAGGCGAGCACTGGGATGTCGTGCGTGCGCCGCTCAGCCTTGCCCTCGCCGCGCTGGAACTTCTCGGCGACGACTGCGGAGCCGTGATCTGCGACCCGTGGGCCCGCACGCTGCACTTCCTGGTCGAGCCCTCCAGCACCGCCGACTGGCAGGTGCCTAGGACGACCGCCGGCAGCACCGCGACCTACCTGACCGTGCCGCCGCTCGACGGACGCGACCCCCAGCTGCACTGGAAACGGTCTCCGACCCAGGACCGCGTCATCACCGACACCGAACTACTTCGCACGGCCCTCGCAGGGGCTGTCGCTCACCAACTCGGGCCCAGAACGGAGAAGCCATGACCTTCAGCCACCACATCAGGTTCTGCCTCTACTGCGACCGCCCCATCGAAGGCGTAGCCATCAAGGTCAGCGACGCCAGCCGGCTCGGTGCGCCCAGCGGGGCCAGGGTGGACGACTTTCGGCACGTCAAGGGGGATCCGGCGTGCCGGCCGCGTCGGTGACTGCGCGCCGGCCGGTCGCTCCCCGCAGGGCTACACCTTCGGCTGCTGCTGCGTAATGCAGTGAATACCTCCCCCACCTGCGAATATCGTGCGCGCATCAACCAGCGTCACCGTCCGCTCGGGGAAGAGGCGGCGGAAGATCCCCGCCGCGTTCTCGTCGCGCGGGTCGTCGAAGGCGCACAGGACGACCCCGCCGTTGCAGAGGTAGTGGTTGATGTACGAGTAGTCGACCCAGCCGTGGTCGTCCTGGACGACCGTCGGGGCCGGGATCTCGACGACCTCCAGGGTGCGGCCCCGCGCGTCCTTCTGGGCGCGGAGCAACGCCACGTTCTCCTTGCAGAGTTCGTGGTCGGGGTGGGACGGGTCGGGCTGGGTGTGCACCACCACGACGCCGGGGCGGGCGAAGGCGGCGACGATGTCGACGTGGCCGAGCGTGCCGTAGCCGTGCGGCGGATAGTCGGCGGTGAGGCCGCGCCGCAGCCAGATCGCCTTGCGGGTGCCGAGCATCGCGTGGATCTCCGTCTCGACCTCCTCGCGGGTCCAGTCGGGGTTGCGCTCGGGGCCGAGCTGCACCGTCTCGGTGAGCAGCACCGTGCCCTCGCCGTCGACGTGGATGGCGCCGCCCTCGTTGACCAGGCGCGAGGTGTACGTACGCGCACCGGCGAGGTCGCAGACGTGGGCGCCGATCTTCGCGTCGTGCTCCCAGGTCGCCCAGTCCTGGGCGCCCCAGCCGTTGAACGTCCAGTCCACGGCGGCCAGTCCGCCCTTGCCGTCGGTGAGGAAGGTGGGGCCGATGTCCCGCATCCACGCGTCGTCGAGTTCGCGCTCGACGAGCTCGATGTCGGGGCCGAGGAGCGCGCGGGCGCCCTCCGCCTGGCCGGGGCCGACCACCATGGTGACCGGCTCGAAGCGGCGTACCGCGCGGGCGACCGATGCCCAGGCGGCGCGGGACTCGGCGAGTTCGGCCTCGTTCGGGAAGGTGACGTTGGGGCCGGGCCACGCCATCCAGGTCCGCTCGTGCGGAGCCCACTCGGCGGGCATGCGGAAGCCGTCGGCGGCAGCAGACATCAGGGTGGTCCTTACAGGAAGTAGAGGCGGTTGAGCGAGACGGATTCGGCCGGCTCGGAGCGCAGCGGGTCGCCGTCGAGAGTGACGAGGCCGGTGGCGCCGTCCACGCCGACCGACCCGGTACGGGAGTTGAGGAGGAGGTCGGCGGGGCCGATGCCCCGGGTGCCGCGGACCGCGACCCGGCGGCGCCGGGTGGGCAGCTGGTCGCCGCCCTGGTCGACGGCGGCCTTGGCCACGAAGGCGACGGACAGCTCGGCCGGTGTGCCGCCGTGGGCGCCGAACAGGGGGCCGAGCACGAGGGGTTCGCAGGTGTCGGTCGCGGCGTTGGGGTCGCCGGTGACGCCCCAGGCGGGGAAGCCCGACTTGAGGACCATCTGGGGCTTGGCGCCGAAGTAGGCCGGGCGCCACAGCACGATGTCGGCCATCTTGCCGGGTTCGATGGAGCCGATCTCGTGGGAGAGGCCGTGTGCGATGGCGGGGTTGATGGTCAGCTTGGCGATGTAGCGCAGGACGCGCGCGTTGTCGTCGTCCGGCCCGTCACCCTCCAGGGGGCCGAGCTCGGCCTTCATCTTCCCGGCCATCGCGAACGTACGCCGTACGGTCTCGCCGGCGCGGCCCATGCCCTGCGCGTCGGAGGAGGTGATGCCGATCGCGCCCAGGTCGTGCAGCACGTCCTCGGCGCCCATCGTGCCCGCGCGGATCCGGTCGCGGGCCATCGCCGCGTCGCCCGGCAGGTCGGTCTTCAGGTCGTGGACCGAGACGATCATGCCGTAGTGCTCGGCGACCGCGTCCCGGCCGAAGGGGAGCGTGGGGTTGGTGGAGGAGCCGATGACGTTCGGAACGCCCGCCATCTTCAGGACGTTCGGGACGTGGCCGCCGCCGCAGCCCTCGATGTGGAAGGCGTGGATCGTGCGGCCTTCGAGGACCTTCAGGGTGTCCTCGACGGTGAGGCATTCGTTCAACCCGTCGCTGTGCAGGGCGACTTGGACGTCGTGCTCCTCCGCGACCCGCAGCGCCGTGTCGAGCGCCCGGGTGTGCGCGCCCATGTCCTCGTGGACCTTGAAGCCGCAGGCGCCGCCCTCGGCGAGCGCTTCCACGAGTGGCGCCCCGTTGGAGGACGAACCCCGGCCGAGGAAGCCGATGTTGACCGGCCAGGCGTCGAACGACGCGAAGGCGCCCCGCAGCGCCCACGGCGAGTTGACGCCGACGCCCCAGACCGGGCCGAACTCCTGGCCGATGATCGTGGTGACGCCGGAGGCGAGCGAGGCCTCCATGATGCGCGGGGACAGCAGGTGCACATGGGGGTCGACGGCTCCGGCGGTGGCGATGAGCCCTTCGCCGGAGACGATCGAGGTGCCGGTGCCGACGACCACGTCGACACCATCGAGGGTGTCCGGGTTGCCGGCCCGACCGACGGAGACGATCCGTCCCTCGCGGATGCCGATGGACGTCTTGCGGATGCCCTGCACCGCGTCGATCACGAGGACGTTGCTGATGACGACGTCGCACGTCTCGCGCACGGCGGCGGCCTTCAGGTGCAGTCCGTCGCGGGCCGTCTTGCCGAAGCCGGCCAGGAACTCGTCACCGGGGCGCTGGGCGTCCGACTCGACGCGGACGGTCAGGCCCGAGTCCCCGAGCCGGATCCGGTCCCCGGTGCGGGGGCCGTGCACGGATGCGTACTCGTACGGGTCCATCACTTCTCTCCCTCTCGCGGCTCGCGCGAGCCGGTCCCCAGGTATCCGCAGGCGGCGGCCCTGCGCAGGGCCTCGTCCTTCGCGCCGGGCGCGTCCAGCGGGCCGCCGACGAGGCCCGCGAACCCGATCGCGACGCGGTCGCCGCCGATGGGCACGAGGCCGACCTCCGCGCTCTCGCCCGGCCCGAACCGCACCGAGGACCCGGCCGGCACGCACAGCCGCATACCGTAGGCCGCGGCCCGGTCGAAGTCGAGCCGCGGGTTGGCCTCGAAGAAGTGGAAGTGCGAGGTGACCGAGATCGGCACGATTGCCGTGTTGGTCACGGTGAGCAGCACGTCGGGGGCCGCCTCCGGGTAGCCCTCGCCGGGCAGCAGCGCGCCGGGCGCGTCCTGGCCGGCCGTGCCGCCGATGGGGTCGGAGACCACCGCGAGCCGGGAGCCGTCGTCGAAGACGGCCTCCACATGGACCTCGGTGACCACGTCGGACACTCCGGGCAGCACGTCGTCGGGGCCGAGCACGGACCGGGCCGCCTCGATGGCCTCGGCGAGCCGCCTGCCGTCGCGGGCCGCCTCGCAGACGGTGTCCGCGATCAGGGCGGTCGCCTCGGGCACGTTCAGCCGCAGTCCCCGGGCCCTGCGGGCCCTCGCCAGTTCCGCCGCGCCGAACAAAAGCAGCCGGTCACGCTCCGTCGGGGTCAGTCGCACGCCACCACACCTCCTGTTTGAACGCCACTCTAACCAGAGATTTCCGTGACGGGAAGCATTGACGGCACCGCTTGGCATGAGTCACATTGAGCGCCACTCAAACCCCCCGAGAGTGAGAGGCACCGGCATGCCCATAGAACAGCGCGGAGTCGATACGGTCCCGGAGGCGGAACGCACCAGCGGGCCGCGTGATCTCGTGTCGATCCTGCTCGGCTCGAACCTCTGTCTCGGGGTGATCATCTTCGGCTGGCTGCCGGTCTCCTTCGGCCTCGGCTGGTGGGCCTCCGTCAGCGCGGTGATCGCAGGAACCGTGGTCGGCACCCTGCTCACCGCGCCGCTCGCCCTGGTGTCGCTGCGCACGGCCACCAACCTGTCGACGTCGTCCGGCGCCCAATTCGGCGTACGGGGACGGCTGGTGGGCTCCGTCGTCGGCCTGCTGCTCTCGCTCGGCTACACCGCCCTGACGGTATGGATCGGCGGCGACGCCATGACGGGCGTCCTGCACCGCATGGTCGGCCTGCCGACGGGCGGCGTCTCGTACGGCATCGTGTACGCGCTGCTCGCCGCGGCCACCGTGATCGGCGCGGTCTACGGCTACCGGGTGCTGCTGCGCCTCTCGCGCATCCTGGCCGTGGTGATGACGGCCCTGCTGATCCTCGGAGTCTTCGCGTACGCACCGCACTTCAGCACCGCAGCGCTGCCCGGCGCCGGGGGCTATCTGCTCGGCTCGTTCTGGCCGACCTGGCTGTTCGCGCTCGTCGCGGCCGGGCTCAGCGGGCCCATCGCGTTCATCACGCTGCTCGGCGACTACACCCGCTACATCTCCCCCACCCGCCACCGTCCGCGCCGCGTCCTGCACGCCACCTGGCTCGGTCTGACGGCGGGTCTGCTCGTGCCGCAGCTCTTCGGTACGTTCACGGCGTACGCCGCCCGCGCGGCCACCGACTACGCGGGGCCGCTGGTCTCGGCCGCCCCCGGCTGGTACCTGGTGCCGCTGCTGCTGTCGGCCTCCGCGGGCTCGGTGGGCAACGCGGGCCTGATGCTGTACTCGATGGGGCTCGACCTCGACGCGATCCTGCCGCGCGCCTCGCGCACCCAGGCGACGTTCGCGGTGGCGGGCGTCGCCACGGTGTGCGTGTTCGCGGGCCACTTCGCCTGGGACGCACAGGCCGCGATGACGTCGTTCGTGCTGCTGCTCACCGCGATCGGCACCCCGTGGGCGGTGATCACCCTGATCGGCTTCGTACGCTGTCGCGGCGTGTACGACGCGGACGCCCTCCAGGTCTTCAACCGCCGCTCGCGGGGCGGGATTTACTGGTACCGGGCCGGCTGGAACCCGCGCGCGGTGATCTCCTGGGCGCTCGGCGCGGGCGTGGGCCTGCTCGCGGTCTCGCTCCCCACCTATCAGGGCCCGATCCTGAGCTGGACCGGCGGGGTGGACTGCAGCTTCCTGCTGTCGGGCCTGGTGGGCGGCGCGGCGTACCTGGCGCTGACGGCCGGCTCCCGCGCCGCCGAGAAGGCCGCCCCGGAGCTGGACCCCGAGGCGGCCTTGGTCGAGGGCTGAGCGCCCCCCGTCCCGAGGGCGCGCGGAACTGCGCGCCCAACCCGGGGCGGGCCTCAGCCGAAGCGCATACAGCTCCTCCGGCGTTGAGGAACGGGGGGCCGGGGGCGGGCCCCCGGACACGACCTAGCCCAGCGGGTGCATCCAGCCGTGCGGGTCGGGCGCCTGGCCGGTCTGGAGGTCGAGCAGCGCCTTACGGAGCTTCATCGTGACCTCGCCGGGCTGCCCGTCGCCCTGGGTCCAGTTGTGGCGGGCCGACTTCACCGAGCCGACCGGGGTGATCACCGCGGCGGTGCCGCACGCGAAGACCTCGGTCAGGGTGCCGTTCTCGTTGTCGCGCTTCCAGTCCTCCGTGGAGATCCGGCCCTCGACGGCCTCGTACCCGAGGTCGCGGGCGATCTTCAGGAGGGAGTCGCGGGTGATGCCGGGCAGCAGCGAGCCGGTCAGCTCGGGCGTGACGATCCTCCGCGTGCCGTCTTCCTGCCCGTACACGAAGTACAGGTTCATGCCGCCCATCTCCTCGATCCAGCGGTGCTCGACGGCGTCGAGCCAGACCACCTGGTCGCAGCCGTGCTGGGCGGCCTCGGCCTGGGCGACGAGGGAGGCCGCGTAGTTGCCGCCCGTCTTGGCGGAGCCGGTGCCGCCCTTGACGGCACGCACGTACTCCTCGGACAGCCAGACCGAGACGGGCTTCACGCCGCCGGGGAAGTAGGCGCCGGCCGGGGAGGCGATCACGATGAACAGGTACTCGTTGGCCGGCTTCACGCCGAGGCCGACCTCGGTGGCGATCATGAAGGGACGCAGGTAGAGCGAGGCCTCGCCGGAGGAGGGGACCCACGCCTTGTCCTGCTGGATCAGCGCGTCACAGGCGGCGATGAACAGGTCGACGGGAAGCTCGGGCATCGCGATGCGGCGGGCCGAGTTCTGGAAGCGCTCGGCGTTGGCCTCGGGCCGGAACGTGGCGACCGTGCCGTCGGGCTGGCGGTACGCCTTCAGGCCCTCGAAGATCGTCTGCGCGTAGTGCAGCGTCATGTTCGCCGGGTCCATGGACAGCGGGGCGTACGGCACCAGCTGGGCGTCGTGCCAGCCGCGGCCCTCGGTCCAGCGGACCGTCACCATGTTGTCGGTGAAGTGGCGGCCGAAACCGGGGCTGGCCAGAATCGCCTCGCGCTCCGCGTCGGACAGCGGGTGCGAGGTGGGCTTGAGCTCGATCGTGGGCGTCGTCATGAGTGCTGTGTCCTTCACCGGTGGATAGTGACGGACCGCGCTCACGCCGCCGGCTGTGCTGGACGTCCGAGCTGCGCCGCATGCCGCGGCCCTGGTCCGATTATCACTCTCGGCCGGGGCTCGGACATAACGGTGTGATGTGCGGTCCGGGATTGATGGTGTCACCCGGTGGCCGCATGCGAAAAGCCGCCGGGTGCGAAATGCGGCCCGGCGGCTGTTACGCGTGTTTCGCCGGGGCTAGCCGGCTACTCGTGCGGCGAGCGCGTCGCCGATCTCGTCCGTCGTGCGGACCGAGGTGCCGCGGTCCGCCAGATCGGCGGAGACGGCGCTCTCGATGCGGGCCGCCTCGGCCTCGTACCCGAGGTGGCGCAGGAGCAGCGCCACGGACAGGATCGTCGCCGACGGGTCGGCCTTGCCCTGGCCCGCGATGTCCGGGGCGGAGCCGTGCACCGGCTCGAACATCGAGGGGAACGCGCCGCTCGGGTTGATGTTGCCCGAGGCCGCGACGCCGATGCCGCCGGAGACGGCCGCGGCGAGGTCGGTGATGATGTCGCCGAAGAGGTTGTCGGTGACGATCACGTCGAAGCGCGCGGGGTCGGTGACGAGGAAGATCGTCGCCGCGTCCACGTGCAGATAGTCGGTGGTGACGTCGGGGAACTCGGTGGCCACCTGGTTGAAGATGTTCGTCCACAGGTGACCGGCGTAGGCCAGGACGTTGTTCTTGTGGACCAGGGTCAGCTTCTTGCGCGGGCGGGCCTGGGCGCGGGCGAAGGCGTCACGCACCACGCGCTCGACACCGAAGGCGGTGTTGACCGACACCTCGGTGGCGACCTCGTGCGGCGTGCCGGTACGGATCGAACCGCCGTTGCCGGTGTAGGGGCCCTCGGTGCCCTCGCGTACGACGATGAAGTCGATCTCGGGCTGACCGGCGAGCGGGGTGGCGACGCCGGGGAGCAGCCTGCTGGGGCGGAGGTTGACGTAGTGGTCGAACAGGAAGCGGAGCTTCAGCAGGAACCCGCGCTCCAGGACGCCGGACGGGACCGAGGGGTCGCCGATCGCGCCGAGCAGGATCGCGTCGTGCTGCTTGAGCTCGGTGACGTCGGCGTCGGTGAGGGTTTCACCGGTGGCGTGGTAGCGCCGGGCGCCGAAGTCGAACTCCCTGGTCTCCAGCTTCACGTCCTGCGGGAGGACGGACCTGAGGACCTTGAGGCCCTGGGCCACGACCTCCTGGCCGATGCCGTCACCGGGGATCACTGCGAGATTGATGCTGCGAGAACTTGCCGACATGGGGGAACCCTACTGGCCGTCCCAAGCGCTGACACCCGATGTCCACAGTGTGGACATCGGGATGTCCCAGGAAGGGCTCGCCGCCGGGGCGGGACGGGCCGGGCTCAGTGGCCCGTGGCGCCGCCGTTGTCCCTGCGGTCGAGGGCGCGCTGGAGGGCAGCCGCGGCGTTCTTGCGGTCGGACTCGCTGCTGCGCGAAGAGTGGCGGACTCGGCGGACGGGCTGCTTGACCATGGGGATTCGACTCCTCTGCGGGAAGGTCCGGGGACGGGCCCCGGCGGATGCAGTGAGGTGCCGGAAGGGGCGGGGAGCGCTGCCGCAGGGGTTGCCTGCCTGGGGGCATCGCGCTCACGACCGCCCTTCGCTGGATCAGCGAGACGTTCGGCTCCTACCAAGCTAAGCCCTGCACCGGAGCCTGTCTCCACACTTACTCGGACTTCCTACTATCTGAGACGGCGGTGCTCCTCGGGGCGGGTCGCGACGGCTGTGCGAGCCGGGTGCGCACCGCGTCGCCCGCTCCCTTGCGCAGCCGCAGCGCGCCCGCGGCGGGGATCAGACAGACCGCGCCGAGCAGGCAGAACGCCACCGCGTAGGCGCCGGACGGACTGTCGGTGCGGGCGCCGCCCAGGCGCAGGGCGACGGTCGCCACGGCCACCCCGAGCCCCGCGGCGAGCTGGTTGGCGGTGGCCGACAGCGCGTTGGCGTCACGCAGCCGTTCGGGTGCCATGTCGCTGAACGCGATGGTGGAGTAGCAGGTCAGGCCGAGCGAGCGGGCGGCGCCGCCGAGCAGGACGAGAGCGGCGGTCAGGGGGACCGGGGTGGCGGCGCCGAGCAGGGCGCAGCCGGCCACGGCGACGGCGAGCCCCAGGGTGGCGACGAGGAGCAGCGGGCGGAACCCGAAACGGTTGAGGAGCGGGGTGGTGGCGGGCTTGATCGCGATGTTGCCGACGAAGACGAACAGCACCACCGCCCCGGACTTCACCGCGCTCCACCCGAACACCTCCTGGAAGAGCAGGGGCAGCAGGAAGGGCATGGCGGCGACCACGACCCAGAAGAGCGAGCCGCCGCTCACCGCGGCCCGGAACGTGGCCACGTCGAGGGTGCGCAGATTCACCAACGGGTGCGCCGCACGCAGCAGATGACGTCCGGCCGCGGCCAGCGCGACGGCGGCGAGCGCGGCGACGGCGGCGGCCTCCACCCAGCCCCTGTCGGTCTCGGCGACCAGATGGGCGGCCCAGGTCAGGGCGGCAAGCCCGGTGCAGCTGAGCAGCACGCCGGGCACGTCGAGCGGCGGCGGGGTCGCGGTGGGCTTCGCCGCCACCAGGCGCCGGGCGACGGCGAACGCGGCCGCGCCGAGCGGGATGTTGATCAGGAACATCCAGTGCCAGGTGGCGTACGTGGTGAGCAGCCCGCCGAGCAGCGGGGCGACGACCGGCGCCATGAGGCCGGGCCACACGATGTACGCCATGACCTTGGGAATGTCGGTCTTGGCGGTCCCGTCGAGCACCACGAGCCGGCCGACCGGCACCATCAGGGCGCCGCCCGCCCCTTGCAGGACGCGCATCGCGACGAGCATGCCGAGGCTGCCGCTCGCGGCGCAGCACGCCGAGGCGAGGGTGAACAGGACGATGGCGGTGAGGAAGATCCGTCGGGCGCCGTAGCGGGCGGTGAGCCAGCCACTGAGCGGTATGAGCACGGCGAGGGTCAGCAGATACACGGTGATGACCAGGCCGACGGATGCGGGCGTGGTGCCGAGGGAGGCGGCCATCTGCGGGGCGGCGGTGGCCACGATGGTGCCGTCGAGCATCTCCATGAAGAAGCAGCCCGCGACGAGGAGGGCGGTGGCGCGCTGTCGGGTGTCGAGCATGGCTTCAGCGTGGCGGCCGCCATTGCTGCACACAAGGTCCGGTTGTTCATGCGAGGCGTGCGCGGGATGCAGCACTCGGCATACTGGGGGCATGCCACAGCTGCCGGACATGAACCTGCTGCCCGCGCTCGACGCCCTGCTGCGCGCCGGGAGCGTGGCGGGGGCCGCCGCCGAGATGCGCATCTCACCGTCCGCGATGAGCCGGACCCTCGCCCGGCTGCGCCGGGTGGTGGGCGACGACCTGCTCGTACCGTCGGGGCGCGGCCTGGTCCTGACGCCGCGCGCCCACGAGCTGCGGCCCCGCGTCGAGGCGGCCCTCGCATCGGCCGTGGCCGCCCTGCGCCCGCCTCCCCCGCTCGAACTGGCCACGTTGTCACGCGAGTTCACCATCCGCACCAATGACGGAGTGGCCGTCATCTTCGGGCCGGCCCTGACGGCGCGGGTGCTGCGGGACGCGCCCGGCGTACGCCTTCGCATCCTGCCCGAGGGCGACGAGAACCCGGCGGACCTGCGGGACTTCATCGATCTGGACGTCGGACAGATGGGCGACCTGCCGCACGACATCCGCACCGAACCGCTCGGCGCGTACGGCTATGCGGCGGTGGTGCGCGCGGACGGGCCGTACGCGCACGAGCGGTTGACACCGGAGCGGTTCGCCGCGCTCCCCCACATCACCGTCACCCGGCGCGGCCGGGTGCGCAGCGTGGTCGACGAGCGGCTTGCCGCACTCGGCCTGACCCGGGACGTGCTGGCCACCGCGCCCACGTACACGGCGGCCTGCTTCTTCGCGCTGCGCTCCGACGCCCTCGCCCTTGTGCCCCGCCTCTTCGCCCTGGAGGCGGCCCGGGCGATGCCGCTCGCCGTCCTCGACATCCCCCTCGACCTGCCGGCCAGCCGGTTCACGCAGGCCTGGCACATCCGGGTGGACGCGGACCCGGCGCAGCGGTGGCTGCGGGGAGTGCTCACCCAGATCGTCGCGGGCCTCGACCGGGACGACCCGGCTCCCCCGCCCGGGCCGGACAGCGGCGGCATGACGTCAGGCCCATGACCGTATCGATCACCGCTCAGCAGAGCGTCCGGCCCCAAGGGCTTCCCACCCGGGCCGACTTCGAGCTCGCGTCACCTCCAGCCGACATGGCCACCTAGGTTGCATTCCTATCTAGGTGGTGCTGGAATACAGGTATGGCCGCAGACCGCAGATCCAGCTGGCTCAAGGGCGTCCTCGACCTCCTCGTCCTGTCCTGTCTCGTCGATGGCGAGAGCTACGGGTATGAGATCTCCAAGGCGCTCACCGCCGCGGGGCTCGGGGAGATCAAGGGCGGCACCCTCTACCCCGTGCTCAACCGCCTCGAAGAAGCCGGCCTCGCCGTCGGTGAGTTCCGGGCGGCCGAGCGCGGGCCGGGGCGCCGCTACTACCGCCTGACCGACGACGGACGCCGGGCACTTGCCGAACAGGGCGCTTCCTGGCGGGAGTTCCACGCGGCCGTCACGACCATGCTCACCAGCACGCTTCCAGGGGGACCCGCGTGACCACCGCGTACTTCACCGAACTGAGCCGCCTCCTCGCCGAGCGCAAGATGCCCGCGCCAAAGGTGGCGGCGACGGTCGCCGATCTGGAGGGCTACCTCGCGGAGTCGGGATCGGCCGACGCCCACGAGGAGTTCGGGGCGCCGGACGTCTTCGCCGACCGCCTGACCCGGGGCCGCGCCGCCGAGCCGCCCGCGACCAGGCAGGAGACGTGGAAGTGGACCGCCGACATCTACACCGACCGGCGTCTGCTGAACGAGCACGGGGCGCAGGGCTGGGAGGTGGAGGGGGTGGATTCCCTGGGGCGTTTCGTGTGCCGCAGGCCCGACGCCGCGATGCGCTGGGAGTACCGGCGCGAGACCGCGCGGGGCGCCAAGGAGCGTGAGGCCCAGCGCGCCGGGTTCGCGCCGGACGGCTGGGAGCCGTGCGGCCGCTGGCTGCACATCACGTACTACAAGCGCCCGGCCTCGGCCAGTGCCGGCCCGGCCGCCGCGCTGACCGCGCCCCCGCCGGCGCCCGCCCGGACCCTGTTCTTCAGCGCCAAGTTCCGCGCTCTGGCAGCGGTGTTCGTGGTGTGCGTGACGCTGATGGTGATGCTTTTCGGCTTCGGCCTGGTCGACCTGGACGGGCCCTGGGCCTGCGCCCGCCTGCTCGGCGCGGCCGTGGTGGGCCTCGTGCTCGGCTGGTTCGGCATCAACCGGGACCTCGCCCGGGGGACCGAGAGCCGCTGACCCCCAGGACCCCGGCGGCCCGGGACCTCGGCGGCCCGGGGCGCCGGACCCGGAGCGCTCGCGCCACGCCGCGCTCCTTTCAAGTCACCTACGTGCCAAGGGACTTGGACCGGACCAAGTCCTTGGCCAGACTCTGACCATGCCGACACCTACCGAGCAGCACTGGACCCCGGTCCACGGCGAGCCCTACCGGCCCGTCGCCTACCGTCCGGCCCGGATGGCGACCGCCGAGACCCTGGCCCGGGCCGCCGAGTTGCGCGCGCGCATGGACGAGCGCCGTACCGTACGCAGCTTCTCGCCCGACCCCGTCCCCGAGCAGGCCGTGCGCGACGCCGTCGCCTGCGCCGCGACCGCGCCGTCCGGCGCCCACCAGCAGCCCTGGACGTTCGTCCTGGTCAAGGACGCCGACGTACGGCGCCGGATCCGTGAAGCGGCCGAGGAGGAGGAGCGCGTCTCCTACGACGGGCGGCTCGGCGAGGAGTGGCTTGCGGCGCTGCGGCCCATCGGCACGGACGCGGTGAAGACCCACCTCACGGACGCCCCGGCGCTGCTCGTCGTCTTCCAGCAGCGGTACTGGCTGGCCGACGACGGCACCAAGCACAAGCACTACTACGTCGACGAGTCCGTCGGCATCGCGGTGGGCCTGCTGCTCTCGGCGCTGCACCAGTCGGGTCTCGCGGCGCTCGTGCACACGCCGAGCCCCATGCGCTTCCTGTCGGAGGTCCTTGAACGGCCCACGAACGAGAAGGCGTTCGCGGTGGTACCGATCGGCTATCCGGCCGAGGACTGCGAGGTCCCCGACCTGGTCCGCAAGTCGCTCGACCAGGTACTCGTGGAGATCTGAGGTCCCTGGAGATCCGAGGTACCTGGAGATCCGGGGCCCGTGGAGATCCGGGGCCCATGGAAACCGCCCCCGTCCTCGGTTGGGGGACCAAGGACGGGGGCGGGGTTCGGTGGCGACCGAAACGTCAGCCCATGTGCGGGTACGTGTAGTCGGTCGGCGGGACCAGGGTCTCCTTGATGGCGCGGGTCAGCGTCCAGCGCATCAGGTTCTGCGGGGCGCCCGCCTTGTCGTTGGTGCCGGACGCGCGGCCGCCGCCGAAGGGCTGCTGGCCGACGACGGCGCCGGTCGACTTGTCGTTGATGTAGAAGTTGCCCGCCGCGTAGCGGAGCTTGTCCATCGTGTACGCGGCCGCGGCGCGGTCGTTGGAGATGACGGCGCCGGTCAGGGCGTAGTCGGAGGCCGACTCCATCTGCTCCAGCATCTCGTCGTACTTCGCGTCGTCGTAGACGTGGACCGCCAGGATCGGGCCGAAGTACTCGGTCGTGAAGACCTCGTTGGCCGGTTCGGTGCACTCGATGACGGTCGGGCGCACGAAGTAGCCGACCGAGTCGTCGTAGGTGCCGCCCGCGACGATCGTGCAGGACGCGTCGGCCTTGGCACGGTCGATCGCGGCCTTGTTCTTGGCGAAGGAGCGCTCGTCGATGACCGCGCCGATGAAGTTCGACAGGTCGGTGACGTCACCCATGGAGATGCCGTCGACCTCGGCCGCGAACTCCTCCTTGAACCCGTCGTTCCAGATCGAGGCCGGGACGTAGGCGCGCGATGACGCGGAGCACTTCTGGCCCTGGTACTCGAAGGAGCCGCGGGTCAGCGCGGTCTTCAGGACGGCGCGGTCGGCGCTGGGGTGCGCGACGACGAAGTCCTTGCCGCCGGTCTCGCCGACCAGACGCGGGTAGGTGCGGTACTTCTCGATGTTGGTGCCGACCGTCTTCCACAGGTGCTGGAAGGTCTTGGTCGACCCCGTGAAGTGGATGCCGGCCAGGTCGCGGTGGTTCAGGGCGACCTCGGAGACGGCCAGGCCGTCACCGGTGACGAGGTTGATGACGCCCTTGGGCAGGCCCGCCTCCTCCAGGAGGCGCATGAGCAGCACGGCGGCGTGGGTCTGCGTCGGGGACGGCTTCCACACGACGACGTTGCCCATCAGGGCCGGGGCGGTCGGCAGGTTGCCCGCGATGGCCGTGAAGTTGAACGGCGTGATCGCGTAGACGAAGCCTTCGAGCGGACGGTGGTCCATGCGGTTCCACACGCCCGGGGAGTTCGCCGGGGGCTGCTCGGCGAGCAGGTTGCGGGCGTAGTGGACGTTGAAGCGCCAGAAGTCGACGAGCTCGCACGGGGTGTCGATCTCGGCCTGCTGGGCGGTCTTGGACTGGCCGAGCATGGTGGAGGCGGCCAGCGTCTCGCGCCAGGGGCCCGAAAGCAGCTCGGCGGCGCGCAGGATGATCGCGGCGCGGTCGTCGAAGGCCATCGCACGCCAGGCCGGGGCGGCGGCGAGCGCGGCGTCGATCGCGTCCTGGGCGTCCTCGGTGGTGGCGTTGGCGTACGTACCGATGACGGCCTTGTGGTTGTGCGGCTGCACGACGTCGAAGCGCTCACCGCCGCCCATCCGCTTCTCACCGTTGATGATCATCGGCAGGTCGACGGGGTTCTCGGCCAGCTCCTTGAGCTTGGCTTCCAGACGGGCGCGCTCCGGGGAACCAGGGGCGTAGCCGTGCACCGGCTCGTTGACCGGGGCGGGGACCTGGGTCACAGCGTCCATGAGTTCCTTGACTCCTTTGTGAGGGGTGTTTTCCGGCGACCTGGAGGGTCTTGGGCCTGTCCGAAATCTAGTTCTTTGTGATCATCGACCGGAGGAAGAACAGCAGGTTGGCCGGCTTCTCCGCGAGGCGCCGCATGAAGTAGCCGTACCAGTCGGTGCCGTACGCGGTGTAGACCCGCATCCGGTGGCCCTCGGCGGCGAGCCTCAGGTGCTCCTCGCTGCGGATCCCGTACAGCATCTGGAACTCGTACTCGTCCAGTTTGCGCCCGGCACGCCGCGCGAGCTCCTGCCCGATGGCTATCAGACGCGGGTCGTGGGACCCGATCATCGGGTAGCCCTCGCCCTCCATGAGGATCTTCAGGATGCGGACGTATGCCTTGTCGATCTCGCCCTTGTCCTGGTAGGCGACCTCGGCGGGCTCCTTGTAGGCACCCTTCACGATACGCACCCGGCTGCCGGCGTCGGCCAGGCGCTTCGCGTCGGCCTCGGTGCGGAACAGATAGGCCTGGATGACGCAGCCGGTCTGCGGGAAGTCCTTCCGCAGCTCGTCGTGGATGGCGAACATCGAGTCGAGGGTGGTGTGGTCCTCGGCGTCCAGGGTGACCGTGGTGCCGATGGCGGCGGCGGCCTCGACGACCGGGCGCACATTGGCAAGGGCCAGCTCGTGGCCGCCTTCGAGCGCCTGGCCGAACATGGACAGCTTGACGGACATCTCGGCCTTGGTGCCGTGGCCGAGCTCCTTCAGTCGCTCGATGAGCTCCAGGTAGGCGTCACGCGCGTGGGCGGCCTGCTCGGGGGTGGTGATGTCCTCGCCCACCACGTCCAGGGTGAGTTCGAGGCCCTTGGCGACGGTCTCCTCGACGATCGGGACGACCTGCGCGACGGTCTCGCCGGGGATGAACCGGTTCACCACGGGCTTGGTCATCGGGGCAGCCGAAACAAGCCTGCGCATCTTGTCGCTGCGCGACGCGGCGAGGATCACGGGACCCAGCACGGGGCACCTCCACGGAAAGAACGAGACGGGGCCGCGACCTGGACCGGAGGGACGAGCGACGTCTTCCCGGCGTTCCGGCGACGGCACGGAGAACCACCGTGAAACCTAAGGATCTCCACGATCCTCTGCCATCGACAGCTGTCACGCATCCGTGGCCCAGATCTCATACATATGTCTGAAGCGGCGTGCGTGATGAGCGAGAATGGCTCACGTGAAGGGCGACTACCAGGATCTGGTCGATGAAATCTCGGCGCTGCTCGGCGCCCCCGCGACGCTGGAGAACCGCGATTTCGGGCTGATCGCCTTCGGCGCGCACGATTCGGACAGCGGCTTCGGCGAACTGACGCTCGACCCGGTCCGTACCCGTTCCATCCTGACCAGGAAGTCGACGCCCGCCGTCCGTGCCTGGTTCGAGGGCTTCGGCATCACCCGCGCGACCCGCCCGGTCCGCATCCCGGCCGCGCCCGACGCGGGAGTCCTGCGCGGCCGGATCTGCCTGCCGGTACGCCATCGGGGCATCGCACTCGGATACGTCTGGCTGCTCGACGACGAGCCGGGGCCGACCGAGGACAAGCTGGCCGCGGCGATGGAGGTGGCCGCCAGGATCGGGGGGCTGCTCGCCGACGAGGTCCAGGCGGGCGCGGACCTCTCGCGCGAGTTCCGGGCGGTGCTGACCGCGGAGGGTGGCCGTCAGCGCGACACCGCGACGGCGGCCCTTGCGGTGGCGCTCGGCCCCGACGCGGAGGGCCTGCACGCGCTGGTGTGCGTGGCGCCCTGGCCCTTCGACGACGCCCCCTCGGCCCGTACGGTGCCGGGCGCGGCCGCGGTGTGCACGCTGCCGGCGGAACCCGCGGTGCGGGGCGGGGGCCAGTGGCTCGCCGCCCTGGTGCGGTTGCGCTCGGCGGACGCGCCCGCCCCGGCCATGACCGCGGCCCAGCGGCTGTGCGGGGACGCCGGGTCCGGCGCGGCGGCCGGGGTGGCCACGGCCCGGCGCGGCCTCGCCGACCTGGCACCCGCCCACCGGGAGGCGGCCGCCGCCGCCCGTGCGGCACGTGCCGATCCCCGGCTCGGCCCGGTCGCCACGTGGGCGGCGATCGGCCCGTACCGGACGCTGACCGCGCTGCCCGCCCCGGCGGAGCAGGACCCGGCGGTGCGGGCCCTGTTGACCCCCGCCCACGCCGAACTGGCCCGCACCGCCGAGGCGTTCCTCGACTGCGCGGGACAGGCGGGCCGCGCGGCGGCGACGCTCGGCATTCACCGCCAGACGCTCTACTACCGCCTCTCGCGCGTCGAGCACCTGACCGGCCTCGACCTGGACCGCGGCGAGGACCGGCTGCTGCTGCACATGGCCCTGAAGGCGGCGCGGCTCTGAGCCGTCGCGGGCTCCGCGGGTTCCCTGAGCACAGCCGCTTGGCGGGCGGACGGCAAGAGCGCGTCGGCACGGCACCTACGGCGCCGGTCACCGTGGGCCGAGCCGGTGCCCGTGCTTGGGGGCACGCCACCCGCCCGCCGCACGTGGCTCGGGCCCCGGCCGGAAAAGGCCGGGGCCCGAGCGGGCGTGGCTGGTTGGCGGTCAGACTCCCGTCAGGGTGTACGTGCCCGTGCCGTCCTGCCTGCCGCTGGAGTACTGGCGGATCAACTCGCCGTCCGCGTACCGGTCGTGGCCCATCATGGAACCGGTGTACTTGTTCTGCACACCGATCTTCGAGCTGCCGGGCACGTCACGGTAGATGTAGAACCGCTGAAGGTCGTCCTCCACGCAGGTGGCCGTCGTCAGATAGGCCTGCTCCTGGTTGGCGATGTTCGCCGGGACGGTCGCGCAACCGCCGTTGCCCCAGTTCCACAACGACGCCTCGATGACTCCGTTGCTCTCCGTCACGTTGCACAGGCGCCAGTTGTCCAGGTGGGCGCTGAAGAAGTTGGATTCACGCAGGCGTATGCCGTCGTTGGCAAGGAGCGGTGCGCTCCAGTTCAGAGGCTTGCCGGGGACGTCGATCCGGTAGACGGCGGGTTGGCAGTTCAGGGCGGTCTGCGAGGCGGGGGCCAAGCTGCCGGTGGCCACGCTCTTCCCGGCCGTGGTCGCCTTCCCGGCTTCGCGCGCGGCCAGGGCGGCCTTCGCCGAGGTGACCGGCCCGGCCGGGTGCTTCGCGGTGGCGATGGCGGAGCCGCAGTCGAGGAGGTCCTGCGCCTTGCGCATGATGCTGTTGGCGGGGACCTTGTCCTCGCAGCGCACCGCGCCTTCTTCGAGGTCGGTGTAGGTGGTGTAGCTGCCGGTGTCGGCCCCTTCGATCCACTTCAGCGCCCAGCTGCCGTCGCCCTGTTGGACGCGGTTGCAGTTGAGGCTGCTGTAGGTGCCGGTGACCTTCTTCGTCCCCTTGTAGAGGCCGTAGTAGCCGGGCTGGGCGAAGTTCCAGGTGACGGAGTTCGACACGCTGCTGGTGGAGGAGTAGGTGAGCTGCACGTTCAGGCCCAGGCTCGCGCCGACCGTGCCGAGGGCCTCGACGCCGAAGCTGCCCTGCACGGTGCCGTTGAGGCCGACGGAGACCGAGATGGTGGTCTGGGTGCTGGTGGAGATGGTCTGGGTGCCGGTCGAGCCCTGGGTGACGTACCAGCCCTTGAAATGGGTGATCGTCGGTGAGACTTCGGTCGACTTGATGTACGGGTGGCGGGTGCCGAGGTCGGCCACCCCGCACGCGTCGCCGGGCTTGGGCAGGCCGGCGGTTGTCGCGGCTTTCGGATGCTCTGCCGCGCCTGCTGTGCCGACTACGGCGAGCGTCGACGCGGCGGTCGCGGTGAGCGCGACCAGCCCTCTGACCCAGCGGCCGGAAGATCTCAAGTGGCTCATCATGCCCTTTCCTTGGCCGGGCGCCATGCCCCGGGCCGGAATTCTGCCAGTGATGGGGAGCGATGGTCGGACGAGACGAATTTAGTGTCGGAAGCCACGCAGTGACGATGACGGAATCAGCCGTCCGGGGCCCAACTCACGTCAGTTGTAAGGTCGTTAAAAGGCCTTGACCTGCATGGGAGTCATCAGAATTTCATCTGCACAGCTATAATTCACCAGCGGCGCCGTATGGATGGGCTGTTGTACGGGTGATGTGGCTGCCGTTACTGCGGTCACCGGCCAATTCCAGGCCGGTCCTGCGTCAAACGCCGGTGCGGGCGGTCATCATCAAGCCCTCACGCAATTCAGCCGACTTGCGCCTTCCGAAAATGACTTCCGAAAATGACGACGTTCGAGGGTCGCGGCGGCTTTGCCATGTGTGGGCCGGCGTGACTTCCCCGGCGTGGACGTAGACGTAGACGTAGACGTGAAAGTGAGCCGGCTCCTACAGCCGTCCGCCGGCGCCGGCCCGCGCCGGTCGGTGGGTTGTCGGTGTTCTGTCGGCGGCTGCCGCGACCTTGGTGTGAGCCGGCCCCGCACCCATGGCGCCGGCGCCCGACTCCGCACCGGCTCCCGGGACGGCGTGCCCGGCGTGATGCGCCGGACACCCGCCGACGGGCCCACGATCTCGAAGGAAGTCCCATGTCCACCCACGTCACGATCATCGGCGCCGGGCTCGGCGGCCTCACGCTCGCCCGCGTCCTGCACGTCCACAACATCGCGTCCACGGTCTACGAGGCCGAGCCGTCACCGACCTCGCGCTCACAGGGCGGGATGCTCGACATCCACCACTACAACGGCCAACTCGCCCTGGAACAAGCACAGTTGCTGGACGGATTCCAGAGCTTCATCCTGGCAGGCCGCCAGGCGATGCGGCTGCTCGACCCGGACGGCACCGTCCTGTTCGACAAGGCCGACGACGGCACGGGCGGCCGCCCCGAGGTGCAGCGCGGCGACCTGCGACAGCTCCTGCTCGACTCACTCCCGGCCACCACCGTGCGCTGGGGCCGCAAGGTCCGCGCCACCCGCACCCTCGACGACGGGCGGCACGAGGTCACCTTCGACGACGGCGCGACCATCGTCACGGACCTGCTGGTGGGTGCCGACGGCGCGTGGTCGCGGGTGCGGCCACTGCTGTCCGGCGCCACCCCCGCGTACACCGGCAGGTCCGTCATCGAGACCTATCTCTTCGACGCCGAGACCCGCCACCCGGCCGTCGCGAAGGCGGTCGGCGGCGGATCCATGATCGCGACAAAGCCGACCAGGGAGATCTTCGCCCACCGGGAGAAGAACGACACGCTGCACGCCTATGTGGGCGTGATCGAACCCCAGGAGTGGTTCAGCGACATCGACTTCACCGACGCCGTCGGCGCCACCGCGCGGATCGCGCGGGAATTCGAGGGCTGGGCCCCGGAGCTCACCGCGCTGATCACCGAGAGCGACGTCCCGCCGGTCCTGCGGCACCTGCACGCCCTGCCGGCGGAGCACCGCTGGGACCGGGTGCCGGGCGTGACCCTGATCGGCGACGCCGCGCATCTGTCCGCACCGAACGGCGAGGGGGCCAACCTGGCCATGCTCGACGGCGCCGAACTGGGCACGGCGCTGGCCGAGCACCAAGGAGACGTCGAGGCGGCGCTCACCGCCTACGAGCGGGCCATGTTCCCGCGCAGCGCGCGGGCGGCCGTCCTGGAGGCGGGCGAGGAGTTCGGGCCCGAGTCCGAGTCCGGCGACATCACACCGCACGACCTCATCGCCGCGCTCACCGAGTCCGAGCCGTCCTGAACGGGCGGACGCGGGCCCGCCGGGCCCATGGCTCAGGCCGTGTCCTGACCCTCACCCTGGGCCTGGGCCTGGGCCTGGGCCTGGCCCTGGGCCTGGGCCTGGCCGCCGTCGAGTCCCATGACGATCTTCAGGCCCTCGGTCAGGTCCTGGGCCGAGGGGGCCGTCTCCGGATCGACCATCCACTGGACCATCACCCCGGCGAGCAGCGCCTGGTAGAAGGTCCCGGCGATCCGCGCCCGCTCGGGGTCGGCGTTCTCGTCGATGCCGAGGAAGCCGCCGCCGAGCCCCTTGCGGCCCTCCAACTGCGGTCCCGCCAGGGCCTTTTGCAGCTCGGGGTCGCCGTCGAGCCGGGAGACGATCTCCATTTGGAGCTTCCACACCGGGCGGCTCAGCTCATAGGAGTCGATGACCTTCTCCCAGCCCCGCTCGAAGCGTTCGAGCGGGGGAAGGTCCTCGGTGACGGCGCCCTTGTCCCGGCTCTCCGAGACCACGTCGCCCCACTCCTCGGTCAGCCGCAGGAACGCCAGGTTGAGCAGCGCTTCCTTGGAGCCGTAGTGATAGCCGATGGAGGCCAGGTTGGTGCCCGAAGCGGCGACGAGGTCGCGGGCGGTGGTGCGGGCATAGCCCTTCTCCAGCAGGCAGCGCTTGGCGCCTTCGAGCAGATCCTCGCGGTGTCCCATGACAGCAGCGTACCCGGCCGCACAGACATCCGTCTAAGACAAGCGTCTACGGAGGTCCGTGGGCCGGGCACGGGGAGCGAGCCTGGCGGGCCGATCAGTCGGTCAGGTTCACCGAGCGGGCCGAGTTGGCGCCGATCTCCTCGGCGAGCTCGCTCAGCACGTTCTGCGGGATGGTGTCGTCCACGGTGAGCACGGCAAGCGCCTCGCCGCCCTCCTCCGCGCGCGCCACCTGCATGCCGGCGATGTTGAGCCCGGCCTCGCCGAGGACGCGGCCGACGGTGCCGACGATGCCGGGACGGTCCTCGTAGCGGAGCACGATCATGTGGTCGGCGAGCGCCAGGTCCACGTCGAACTCGCCGATCGCGACGACCTTCTGGAGATGCTTGGGGCCGGCCAGGGTGCCGGAGACGGAGATCTCCTCGCCGTCCGACAGGGTGCCGCGCACGGTCACCACGTTGCGGTGGTTGGGGGACTCGCTCGACGTCGTCAGGCGGACCTCGACGCCGCGCTCCTGCGCGAAGAGGGGGGCGTTGACGTAGGAGACCGTCTCGTCCACCACGTCCTCGAACACGCCCTTGAGCGCGGAGAGTTCGAGCACCTTGACGTCGTGCTGGGTGAGCTCGCCGTACACCTCGACGTCGAGGCGGACCGCGACCTCGCCCGCGAGCGCGGTGAAGATCCGGCCCAGGCGCTCGGCGAGCGGCAGGCCCGGCTTGACGTCCTCGGCGATCACGCCGCCCTGGACGTTGACCGCGTCCGGCACCAACTCGCCCGCGAGTGCGAGGCGTACGGACTTGGCGACGGCGATGCCGGCCTTCTCCTGGGCCTCGTCGGTGGACGCGCCCAGATGCGGGGTGCAGACGACCTGGTCGAGCTCGAACAGCGGGGAGTCCGTGCAGGGCTCCTTCGCGTACACATCGAGACCGGCGCCCGCTACGCGGCCCTCCTTGAGGGCGGAGTACAGCGCGGCCTCGTCGACGATGCCGCCGCGCGCCGCGTTCACGATCCGCACGTGCGGCTGCACCTTGTGCAGCGCGTCGTCGCCGATGAGGCCGAGCGTCTCGGGGGTCTTGGGCAGGTGCACCGTGATGAAGTCGGAGACTTCGAGCAGTTCGTCCAGGGAGAGCAGCTTGACGCCCATCTGCGCCGCGCGGGCGGGCTGCACATAGGGGTCGTACGCCACGATCTTCATGCCGAAGGCCGACATGCGCTGCGCGACCAGGACCCCGATGCGGCCGAGGCCGACGACACCGAGGGTCTTCTCGCTCAGCTCGACACCGGTGTACTTGCTGCGCTTCCACTCGCGGTTCTTCAGCGCGGTGTTGGCCTGCGGAATGTTGCGCGCGGTGGCGATCAGGAGGCCGCAGGCGAGCTCGGCCGCGGTGACGATGTTGGAGGTCGGGGCGTTCACGACCATCACGCCGGCCTTGGTGGCGGCGGACACGTCCACATTGTCGAGACCGACGCCGGCGCGGGCGACGACCCGCAGCTTCTTCGCGGCGGCCACGGCCTCCGCGTCCACCTTGGTGGCCGAGCGGATCAGGATCGCGTCGACGTCGGCGATGGCGGGCAGCAGTTCCGCGCGGTCGGCGCCGTTGCAGTGCCGGATCTCGAAGTCCGGCCCGAGGGCGTCGACAGTGGCGGGCGACAGCTCTTCAGCGATGAGTACGACAGGTTTCGAGCTCACGTGGGTCCTCACTGAATCCTTTGCGGACGGCCGTTCCGACGGCCGCAGGCGGTGGAGTGGCCGCGTGGAAGACGCACGACGCTGTGGGCCTGACGCGTTGGTGTTGCTGGAAAGTGTAGTGCGGGTTCCCCGCCGGGTTTATGCCGCTGCGGCAGGATCACCCGATGGGGGTTGGACTTGGCGTCCACACCTGCCGCGACAACGCGCGACGGGCGGCGGGGCCGGGCAGCCAAGCGTGCCCGGCCCCGCCGACGGGAGGCCTACGCCTCGTCGTTCTGCACCCAGCTCATGAGCTTGCGCAGCTCCTTGCCGGTGGTCTCCAGGAGGTGGTTCTCGTCCTGGGTCTTGTACTCGTTGTACTTCTTCAGACCGCCGTGGTACTCGTCCATCCAGTTCTTGGCGAACGTGCCGTCCTGGATCTCGGCGAGGACCTTCTTCATCTCGGCCTTGGTGTCGGCGGTGATGATGCGGGGGCCGGTCACGTAGTCGCCCCACTCGGCGGTCTCGGAGATCGACCAGCGCATCTTCTCCAGGCCGCCCTCGTACATGAGGTCCACGATGAGCTTCAGCTCGTGCAGGCACTCGAAGTACGCGATCTCCGGCTGGTAGCCGGCCTCGGTCAGCGTCTCGAAGCCCGCCTTGACCAGCGCCGCGGTGCCACCGCACAGCACGGCCTGCTCACCGAACAGGTCGGTCTCGGTCTCCTCGGTGAAGGTCGTCTTGATGACGCCCGCCCGGGTGCCGCCGATGCCCTTGGCGTACGAGAGCGCCAGCGCAAGGCCGTTGCCCTGCGGGTCCTGCTCGACGGCCACGATGCACGGAACGCCGCGGCCCTCCTCGTACTGGCGGCGCACCAGGTGGCCGGGGCCCTTGGGCGCGACCATCGCGACGGTCACGTCGGCCGGGGGCTTGATGAAGCCGAAGCGGATGTTCAGGCCGTGGCCGAAGAACAGCGCGTCGCCGTCCTTCAGGTTGTCCTTGATGGACTCCTCGTAGACCTGGGCCTGGAGCGGGTCCGGGACCAGGATCATGATGACGTCGGCCTCGGCGGCCGCCTCGGACGGCGTCACCACGCGCAGGCCCTGCTCCTCGGCCTTCGCCTTGGATTTGGAGCCCTCGTGCAGACCGACGCGGACGTCGACACCCGAGTCACGGAGCGACAGCGCGTGGGCGTGGCCCTGGCTGCCGTACCCGATCACCGCGACCTTGCGGCCCTGGATGATGGACAGGTCGGCATCGTCGTCGTAGAACAGCTCGGCCACTGGGAAATCTCCTTGGTGTGCTGGTGTTGCGTCCACCGTATCGGTGGGGGTGAGTGAGGAAGGGGTGAGTCTCGCGATACGGGCGGGTCGAAGCCCCCTCGGCGGGACTCAGGCGCTGCGGTCCAGGGCGCGCAGCGAGCGGTCCGTGATGGACCGGGCGCCACGCCCTATGGCGATCGTGCCGGACTGGACGAGCTCCTTGATGCCGAACTGCTCCAGCATCTTCAGCATCGCCTCCAGCTTGTCCGCGCCGCCGGTCGCCTCGATGGTCACGGCCTCCGGGGAGACGTCGACGGTCTTGGCGCGGAACAGCTGGACGATCTCGACGATCTGGGAGCGCGTTTCGTTGTCGGCACGCACCTTCACCAGGACGAGCTCGCGCTGGATCGCAGCGCTGGGCTCGAGTTCGACGATCTTGAGGACGTTGACCAGCTTGTTGAGCTGCTTGGTGACCTGCTCAAGGGGCAGGTCCTCGACACTGACCACGATGGTGATGCGGGAGATGTCGGGGTGTTCGGTGACACCGACCGCGAGCGAGTCGATGTTGAAGCCGCGGCGGGAGAACAGCGCGGCGATCCGGGCCAGGATGCCGGGGGTGTTCTCGACCAGGACCGAGAGCGTGTGCTTGGTGGACATGAGCCTCTTACCTCTTCCTACAGCTCTCAGTCGTCTTCGTTGTCGCCGAAGTCGGGACGGACGCCCCGGGCGGCCATGACCTCGTCGTTGGAGGTGCCGGCAGCGACCATCGGCCACACCTGCGCGTCCTCGTGGACGATGAAGTCGATCACGACCGGGCGGTCGTTGATGGAGTTGGCCTCCTGGATCGCCTTGTCCAGGTCCTCGGGACGCTCGCAGCGGATCGCGTAACAGCCCATCGCCTCGGACAGCTTGACGAAGTCCGGGACGCGAGTGCCGCCGCTGGGCTTGCCCTGCTCGGCGACGCCGTCCCCGGGTCCGGAGTGCAGGACCGTGTTGGAGTAGCGCTGGTTGTAGAACAGGGTCTGCCACTGGCGGACCATCCCGAGCGCGCCGTTGTTGATGATGGCGACCTTGATCGGGATGTTGTTGAGCGCGCAGGTGGTCAGTTCCTGGTTGGTCATCTGGAAGCAGCCGTCGCCGTCGATCGCCCAGACCATCCGGTCCGGCTGCCCGGCCTTGGCGCCCATGGCGGCGGGGACCGCGTAGCCCATGGTTCCGGCGCCGCCCGAGTTGAGCCAGGTGGCGGGCAGTTCGTAGTTGACGAAGTGGGCGGCCCACATCTGGTGCTGGCCGACGCCGGCGGCGTAGATGGTGTCCGCGTCCGCGAGCTCGCCGATGCGCTGGATGACGCGCTGCGGGGACAGCGTGCCGTCGTTCGGCTCGTCGTAGCCCAGCGGGTAGGTCTCGCGCCAGCGGTTGAGGTCCTTCCACCAGGCGGTGTAGTCGCCCTTGTGGCCCTCGGAGTACTCGGCCTGGACCGCCTGGACCAGATCGGCGATGACCTCACGGGCGTCGCCCACGATCGGGACGTCGACCTCGCGGTTCTTGCCGATCTCGGCCGGGTCGATGTCCGCGTGGATGATCTTCGCGAACGGTGCGAAGCTGTCCAGCTTGCCCGTGACGCGGTCGTCGAAGCGGGTGCCGAGCGCGATGAGCAGGTCCGACTTCTGGAGCGCGGTGACGGCGGTGACCGCACCGTGCATGCCGGGCATTCCCACGTGCAGCGGGTGGCTGTCGGGGAAGGCGCCGAGCGCCATCAGGGTGGTGGTGACGGGCGCTCCGGTGAGCTCCGCGAGGACCTTCAGCTCGGCGGTCGCACCGGCCTTGAGGACGCCACCGCCGACGTACAGGACCGGGCGCTTGGCCGCCACGATCAGCTTGGCGGCCTCGCGGATCTGCTTGGCGTGCGGCTTGGTGACCGGCCGGTAGCCCGGCAGGTCCGTCTGCGGCGGCCACGCGAAGGTGGTCTGTGCCTGGAGGGCGTCCTTGGCGATGTCGACCAGGACCGGGCCCGGGCGGCCGGTCGAGGCGATGTGGAAGGCCTCGGCGATGGTGCGCGGGATGTCCTCGGCCTTGGTGACCAGGAAGTTGTGCTTGGTGATCGGCATGGTGATGCCGACGATGTCCGCCTCCTGGAAGGCGTCCGTGCCGATGGCCTTGGAGGAGACCTGGCCGGTGATCGCGACCAGCGGCACCGAGTCCATGTGGGCGTCCGCGATCGGGGTGACCAGGTTGGTGGCACCGGGTCCCGATGTCGCCATGCACACGCCGACCTTGCCGGTGGCCTGGGCGTATCCGGTGGCCGCGTGGCCCGCGCCCTGCTCGTGACGGACCAGGACGTGGCGCACCCGGGTGGAGTCCATCATCGGGTCGTACGCCGGCAGGATGGCGCCGCCGGGGATGCCGAACACGACCTCCGCCCCGACTTCCTCAAGAGAACGGATGAGGGACTTCGCGCCCGTGACGTGCTCGACGGTCGCGGACTGGTGTCCGCCGTTACGGGGCCGCGGCTGCGGATGGTGGGCCCCGGTGGCCTGCTCGGTCATCGGCATTCTCTTCTCGAAGCTGAGGGTTTTTGCGGGGGTTTGATCAAGACTTCGGTGGTGCTTGAGGGGTGCCAGTGCAACAAAAAACCCCTCGTGCCGTGAGGCAAGCGAGGGGGAGCGCGTCGGGTGCGGTCTGCGGAGCCTGCATGGGGCTCCGCTTCAGCCGACGCGCTTTCCAAGTACGAGAATTCGGGTGCGCATGGCATTGACCCTCCCCCCGGCGCGCAGGTGGTGTCAAGTAGGTGGGACGGGCGTCTCATCATGTGAGCCGAGCAGGGGCCGGCTCCGGCCACTGAGCACCGAGAGCGCGGCCCCGCCCGGGACCGGGTATTCGCCGCGCAGCAGGGACCGCCGCAGCCGGAATTCGTCGAGCGGCCCGGAGAACGCCATCCCCTGTCCGTGCGTGCACCCCATGGCGCGCAGCGCGAGGACCTGCTCCGGCACGTCCACACCGTCGGCCACCGACTGCATGCCGAGGTCGCAGGCGATCCGGAGCAGCCCCGCGGTGATCTTGTGCAGGCGGGCCGATTCGACGACGCCCTCGACGAGGCCCCTGTCCAGTTTCAGCAGGTCGATGGGGAGCCGGCGCAGCGCGTTGATCGCCGCGTAGCCGCTGCCGAATCCGTCGAGTGCGATGCGCACGCCGAGTCTGCGCAGGCCCACCAGGCGCCGCTCCAGCTCGTCGAAGGAGATCCTTGGGTCGCTGTCGGCGAGCTCGATGATCAGGGCGCCCGACGGCAGTCCGTGCCGGGCGAGCAGGGCTTCCAGCGCGCCGATCGGCAGCGACTTGTCGAGGAGGCGCCGGGCCGAGAGGCGGACCGAGACGGGTGCGGCGAGGCCCGCGCGCCTGCGCTCGGCGGCGAGCTCGACGGCCTCTTCGAGCAGCCAGCGCCCGAGCTCCGCGGCCCGCTCGCTCTCGTCGGCGACCCGCAGGAATTCGGCCGGGGTGAACAGGATGCCCTGCGCCGACCTCCAGCGGGCCTGGGCGGCGACCGCGGAGACCTCGCCGGTGGTGAGGTCGACCACGGGCTGGTGCAGCACGACGAACTCGCCGTCGCTCAGAGCCGAACGCAGCCGGGCCGCGAGCTCCGTCTTGCGGACCACCTCGGCCTGCATCTGCGGGGCGTACAGCTCGACCCGGTTCTTGCCGCCCTTCTTGGCGCGGTACATGGCGAGGTCGGCGTTGCGCAGCAGTTCCCCGGCGCCGACGCCCGGCTCGGCGAAGGCGACGCCGATGGAGGCGGCGACGCGGACCTCGTTGCCGTCGATCCGGTAGGGCTGCGACAGGGTGAGGCGCAGCCGGTCGGCGATCTCGCGGACGTGGTGTTCACGGGCCGCGCGGTCGCGGGTGCCGTCGCCGAGGATCAGCGCGGCGAACTCGTCGCCGCCGAACCGGGCGGCCGTGTCGCCGGCGCGTACGGACTCGTGGAGGCGGCGGGCGGCCTGGATGAGCAGTTCGTCGCCGGCCTGGTGGCCGATGGTGTCGTTGACCTGCTTGAAGCCGTCGAGGTCGATGAAGAGCACGGCGGTGCCCGGGTCGGAGATGCGCCGTCCGCCGAGCGCCTTGCGCACCCGCTTGGTGAACAGGGCGCGGTTGGGCAGGTCGGTGAGCGGGTCGTGTTCGGCGTTGTGTTCCAACTGGGCCTGGAGACGCACCCGTTCGGTCACGTCGCGGCTGTTGAGGATGAGGCCGCCCTGGTGGCGGTTGACGGTCGACTCCACATTGAGCCATTCGCCGCTTCCCGACTTGAAGCGGCATTCGATCCGCGTCGTGGGTTCGTCGGCGGGTGGCGCCGCCAGAAACCGGCGCACCTCGTGCACCACCCGGCCCAGGTCCTCGGGGTGGATGAGGGAGGCGAGTTCGGACCCCACCAGCTCCTCGGCGTCCCGTCCGTAGACGCCGGCCGCGGCCGGGCTGACGTACCGCAGCACGCCGGTGGGGGCGGCGATCATGATGACGTCGCTCGAACCCTGCACCAGGGACCTGAAGTGGTTCTCCTTCTGGGCCAGTTCATGGGTGAGCGCGATGTTGTCGAGCAGCATGATGCCCTGGCGGACCACGAGGGCGAGCACCACGGTGCAGCCGGTGAAGACGGCCATCCGGCTGACCCGGTGGCCCGCGATGACGTTGTAGAGGATCCCCAGCGTGCAGACGGCGGCCGCGAGGTACGGGGTGAGCGCGGCCAGCGAGCTGGCGAGCGGCCGGGTCACCGGCGGGGCCTGGGCGCGGCCGGCGGCCGGCCGGGCGGCGCGCGGGGCCGCGAGTGGCTTCAGGGAGGGCGCTGCGGGCATCCGGACGGCCGCCCAGGGGGCGTACGCGAGGAGCAGGGAGCCGGCGAACCAGCCCGCGTCGAGGAGCTGTCCCGAACGGTAGTGCTCGTGCAGCAGGGGTGAGGTGAACAGGGCGTCGCACAGCACGGTCAGGGCCAGCGCCGCGATCGCGGTGTTCACCGCGGTCCGGTTGGCCGACGAGCGCCTGAAGTGCAGCGCGAGCACCATGCTGACCAGCACGATGTCGAGCAGTGGATAGGCGAGCGTGAGCGTGGCGTGGCCGACGCCCTCGCCTTCGCCCTCGTGGGCCGTGCGGGCCAGCGCGAGGCTCCAGGACAGGGTGAGCAGGGAGCCGCCGATGAGCCAGGAGTCGAGCGCCAGGCAGACCCAGCCCGCCCTGGTGACCGGGCGCTTGGCGAGCACGAGCAGGCCCACGATGGCGGGCGGCGCGAAGCAGAGGAAGAAGAGGTCCGCGGGCGAGGTGTTGGGCACGTCGCGCCGCAGCACGACCTCGTACCAGCCCCAGACGCCGTTGCCGCAGGCGGCCATGGCGGAGGAGAAGGAGAACAGCAGCCAGGCGGGCCGGAAGCTGCTCTCGCTGCGTGACGCCTCGTCCCGCGCGTACAGGAAGCAGGAGACCGCGGCGATCAGGGCCGCGCAGGAGAGGCCGAAGTCGCCCATGATCAGGGCGAGTTCCTTGGAGCCCCAGCCGAGGAATGCGCCGGTGGCATATCCGGCACAGACCACGGCGAGCACCAGTTGGGACACCATGCCGGTCCCACCGCCTCCCACCACCGGCGGCCGGGTCAGAATCGCACCCGGCGCGCTCACCGGACCGCTCCACGCCACCGGGGCCGCGCCGGGGCGCCTGCCCGCCGGAGCCGGAATCCGGGGCCGCGGCCCCAGGGGCCGTGCTCCCGGGTACCGTTCGCGGTCGCGTCGCTTATCGCCTTGGTGGTCGCCGCCGCACCGCGGTGCATTGCTGCGCGATGCGCGCGGCGGGGTCGCCGCAGGCGGTTCCAACGCGTCGGATCGTTCGTCCATTGGCCGTGCATCGCCCGTCGCCCCCCTCGCAGTGATCGCTCCCCCGCGCCGTCAACACACGGCGCCGGCCCCCGGTCGGGACGATACACCAGTCTCGTCACTCAGGGACATAGCCCCTCTACGCTCCGTGACGGCATGGGCGAGGGAGGACACGCGGTGCATCCGGGTCCTCGCACAGGGTCATTCCCCTGTGGTCAGTACGAGGTTGGCGAGGGGCGCTCCGGCGACGTACCGGGTCAGCTGCGCGGCGAGCAGACGCTTGGCGCGGGGCAGGAAGGCCGAGCTCGAACCGCCCACATGCGGGCTGATGAGGACATTCGGAGCGTCCCACAGCGGGTGTCCCGCGGGCAGCGGTTCGGGGTCGGTGACATCGAGTGCCGCATGGATGCGGCCCGACTCCACCGCGGCGAGCAGCGCCGCCGTGTCCACGACCGGCCCGCGTGCGACGTTCACCAGGAGCGCCCCGTCCTTGAGCCGGCCCAGGAACGCGGCGTCCACGAGGCCTTTCGTCTGTTCGGTCAGCGGGGTGGAGACGATGACGACGTCCGCCTGCGGGAGCAGGGCGGGCAGATCGGTCAATGCGTGCACTTCGCCGCGCTCCGTGGTGCGCCAGGAGCGCGCGACGCGCGCCACACGCGCGCACTCGAAGGGCGCGAGCCGGTCCTCGATGGCGGCTCCGATCGCCCCGTACCCCACGATCAGGACCGACTTGTCGGCGAGGGCGGGATAGAAACCGGACCGCCACTCGTGCTTGTCCTGGCCCCGGACGAAGCCGGGGATCCCGCGCAGCGATGCGAGCACGAGGGCCAGGGTCAGCTCCGCCGTGGACGCCTCGTGGACCCCGCGCGCATTGCACAGGCGTACGCCGGTCGGCAGAAGGCCGATGCCGGGCTGCACGTGGTCGATGCCGGCGGTCAGCGTCTGCACCACCCGCAGGCCCGTCATGGCAGCGAGCGGGCGGACCGCGGTCTCGGACGGCTTCATGTACGGGACCACGTAGACGGCGCAGTCGGCGGGGTCGGCCGGGAAGTCCGGGCCGCCGTCCCAGACCCGGTAGGTGAGGGAGTCGGGAAGGCCCGGCACGACGGCCGGGTCGAAGGGGATCCACACGTCTGCGCTCATGGCCAGGAGGCTATGCGAACCCGTCTGCGCCCATGGTCAGGAGGCTGTGCGAAGGGTCCTGGAGGCCAGAGGTTAGTTTGGGGAGCGACGAGGGAGGGATCCGGCCAGGTGGAGCGCAGGACAATCGGGGCGGGGGCCCTGCGGGCGGGTGCGATCGGGCTCGGCTGCATGCCGATGAGCTGGGGCTACACCCGCTCGCAACAGGACCTGGAACGCTCACTGCTGGCCCTGCACGCGGCACTTGACACCGGCTCGAACCTGCTGGACACGGCCGACATGTACGGGCCGTTCACCAATGAGCTGCTGATCGGACGCGTCCTCAAGGAGCGCCGCGACGAGGCGTTCGTCACCACCAAGTGCGGGCTGCTGGTGGGCGGGGACCAGCATGTGGTCGCCAACGGCCGCCCCGGGTACGTGCGTCGGGCCTGCGACGCGTCCCTTCGCCGCCTGGGGACCGAGGTCATCGACCTCTACCTGCTGCACCGCACCGACCCCGAGGTCCCCGTCGAGGAGACCTGGGGGGCGATGGCGGAGCTGGTGACGGCGGGCAAGGTACGGGCGCTCGGGCTCAGCGCGATGGGCGCGCGAGCGGTGCGCCGCACCACGCCGGTCGCGGGGGTGCACGGGCTGCACGTGGGCCGCTACGAAGGAACGGTGCGGCTGCTCCAGCGCGTTCAGCAGGTGTTCCCCGTCTCGGCCGTGCAGGCGGAGCTGTCGCTCTGGTCGCGTGAGGCGCTGGAGACCCTGCTGCCGTGGTGCACGCCGCGGGGGGTCGGCCTGCTCGCCGCGATGCCACTGGGGAACGGGTTCCTGACGGGCACGCTCACCCCCGGTCAGGGCTTCGAGCCGGACGACATCCGGGCCCGCCACCCCCGCTTCACGGCCGAGATGATGGCGGCCAACCAGCCCGTGGTGGCGGGCCTGCGCCGGGTCGCCGAGCGGCACGGGGCCACCCCGGGGCAGGTGGCGCTCGCCTGGCTGCTGCGCCTGGGCCCCCAGGTCATTCCGGTGCCCGGGGCCAAGCGCGAGGAGTGGGTGCGCGAGAACGCCCTCGCGGCGCGGCTGTCCCTGACCCCGCGGGACCTGGCGGACCTGGCCGCGCTTCCGGCGGCGCGCGACTGAAGGACCGGGTTCGCGGGCCCCGCCCCGCAGAATGAACCCAGCGCATCGACCCCGTCGAAGGGAACCACCACCGTGCGACGAACCACCGCGGCCACCGCCCTGGCCGCAGCCGCGCTCGTACTCGCGGCCGGCTGCTCCTCCGGGGCTCCGCAGCCGCACGGCCAAAGCGCGGCGTCCGGGACCGGGGCGGCCGCCCCGGCCGCGACGCCGTCCGTCCAACTGCCGCCCGCCAAGGGCTCGGTGACCGTCGTCAGGACCGTCACCCAGGACCTGAAGTCGCCCTGGGGCGTCGTGGCCCTGCCCGAGGGCGGCCTCCTCGTCGGTTCCCGGGACGACGGCTCCGTCCTGCGCGTGGACACCGCGACCGGCAAGAAGACCGCCGTGGGCAGCGTGCCGGGCGTCGACCACCAGGGCGAGGGCGGTCTGCTGGGGCTCGCCCTGTCCCCCACGTACGGCGCGGACCACCTCGTCTACGCGTACTTCACCACCGAGTCCGACAACCGCATCGCCCGGATGATCTACGACCCGCACCGGCCGGCGGGCGAGCAGTTGGGGGCGCCGGACACCATCCTGCGCGGCATCCCCAAGGGCACCATCCACAACGGTGGACGGATCGCCTTCGGCCCCGACCGGATGCTGTACGCCGGAACGGGCGAGACCGGCGACCGCGGCCTCGCCCAGGACACGAAGTCGCTCGGCGGGAAGATCCTGCGGATGACGCCCGACGGGCAGCCCGCCTACGGCAACCCGGACGCCGAATCCGTTGTCTACTCACCCGGCCACCGCAATGTGCAGGGTCTCACCTGGGACGGCCAGAACCGGTTGTGGGCCTCGGAGTTCGGCCAGGACACCTGGGACGAGCTCAACGTCATCGAGCCCGGCAAGAACTACGGCTGGCCCGTCGTGGAGGGCCGGGGCGGCAAGCCGGGCTACGTCGATCCCGTCGCCCAGTGGAAGACGTCCGACGCCTCGCCCAGCGGGATCGCCTTCGCCCAGGGGTCGGTGTGGCTGGCCGCGCTCAAGGGCGAGCGGCTGTGGCGCGTCCCGCTGGACGGCACCAAGCCGCTCGCCGCCCCCGAGGCCTTCCTGACCGGCCAGTACGGGCGCCTGCGCACCGTACTCGCGGCGGGCGCGGGAAAGCTCTGGGTGCTGACCAACAACACCGATTCGCGTGGCACCCCGAAGCCCGGCGACGACCGCATCCTGGAACTCGACGTCACCTAGGGACGGTCGCCGGTCCCTCCTGGAAGAGGTTCAGGCGGTGGGCGAGCGCCGCCGCCTCGCCCCGGCCCGAAACTCCCAGCTTGGCCATGATGTTGGAGACGTGCACGCTCGCCGTCTTCGGCGATATGTAGAGCTCTTCGGCGATCTGGCGGTTGGTGTGGCCGGCCGCGACCAGGCGCAGGACGTCCCGCTCGCGGCTGGTGAGGCCCAGCGCCTGGGCCGGATCGGCAGGCTCATCGGGCTGTACGGGATCCGGGGCGGTCAGCGCGATCCGCGCCCGGCGGGCCAAAAGCTCCAGCTGTTCGCGCAGCGGGCGGGCGCCCAGCCGCTCGGCTTCCGCGTGGGCCTGGCGCAGCAGGGTCGCGATCGTCTCGCGGTCGCCGCCCTCGGTCAGCAGCGCGGCGGCCCAGCGCCCGCAGACCACGGCCAGCTCATAGGGGTGATCCAGGGGCCTCAGCGCGTGGGCGGCGCTCTCCCAGCGGGCGGCCGCGTCGCAGCCGTCGGCGCGGTCCAGTTCGGCGGTCACGACGAGGGCCAGCGCCTCGCACGAGGGCGCGCCGGTCGGGAGCCGCTTGGCCGTCGAGCGGATGAGTGAGAGGGCGGCGGCCCGGCCCGGCCCGGCCGAGGGGAGGCCCCGTACGTCGGCCTCCATCGCGGCGGCCGCGGCGAGCAGCGGCCAGACATAGCGCTGGCTGCCGGGCGGGAAGCCGTGCTCGGCGGCGCAGGCCAGTTCGGCGCGGGCCTGCTCGATGCGGCCCTGCGCGGCCGCGCAGGCCAGCGCGATCCGGGCGAGCGGGATGGCGTGCTGGGCCATCGGGTCATGCGCGCCGAACGCGGCACGCGCATCGGCCAGGAAAGTCACCGCCTGCTCCAACTCCCCTCGCACCAGAGCCAGTTCGGCCCGCAGCATGGCGCCCTTGCCGAGCGGCTTGGTGCTCAGCGCGGTGCGCTGGACCCGCTCGGCGGATGCGGCGGCCTCCGCCCAGCGGCCGAGGTTGAACAGGGACTCCGCACGGTTGGCCTGCACCCAGGCCTCGTTGTCGAGCAGCCCGTACTTGCGGGCCAGAGACACCCCGGCGTCGGCGACGCGCACCGCGTCCACGGAGCGGCCGACGGATTCGAGACCGGAGCAGAGGTTCACATGCCCGCGGGTCGCCTCGCCCACGAGTCCGAGTTCGAGGCAGCGGTCGATCACCGCACGCATCGTGGCGAACCCCTCCTCGACCGAGCCGGCGTCGAGCATCAGGGTGCCGAGGGTGAGCTTGACGTTGAGCTCGATCTCCTCGTTCCGCACCAACTGGGCGTAGGCGACGGCCTGTTCGGCTTCGGCCAGGGATTCGCCGCCCGGACTGTGCAGCATGCGCCAGCCGGCCGCGGTGGCCAGGACCTCGGCGTGCACGGGCGACGGCGGAAGACCGCGCACCAGTTCCTGGGCGGTGGCGATCTCGGCCCAGCCGTCGCCGCGCCCCTGGTTCTGCACCAGGCGGGAGAGCTGGATCCAGAACCACGCCGCGCGCAGCGGGTCGCTCCCCGCGTGCTGGTCGCTCTCGACGTCGATGAGCCGCAGCGCCTTCTTGGCGAGTTTCAGGGCCCGTTCGCGCTCGCCGCAGAGCCGGGCCGCCTCGACGGACTCGGCGAGCAGGTCGAGGTAGCGCAGCGGCGCGGCGGACGCGGGGGCGCGGCCGCAGGCCGGGTAGGAGCCGACGTGGTCGAGCGGCCTGAGTCCGTCGCGCACCTCGTCGGGGACCGCGTCCCACAGCTCCATGGCCCGGGAGAGCAGGCGCAGTTGTTCCGCGTAGGCGTGCCGGCGACGGGCCTCGACGGAGGCGCGCAGCACCACGGGCACCGCCTTGGCGGCGTCGTGCGCGTGGTACCAGTAGGTGGCGAGGCGGGTGGTGCGCTCGTCGGCCCGTACCAGCGAGGCGTCGGCCTCCAGCGCCTCGGCGTAACGGCGGTTCAGACGTGAGCACTCGCCGGGCAGCAGGTCGTCGCTGACGGCCTCGCGGACCAGGGAGTGACGAAAACGGTAGCCGTCGCCGTCGCCCGCCGGCAGCAGGATGTTGGCGCCGACGGCGGCCCGCAGCGCCTCGATGAGCTTGTCCTCGGGAAGCCGGGCGACCGCGGCGAGCAGCGCGTACTCCACGGTGGAGCCGCCCTCGGCGGCGATCCGCACCACGTGCTGGGCATCCTCGGGCAGGCTTTCGACGCGGACGAGGAGCAGGTCGCGCAGGGAGTCGCTGAGGTCGGGGCAGGTGCCGTCCGGGTCCCGCCCGACGACCAGTTCCTCGACGAAGAAGGCGTTGCCGTCGGAGCGCTCGAATATCTCGTCCGCCAGGCGCTGTTCGGGTTCGGCGGCGAGGATGCCGGTCAGCTGGCGCCGGACCTCGGCCCGGGTGAAGCGGGACAGCTCGATGCGCCGCACACTGCGCAGCCGGTCGAGCTCGGCGAGCAGCGGGCGCAGCGGGTGGCGGCGGTGGATGTCGTCGGCGCGATAGGTGGCCACGACGACGAGCCGGCCGCGGCGCAGGGTGCGGAAGAGGTAGGCGAGCAGATGCCGGGTGGAGGCGTCGGCCCAGTGCAGGTCTTCGAGGACGAGGACGACGGTGCGCCCGACGGCGATCCGCTCCAGCATCCGTACGGTGAGTTCGAAGAGGCGGGCCGTGCCGTCCTCGCGCGCGATGGGCAGGCCCGGCTTGGCCAGTTCGGGAAGGAGCAGTGCGAGCTCTTCCTCCTGGCCGTCGGCCGCGGCGCCCAGCTCGTCGGGCAGCAGGCGGCGCAGGGCGCGCAGCGCGGCCGAGAAGGGGGCGAAGGGCAGCCCGTCGGCGCCGACCTCGACGCAGCCGCCGATGGCGATCACGGCGCCGGCCGCGCGGGCGGCGCCGGTGAACTCCTCGACGAGCCGGCTCTTGCCGACGCCCGCTTCGCCGCCGACGAGCAGCGCCTGCGGCTCCCCATCGGCGGACGCGGCACGGGCGAGCGCTTCGTTCAATATGCGCAGTTCGTCGGCGCGGCCGACGAACACGGGGCTGACTGACCTGGTCTCCACGCCGCCGAGCATCGCACAGGCGGGTGCCGACGCGGCGGACGGTCCGTCCCCGGCTGGGGAGGCGGCCCCTGAGGAGGTGAGGGCCACGGCCGGGGACGGACCGCCCGCCGCGTGGGTGGTGACGGGACGGTCCGGGACGGTCGTCATCGCGGGCGGCCGGCGCTCTCACGCGGCCCGGGCGAACCGGTCCCGCGGTGAACTCACCTGCCCGTCGGGCCCGTTGCCGCCACTGCGGCGCCCGAAGCGGCGGGCGCCCCGGCGGGCCTGGCCCACCAGGCGCTCGTGCTCGGCGCGGCGCAGCAGCTCGGCCTGGTGGGTCTTGTACAGGTCGTAGTCGTACATCTGAATGCTCCTGGGGTGTGACGTGGGTTGAGGTCCTTCGCCCGGTCCCGGTGTTCCGGGCTCCTTGCGATGCCTCAACTCTCGTCTCCCAGGGGCCTCTCCCACATCGGGCGAGTGCCGCATCCCTGAGGTGGCGCCGCCTTAGACGATCCGGCCTGCGGGCCAAAGCCGCCTAAGGCAGGGGTGGGGGCGCCTTAGGGTCTGGCCGTCGGCGTCCTGTCCGGCCGCCGGGGGTACTCATCCGGCCGCCGGGGGTACTCAGCCCTTGGTGCTGGGCATCGCCGCGAAGAGGTCCAGGTACATGCCGACCGAGATCAGCAGGCCGATGACGCCGAGCACGACCCCGGCCAGCGCGACGGCCTTAACCCACACCGGCTGCTCGGAGCGGCCCGGCGTACCGAAGGCGGGCCGGGCGAGCACCACGGCGCCGACGATCAGCGCGAGCAGCGCGAAGACGCCGTTGACCACGGCGGTGGTGTGCCAGGAGTTGCCGTAGATCTCCTGGATCTGCTGGGCGGCGGTACCGCTCTGGGAGGTCTTGATCTGCCCGATGAGGGTGGCCCGCTCGGAGAGCGTCTTGCCCATCCAGGTGCCGCTGAGCGACACCGCGCCGAGTGCGCCCGCGACGACGGCGGCGGCGCCCGCGCCGAAGGCCGCCCGCGCGGGAACCGGGTCGCCGTCGCGACGGCCCTCGTCCTCGAAGCCCTCTTCGCGGTCGTCCTCGTGAGCGTCCTCGTGAGCGTCCTCGTGGCCGTCTTCGAGGCTGGGCTCCTCGGTGCCCCGCGCGTCGGGGGTGCCGGCGGCGCCGGTGGTCGCGGGGGCCGCCTCGGCGCTCGCTCCCCCGACGGTGGCCCCGTCCTTGGTGGTGGACGCGCCCTTGGCGGTGGACGCCGCCTTGGTGGTGGACGCGCCCTTGGTCCCGGCGTCCGTCGTGGGCTCGGTCTCGGCGTCGGTCTCGGCGTCGGTCTCGGTCGTGGCGGGGGTGACGTTCATGCCGGGCACGCTAGGTGCCGTTTCTGAGAGGCCGCTGAGAGCTTCCTTAACGCCGGGCCCGTGCCGGCCGCGGCTTTTGCCCGTCCCGCATGGCGCCTGCCCGGCCCCACCGACTCCCCGCCCGCGCCAACCGCCGGAATCCGGCTCACCGAGCGCTTCGTCCGCGCCGGGCTCCGGCTGGGCTCACCGAGCGCTTCGCCGCCGCCGGGACCGGGTGCCGTCAGCGCTTCGTCCGCGCCGCCCGCCAGTCCTCGGCGAGCACCGCCCAGATCTCGCTGTCGTGGCGTGTCCCGCGGTAGAGGTACTTCTCACGCAGCACCGCCTCCCTGCTCATGCCGAGGCGTTTGGCCACGTTGATGCTGGGGGTGTTCTCGGCGGACGCCACCCATTCGATCCGGTGCATGCCGCGCACATCGACCGCCCAGTCGATGAGGAGGGCGGCCGCGCGGGTGACCAGGCCGCGCCCGACCGCCGCCTGCTCCAGCCAGCAGCCGATCTCGCAGGTGCCCTGCGCCGGGTCGAAGACGCGGAACAGGACCCCGCCGACGAGCGTGCCGTCGAGCCAGATGCCGTACAGCCGTCCCTCGTCGGCGGCCGCCTTGTCCGCGTAGCTCTGGAGGTAGGCGCGCGCGGAGGCCAGGTCGGCCACGACGTCGGGCAGAGCGATGTGGGTGCCGATGAACTCACGTCCCCGGTCCATATGGGCCAGGTACTCCTCGGCCTGCCACGGTTCCAGCGGACGGAGCTCGGCCCCGTCGTCCCCCAGCGATCGTGCGAACATCCCCGCTCCTCCACCTGCGTACGCCATCGGGTGCCGCGGCGCGGGCTGATTGAGCCGCCCGGCCGCCGGCCGCTGCGGGGGCTTCCGCCCGCCCGGCCGCTCCGGAATCCTCGCACGGCCGCGCGCGGGCGCCTCGACGCCGATGGGCGGCCGGATCAGCCCGACACGCTCGGGCGCCCGTTCTCGATGTGGCCCATCAGCCGCCTGCGGAACCCGGAGCCGTCCACGGTCACTTCGAGGTCGTACCAGCCGTGCGCGTCGGCGGCCGAGTGCACGACCGTGCGGCTGCGGCCCGGCTTGACCGTGACGGTCCGCCGCCAGTCCCGCAGATCGGCCTCGTCGGCGTAACCGAGCGGCCGGACCACGAAGGTGACCGGCTTGCGGCCGCGGTTGCGGAGCGTCATGTGGACGTCGCGGTCGTGATGGTCGAGGTACGTCGTCACCTCGGCGGCGTCCACGGCCCCGGCGCCCTCGAACTCCCGCCGGAACCCGTTCGGACCGGTCACCGTGAACGCGTAGGCGCCGTGCGCGTCCCCGGTCAGGGGCACGCTCCAGCTTGTCGTCCCCCGGACGTCCTTGTGCTGCGGCGCGGCGAACTCCCCGGCGTACGGGTAGAGCGCGAAGTGGACGCTCGCCCCGCCGTTGTTGCTGAGCTGCACCTGGAGCGCGCCCTGGGAGACCCGCGCGTGGGCGTCCGGCTGGTACGGCAGCGGGCGCGCGGGCCGGCTGCCCTCCTCCTGCACCGGCATGTGCTGCTGGGCGGGCGGCTCGGGACGCCAGCGTCCGCTCAGCGGCGGGATGGGTCCGGGCCGGTTGACGGCGGGCTGGGACCTGCCGCGTTTGAAGTCGAAGGCGGAGGTGAGGTCGCCGCTGACGGTACGCCGCCACGCGCTGATGTTCGGCTCGCGCACCCCGGTCCAGCGCTCCAGGAAGCGGATCACCGAGGTGTGGTCGAAGACCTCGGAGCACACGTAGCCGCCGACGCTCCACGGCGAGACGACGAGCATCGGCACCCGCGCGCCGAGCCCGGTCGGCTTGCCCTCCCACTGCTCGTCGGCCACCCCGGGCGGTGCGACGGGCGGCGGGACGTGGTCGAAGAAGCCGTCGTTCTCGTCGTAGTTGATGAGGACGACGGTGTGCCGCCAGACGTCGGGGTGCTTGCCGAGGGCGTCGAGCACCTTGTAGACGATGGTCGCGCTGTGCACGGGCGAGGAGACGCTGGGGTGCTCGGAGTCGAGCGCGGACGGCACCAGGTAGGAGACCTCGGGCAGGGTGCCTGCGGCGACGTCCTTGCCGAAGGCGTCGGCCAGCGTGCCGGTGGGCACCCGCCTCAACCCCCGCTCGAACAGACTGCGTTCGGCCTTGGTGAGCGCGGCGACGCCCTGGTCGAGCAGCCCGAGCAGCCGCTCGCGCTCGGCGGCATCCGCGGTGTCGCGTACGGCGGAGTAGAACGACTCCATGAAGGTGTGGCCACCGGTCTTGGCCAGCGCCTTCCTCGCGACCGCCTTGAAGGTGGTGAAGAACTCGATCTGGTTGTCGGTGAAGTTCTCCCACTCGGTGTACGTCTTCCAGCTGCGCCCGGCCTTTTCCAGGCGCTCGGCGTAGGTGCCCCAGTCGTAGCCGGGGTGGGTGCCCTCGTCGTACGCGTCATTGCCGACGGCCCGCTTGCCGTTCGGCTCGTACCCCGTCTTGCCGCTCCACAGATGGTTGCGGTTGGGGCTGGTGGAGCTGTGGATGGAGGAGTGGTAGGCGTCGCAGACGGTGAAGGTGTCGGCGAGCTCGTAGTGCAGCGGGATGTCCTGGCGGTCGTAGTACGCCATCGTCGCCGAGGTCTTCGCGGAGACCCAGTTGTCCATCCAGCCGCCGTTCCAGGCCTTGGCGCCGCCGGCCCAGGAGTGGTCGAGGGCGCCTATGTACTGGAGGTCCTTGTGCTGGGCGGCCGCGGCCCCGCGCACGGGGAAGGGAAGCACGGTGCTGCCGAGCGGCCCGGGCTGCTCGAACACGGGCTTTCCGCCCGGGAGTTGGACGGCATTGCGGTCACCGAAGCCGCGTACGCCGCGCAGCGTTCCGAAGTAGTGGTCGAAGGACCGGTTCTCCTGCATGAGGATCACCACGTGCTTGACCGCGCTCAGCCCTCCGGCGGGCGGCCCTGCGGCCATCGCGGTCTGCAACGAGGGCGGCAGCAGCGAGCCGGCCGCGGCGACGCCGAGGGCGCCTCCGCTCAGGGCGAGCAGGCGTCGCCGTGAGATGCCGGTGCCGGTGCCGGTGCCGGTGCCGGTGCCGGTGCCTTCGGCGGCGTTGTCCGTGGTCAAGTCGTCCTCCCGGGCGGTGGGGTGTGTACGGGGAACGGTAGTGACCCGGGGTGTCCCCCAGAAGGCCCCGGCCGTACCCCCGGATGAACGTCCAAGCGCTGCCTGCGAAAGTCCAACCCGCACGGGGGCGCGACCGGTCGCGCGGTTCGCCGCCCTTGGCTACTCCGTGCTGGGCAGCATGCACATCCTCAACCCGCCTCGCGCGGTTCCCCGCGCCCCTGGGCTGCTCGGCGCCGGGCGGCATGCGCGCCCTCAGCCCGGCTCGCGCAGTTCCCCGCGCCCCTCAACTACTCCACGCCGGGCAGCATGCACGCCCTCAGCCCACCCCGCGCAGTTCCCCGCGCCCCTGACCACTCCGTACCGGGCGGCATGCACATCCTCAACCCGCCCCGCGCCCCTGGGCTGCTCGGTGCCGGGCGGCGTGCACACCCTCAACCCACCCCGCGCAGTTCCCCGCGCCCCTCAACTACTCCATGCCGGGCGGCATGCACGCCCTCAGGCCGCCTCGCGGCCCTGAACTACTCCATGCCGGGCGGTACGGGGCGCCTCAGCCCGTCCGGCGTTTGAGGACGAGCGCCGTTCAGGCGCGGGCGGGGTCCGGGGCGGAGCCCCGGGAGTGTGGCTCAACCCACCCATACCCCCGGAGGGTTACGGGAAGGGGCGGGGTGGGGCAAAGCAAAGGGCGGCCCGCCCCGGGCAAGTCGCCGGGCCGGACCGCCCCTTGGGGGCGAGGGGCTAGCCCTCGACGCCCAGGCGCTCCAGGATGAGCTCCTTGACGCGCGCCGCGTCAGCCTGACCACGCGTGGTCTTCATGACCGCACCGACCAGCGCCCCCACGGCCGCAACCTTGCCCCCACGGATCTTGTCCGCGATCGCCGCGTTGGACGCGATGGCCTCGTCCACGGCAGCGCCCAGCGCCCCCTCGTCCGAGACGACCTTCAGGCCGCGCTTCTCGACGACCGCGTCGGGGTCGCCCTCGCCCGCGAGGACACCCTCGATGACCTGGCGCGCCAGCTTGTCGTTGAGGTCGCCCGCGGCGACGAGCGCCACGACCCGGGCGACCTGCGCCGGGGTGACGGGCAGCTCGTCGAGCGCGACGCCCCGCTCGTTAGCGTTACGGGCGAGCTCGCCCATCCACCACTTGCGGGCACCGGCCGCATCCGCGCCCGCCTCGATCGTCGCGACGATCGGGTCGACCGCGCCGGCGTTCAGCATCGACTGCATGTCGTGCTCGGATACGCCCCACTCCTCGCGGAGCCGGTTGCGCCGCACCCGGGGCATCTCGGGGAGCCCGGAACGCAGTTCCTCGACCCAGGCGCGCGCGGGCGCCACCGGCACCAGGTCCGGCTCGGGGAAGTAGCGGTAGTCCTCGGCGTTGTCCTTGATGCGCCCCGAGGTCGTGGAGCCGTCCTCCTCGTGGAAGTGCCGGGTCTCCTGCACGATCGTGCCGCCCGAGGACAGCACCGCCGCGTGCCGCTGGATCTCGAAGCGGGCGGCCCGCTCCACCGAACGCAGCGAGTTGACGTTCTTGGTCTCGGAGCGCGTGCCGAACTTCTCGACGCCGTGCGGGCGCAGCGACAGGTTCACGTCGCAGCGCATCTGGCCCTTGTCCATCCGGGCCTCGGAGACGTCCAGCGCCTTGATGACCTCGCGCAGCTCGGCCACGTACGCCTTGGCGACCTCGGGGGCGCGCTCGCCCGCGCCCTCGATCGGCTTGGTGACGATCTCGATGAGCGGGATGCCCGCGCGGTTGTAGTCCAGGAGCGAGTGCGATGCGCCGTGGATACGGCCCGTCGCGCCACCGACGTGCAGCGACTTGCCGGTGTCCTCCTCCATGTGGGCGCGCTCGATCTCCACGCGGAAGATCTCGCCGTCCTCCAGCTGGACGTCCAGATAGCCGTTGAAGGCGATCGGCTCGTCGTACTGCGAGGTCTGGAAGTTCTTCGGCATGTCCGGATAGAAGTAGTTCTTCCGGGCGAAGCGGCACCACTCGGCGATCTCGCAGTTCAGCGCGAGGCCGATCTTGACGGCCGACTCGACGCCGATCGCGTTGACGACCGGGAGCGAGCCGGGCAGGCCGAGGCAGGTGGGGCAGGTCTGCGCGTTGGGCTCGGCGCCCAGCTCGGTCGAGCAGCCGCAGAACATCTTGGTTTTGGTGCCGAGTTCGACATGGACCTCAAGGCCCATGACGGGGTCGTACGACGCGAGGGCGTCCTCGTACGAGACCAGATCAATGACGGTCACGGTGAAAAACTTCCCTCTCAGCCCAACAGGACGTCGTCGTCACCGATGCGCTTGAGCTCGCGCAGCAGGATGGCGACGCCGGTGGCGATGGCGGCGGCGGAGACGACGGCGTCGATCAGCTTCAGCGTGTCGTTCTCGGTGCGGGCCTTCTTGGCCTGCTTGACGACGCTGATGGCACCGAAGGCGGTGGTGCCGATGGACAGGTACGTACCGGCCTTGGACTTCTTGAAGCCCTTGGCCTTGGTCAGTGCGCTCACAGCGACGGTGCCTCCTCAAGCAGCGGGTGTCCCCACTTTTCCACGAAGGCGGCCTCGACGGCGGCTCCCACCTTGTACAGGCGGTCGTCCTTCATGGCGGGGGCGATGATCTGCAACCCGACCGGCAGGCCGTCCTCCGGCGCGAGGCCGCAGGGCAGCGACATGGCGGCGTTGCCCGCCATGTTGGTCGGGATGGTGCACAGGTCGGCCAGGTACATCGCCATCGGGTCGTCGGCGCGCTCGCCGATCGGGAAGGCGGTGGTGGGCGTGGTCGGCGAAACGATCACGTCGACCTGCTCGAAGGCCTTCTCGAAGTCCCGGGTGATGAGCGTGCGGACCTTCTGGGCCGAGCCGTAGTACGCGTCGTAGTAGCCGGAGCTCAGCGCGTACGTACCGAGGATGATGCGGCGCTTGACCTCGTCGCCGAAGCCGGCCTCGCGGGTCAGCGCGGTGACGTCCTCGGCGGACTTCGTGCCGTCGTCGCCGACGCGCAGGCCGTAGCGCATCGCGTCGAAGCGGGCCAGGTTGGAGGAGCACTCCGACGGCGCGATCAGGTAGTACGCGGAGAGCGCCAGGTCGAAGGAGGGGCAGTCCAGCTCGACGACCTCGGCGCCGAGCGACTTCAGCAGCTCGACCGACTCGTTGAAGCGCTGGACGACACCGGCCTGGTAGCCCTCGCCGCTGAACTGCTTGACGACGCCGACGCGCATCCCGGCCACCGAGCCGTTGCGGGCGGCCTCGACGACCGGCGGGACCGGCGCGTCGATGGACGTCGAGTCGAGCGGGTCGTGTCCGGCGATGACCTCGTGGAGCAGCGCCGCGTCCAGGACCGTACGGGCGCAGGGGCCGCCCTGGTCGAGGCTGCTGCTGAACGCCACCATGCCGTAGCGGGAGACCGCGCCGTAGGTCGGCTTGACGCCGACGGTGCCGGTGACGGCGGCGGGCTGGCGGATGGAGCCGCCGGTGTCCGTGCCGATGGCGAGCGGCGCCTCGTAGGAGGCGAGGGCGGCGGAGGAGCCGCCGCCGGAGCCGCCGGGGATGCGGGTCAGGTCCCAGGGGTTGCCGGTCGGCCCGTACGCGCTGTTCTCCGTGGAGGACCCCATGGCGAACTCGTCCATGTTGGTCTTGCCGAGGATGACGACGTCGGCGGCCTTGAGGCGCTTGGTGAGCGTCGCGTCGTACGGCGGGATCCAGCCTTCGAGGATCTTCGAGCCGACGGTGGTCGGGATGCCCTCGGTGGTGAAGATGTCCTTCAGCGCCAGGGGCACACCGGCCAGCGGGCCGAGCTTTTCGCCGGCGGCGCGCTTGGCGTCGACGGCGCGGGCCTGCGCGAGCGCGCCCTCGCGGTCGACGTGCAGGAAGGCGTGGACCTTCTCGTCGACGGCCTCGATGCGGGCCAGGTGGGCCTCGGTGACCTCGACGGCGGTGAGCTCGCCGGACGCGATCTTCGCGGCGATCTCGGCCGCGGTGAGCTTGATGATGTCCGTCATGATGATTAGTCCTCCCCCAGGATCTGCGGCACCTTGAAACGCTGCTGCTCCTGGGCGGGGGCGCCGGAGAGCGCCTGCGCGGGGGTGAGCGACGGACGGACCTCGTCCGCGCGCATGACGTTGGTCAGCGGCAGCGGGTGGGAGGTCGGGGGTACGTCTTGGTCGGCGACCTCGGAGACGCGGGCGACCGCGCCGATGATGTCGTCGAGCTGTCCGGCGAAGTGGTCGAGCTCTTCGCCCTTCAGCTCAAGACGCGCCAGCCGGGCGAGGTGGGCGACCTCCTCGCGCGTAATGCCAGGCATGCAGCGATCCTCAGGGGTGAGTGAGTGTGGTGGCCCCAATCCTATGCGGCGCGCCCCCGTCACCACGAAACGGATATCCCCCTCACCCCGGACCACCGCCCCCGGCCCTGCTCTCCACCCCAACCCGCCCCACGGCTCCCCGCCCGATTTCCCCCACCCCCACCTCCACCCCCACCGCCACACCCGCCTCCGGCAGCGGCAGCGGCCCACGGACACCTGATCACGCAGTTCCCCGCGCCCCTGACCTGACTTCGATCACGCGTCACGCTCAGGTGCTCGCGCAGTTCCCGGCGCCCCTGGCCCGACTTCGACCACGCGTCACGCTCGGTTGCCCGCTCGGTTCCCCGCAGGGGCTACGCGCAGTTCCCGGCGCCCCTGGCAGCGCGGGCGCGTCGACCGGTATGGGCGTCTTCAGCCGTGTACGCGATCACGGACGCGAGCCATTCTCAGCCCGTCCGGCGTTTGAGGACGAGCGCCGTTCAGGCGCGAACGGGGTCCGGGGCGGAGCCCCGGGGAGCTGGGGCCGACCCCGGCGCAAGGGGGGGGCTGGGGCCGACCCCGGCGCAGGGGCGGGGCGCGGGGCCCGCCCCGTACGAGCTACTGGACCGGCTGGCCGGAGCCGCGGCCGGCCTCCGCCTCGGCAGCCCGCGCAGCCGCCGCCGCTATCTCCGCCGGCCGGTGCCAGCCGGAGTCACCCCGGGCCAGCAGCCACGCCGTGGCCTCGGCGGGCGGCATCGCCGCGGCGACCAGCCACCCCTGCACCGCGTCGCAGCCCAGATCCCGCAACCGCTCCCACGTCTCGTCGTCCTCGACACCCTCGGCGACGACCAGCAGGCCCAGCGAATGGGCGAGATCTACGGTGCAGCGGACGATCTCCGCGTCCTCGTTGTCGACGGCGAGCCGGGCGACGAAGGACCGGTCGATCTTCAGCTCGCTGACCGGCAGCCGCCGCAGGTGGACCAGCGAGGAGTAGCCCGTGCCGAAGTCGTCGAGGGACATCTTCACGCCGTGGGCGGTCAGTCCGGCCAGGGTGTCGGCGGCCCGCTGCGGGTCCTCCAGCAGGACGTGTTCCGTTATCTCCAGTTGCAGCGCGCCGGGCGGCACCCCGTGCCGGGCCAGCCGCGCGGCGACCGCTCCGGCGAAGCCGGGGGTGTGGACGTCGCGCGGGGAGACGTTGACGGCGACCGGCACGAAGAGACCCTGGGCACGCCAGCGCGCCACCTGGGCGAGCGCGGTGTCCAGGACGTACTCGGTGAGGTGCGGCATCAGCCCGCTGGACTCGGCTATGGCGATGAACTCGTCCGGAGCGACCCGCCCGCGCTCGGGGTGCACCCAGCGCACCAGCGCTTCGAGCCCCGCCACCTGGCCGTCGAACTGGACCTTCGGCTGGTAGTGCAGCTCCACGTCACCGGCGTCGAGCGCCCGCCGCAGGTCGCCCAACAGGCCGAGCCGGTCAGGGGTGTTGGAGTCCCGTTTGGATTCGTAGACCTCCACGCCCGTACGGTCACGCTTGGCCTGGTACATCGCGATGTCGGCCCGGCGCAGCAGCCCTTCGGCGTCGAGCGCGTGGTCGGGGAAGAGGGCGACACCCGCGCTGGCCTCAAGCACCAGGGTCAGCCCGTCCAGGTCGAGCGGCGAGGACAGCTCGGCGACCAGGCCGCGGGCGGTGCGCATGGCGCCGGTCGCGGACTCGCAGAGGGGCAGCAGCACGGCGAACTCGTCGCCGCCCAGCCTGGCCGCCTCCGCGCCACGCGGCAGAGCGGTCTTGAGCCGTTCGGCTATCTGGAGGAGGAGGCGGTCCCCGGCGAGGTGGCCGAGGGTGTCGTTCACCGACCGGAAGCGGTCGAGGTCGATCAGGACGAGCGCGGAGCGGGTCGCGGTGTTCTCGGCCTCTTCGAGGGCGGCCCAGGTGCGCTCAAGGAGCCACTGGCGGTTGGGGAGCCCGGTGAGCGGGTCGCGCAACTGCTCCTCGGCGCGGGCGCGGGCGATCCACAGCGTCGAGTCGAGGGCGACCAGCGGCACCGCGAACAGCGGCAGCATGACCGGCACGGACATGGCGACGACACAGATCAGCGGGGCGATGCCGAGCAGGGCGACGGCGACAAGGCCCTGCCGGAGCAGGGCTGTGCGGGCCGTCGTCGACAGGTCGCCGCGGGGGGTGAGCGCGTACCGCAGCAGTGTCCTGGTGAGCAGCAGATAGGCGCCGGCCGCGAGGACGATTTCGGGGATGGTGGCGATGCTCCACCGGGTGGGCCACCAGGGGTCGGCGACGTCCGGGACGACGCCGAACGCGGCGAGGACCAGGCCCGCGCCTGCCGTGCCGAGGACGTCCACGGCTCCGTGCAGGATGCCCTGGCGCCAGCGGTTGTGGCGTGCGGCGCCGACCAGGGCCACCACGGCCAGGCTGACCAGCGCCGCCGCCAGCCAGCCGTAGAGGAGCAGTACGGCGATGGTGAGGGCGGCTCCCGAGCCCGTGCCGCCCCACCAGCGGTCACGGCCGAGCGCGACGAGATGGCCCACGATGATGCCGCTGAGGACGGCGAGCGACCAGCCCGTCGTCCCGCCGGGGAACAGGGCGTCGCCCTGCTGGACGGCCCGTTGGAAGCCGACGGCGAGGGCCACGCCCGCGAGGCCGGTGACGACGGCCGTCAGCTTGGACGAAAAGCCCGTGAACCCGCGCAGCCTCACAGCCGGGGCGGTGCTCTCGGTCGGTTTCATTCCCGTCCCTCTCACAGCCGGCAGTGCCCGTGCACGCGATGGCCCCGATGTCATGCCACCACGACTGGTGTTCCACCCCAAGCGCTCCACGAGCAAGGGCCGTCGGCCGTGCACGACAGGCGCGCATCTCAACAGTAGGCCGCGCAAGGCGCTGTCGGGCAGCGGTCTACAGCTCTTGCCCGAATGCCGCCCAGCCACCCGCGTCGGTCTGCTATGCGCCGAACGGGTGACAACGCGCAGCCTCCAGGCCCCCTGTTACTACCCTGGTTTCTGTCTCATTCCCCCTCAGGGGCGGTGGGCACCGCCGCTTCCCTCGCCGCTTCCGGCCCTTCTTCCAGCAGAACGGCGAAGCCGTCCTCGTCCAGAACCGGAACCTTCAGCTGCATCGCCTTGTCGTATTTGGAACCCGGGCTTTCGCCGACGACGACGAACGACGTCTTCTTCGAAACCGAGCCGGTGACCTTGGCGCCGCGGCTCTGGAGGGCTTCTTTCGCGCCGTCTCTGGTGTGCCGCTCAAGAGTTCCGGTCACGACAACAATGAGGCCGGCCAAGGGGCGTGGCCCCTCGTCCTCACCGCTGCCTTCGTCCTCCATGCGGACGCCCGCGGCCTTCCACTTGCGCAGGATCTCCTGGTGCCAGTCCTCGGTGAACCACTGCTTGAGCGAGGCCGCGATGATCCCGCCGACGCCTTCGACCGCGGCGAGTTCTTCCTCGGTCGCCTGCTCGATGCGGTCGATGGAGCGGAATTCGCGGGCCAGCGCCTCGGCGGCGACCGGGCCGACATGGCGGATGGAGAGCCCGGTGAGGAAGCGGGCCAGCGGGCGCTCCTTGGCCGCCGCGATGTTCTCCAGCATCGAGACGGCGTTCTTGCGGGGCTCGCCGTTCATGTTGGCGAAGACGAGCGCGGTCTTCTCCTCACCGGTCTTCGGATCGCGCTTGGGCAGCCCGCTGTCCTGGTCGAGGACGTACGCCCTGATGGGCAGGAGCTGTTCCATCGTCAGGTCGAAGAGGCCGCCTTCGTCCAGGAGCGGCGGGGTGGCGGGTTCGAGGGGCTTGGTGAGGGCGGCCGCCGCCACGTACCCGAAGTTCTCGATGTCGAGGCTCTTGCGGCCCGCCAGGTAGAACAGGCGCTCTCTCAACTGGGCGGGGCAGGACCGCGCGTTGGGGCAGCGCAGGTCGATGTCGCCCTCCTTCATCGGACGCAGGGCGGTGCCGCACTCCGGGCATTGAGCGGGCATCTCGAAGGGGTACTCGCTGCCGTCCCGCAGGTCGGCGACGGGGCCCAGGATCTCGGGGATGACATCGCCCGCCTTGCGCAGCACCACGGTGTCGCCGATGAGGACGCCCTTGGCCTTGACCACGTCCTGGTTGTGCAGGGTGGCGAACTCGACCTCGGAGCCGGCCACGGTGACCGGTTCCACCTGGGCGTACGGCGTGACGCGGCCCGTGCGCCCCACGCCCACACGGATGTTGATGAGCTTGGTGTTGACCTCTTCCGGCGCGTACTTCCAGGCGATGGCCCAGCGGGGGGCGCGCGCGGTGGAGCCGAGGCGGCCCTGGAGGGGGATCTCGTCGAGCTTGACGACGACGCCGTCGATCTCGTGCTCCACCACGGAGTGCCGGTTCTCGCCCATGTAGGCGATGAACTGGCGCACTTCTTCCAGGGAGCCGACCACCTTGTTGTGCTGGGCGGTGGGCAGGCCCCATTCGCGCAGCAGGCCGTACGCCTGGGACAGGCGGTCGATGTCGAAGCCCTCGCGGGCGCCGATGCCGTGCACCACCATGTGCAGTGGCCGGGTGGCGGTGACCTTGGGGTCCTTCTGGCGCAGTGAACCGGCCGCCGCATTGCGCGGGTTGGCGAACGGCTTGTCGCCCGCCTCGACCAGACGCGCGTTGAGACCTTCGAAGGCCTCCATCGGGAAGTAGACCTCGCCGCGGATCTCGACGAGGGCGGGGATGCGGTCGCCCTTGAGGCGGGTGGGGATGTCGGCGATGGTGCGCACGTTGGGCGTGATGTCCTCGCCGGTGCGGCCGTCGCCGCGGGTGGCGGCGCGGGTCAGCCTGCCGTTCTCGTACGTCAGGTTCACGGCGAGGCCGTCGACCTTCAGCTCGCACAGGTAGTGGAAAGCGCCCGTGCCCACATCCTTGGCGACCCGCTCCGACCAGGCCGCCAGCTCCTCGTCGTCGAAGGCGTTGTCCAGGGACAGCATGCGCTCGCGGTGCTCGACCGAGGCGAAGTCCGTCGCGTAGGGGCCGGCCACCTTCTGCGTCGGCGAGTCGGGGGTGCGCAGCTCCGGGTGCTCGTCCTCCAGGGCTTCGAGCGAGCGGAGCAGCTTGTCGAAGTCGCCGTCGCTGATGACCGGCTGGTCGCGGACGTAATACCGGAAGCGGTGCTCCTCGATCTGCTCGGCGAGGAGCGCGTGCTTCTCCCGTGCCTGTGCGGGCACTGCGTTCTGTTCGCCAGCCACCGTCATGTCCTCCCGTTTCCCGTTGTCCCCGTCACTCAGGGTTGTCCGCGAGCGATCTCGCCGCCCGGACGCAGTGGGCGAGCGCGGCCCGCGCGTACGCCGGCGAGGCGCCCGCGAGACCGCATGACGGGGTGATCACCACGGACTCGCCCAGAGTCCCCGGATTCAGCCCCAGCCTGCGCCACAGCGTCCTGACACCCATGACGCTACCGGCAGGGTCTGACAATGGGCCGTCGGCGGTGGGCACCACTCCGGCGAAGAGCTTGATGCCGCTCTCGGCGGCCTCACCGATCTGCTCGTCGTCACGTTCGGTGAGTAGGGCGAAATCGAACGACACGCCCGCGACGCCGGTCCGCCGCAGGAGCGCGAACGGGACGTCGGGGGCGCAGGAGTGCACGACGACGGGCCCGTCGTGCACGGCGACGACCTCGCGCAGGGCGGCCTCGACGGCCTGGCGGTCGACGGCCCGGTGGGTGCGGTATCCGCTGGCGGTACGGATCTGTCCGCGCAGCACGGCGGTGAGGGAGGGCTCGTCGAGCTGGAGGACCACCTGCGCGCCGGGTACCCGGCGGCGTACGTCGGCGAGGTGGTCGCGCAGGCCCTCGGCGAGCGATCCGGCGAGGTCGCGGCAGGCGCCGGGGTCGCCGAGCGAGAGCTCTCCGCTGCGCAGTTCCAGGGCCGCGGCCAGCGTCCAGGGCCCGACGGCCTGCACCTTCAGCGGCCCGGTGTAGCCCTGGGTGAACTCCTCAAGGGCGTCCAGGTCCTCGCCGAGCCAGGACCTGGCCCGCCGGGTGTCCCGGCCGGGCCGGTCGCCGACCCGCCAGCCGCTGGGCTCCACATGTCCGTACATCTCGACGAGGAGCCCGATGGTCCGGCCGATCATGTCGGCGCCGGGGCCGCGCGCGGGCAGCTCCGCGAGGTGCGGGAAGTCGCCGCTCGCCGCCTCGGCCCCGATCAGCGATCCGGTGACGGTCTTGGCGGTCTCCCGCGCGTCGCCGCCCGGCATCGAACCGATCCCGGTGGCGGGCCCCCAGGGGAATGTGCTCTGTTCTCTCACCCCGGAAGCCTACGCAACGGGCAGCGGGCCCGGCCCCGGCCGCCTGCCGGAACACCGGGCGGGGCGGGCTACTTGCCCGGGCGCACCGTGAGGTCGTTGACCTCGGCGTCGGCCGGCAGGTCGATGGCCATGACGATGGTCGTGGCCACGGACTCGGGGTCGATGAACCGCGACGGGTCGTACTCCTTGCCCTCCTGCGAGTGCACCTTGGCCTGCATGGGGCTGGCGGTGCGGCCCGGGTAGACCGACGTCACGCGGACACCGTTCGCGTGCTCCTCCTGGCGCAGCGAGTCGGCGAGCGCCTTGAGGCCGTGCTTGGAGGCGGCGTACGCGCCCCATTCGGCGTGGGCGCTGAGCCCGGCGCCGGAGTTCACGAAGACCACGTGGCCACGCGAGGCGCGCAGCTGCGGCAGCAGGTGGCGGGTGATCTCGGCGGGGGCGATCAGGTTGACGTTGAGCTGCTGGTGCCAGGTCTTGGGGCGCAGTTCGCCGACGGGGCCGAGGTCGACGATGCCCGCGATGTGCAGCAGCGAGTCGAGCCGGTCCGGCATCGGCTGCTTGTCGAAGGCCCAGGACAGGCGGTCGGGATCGGCGAGGTCGCCGACGAGGGTGCGGGCGCCCGGGTGGCGGGCGGCGAGCTCCTTGGCGCGGCCGGCGTCGCGCGCGAGCAGGATGAGCTCGTCGCCGCGCTCGTGCAGCCGGCGTGCGACGGCGGCGCCGATGCCGGAGCCGGCGCCGGTGATCAGGTGAGTAGCCATACCCGCCATGCTCGCACTCGGGCCTGATCCGCACGAAAGGCCCTGGTCGTCGCCCTACTGGATGCCGCGGGACTCTTCGAGGTAGGCGAGCGCCGCGACGCCGTCCTCGGCGAAGAAGACCAGCTCGGTCAGGGGCACCGGCAGGAAGCCCTCGTCCTCCATGCGGCGGAACTGCTCCTTGAGGCCGTCGTAGAAGCCCGCGGTGTTCAGGAGGACGACGGGCTTGGTGGTCTTGCCGTGCTTCTTCAGCTCCAGGATCTCGGTGGCCTCGTCCAGGGTGCCGGTGCCACCCACCATGATCACGACGGCATCGGACTTCGCGAGCAGGAGCGCCTTGCGTTCGGCGAGGTCCTTGGCGATGACCATCTCGTCGGCGTTCTCGCGCGCCTTGGCCGCCAGGAAGTCGACCGAGACCCCCACCAGTTTGCCGCCCGCGTCCTGTACGCCGTCGGCGACGACCTTCATGAGCCCGCTCTCGGACCCGCCCCACACCAGGGTGTGGCCGCCCTTGCCGACGAGTTCGGCGAACTCGCGGGCGGGCTGGGTGTAGCGCTCGTCGAGATCGGCCGCGGACAGGAAGACACAGATATTCATGCACCCACCCTACGAGGGAAGAAGTGGCCGCCCGCGGGCGCTGCACTACGTATGACGACTGGACATCGCATCACCGTCGAGCAGGGCTTGGAGCACGTGCGGGTCGTTCACGAGGGGCAGGTACTGGCCGAGAGCCGCCGTCCGCTGCTCCTGCGCGAGACCGGCCTCCCCGTGCGCTACTACCTTCCGCCCGAGGACGTACGGACCGACCTCCTGACGGCGTCGGACACCCACACCCATTGTCCGTTCAAGGGAACGGCCTCCTACTGGTCGCTGCCCGGGGCGCCCGATCTCGTCTGGTACTACCCCGACCCCAAGGCGGAGGTGGCCGAGATCAAGGATCACCTCTGTTTCTACGAGGTGGAGAAGGTCACCGAGTAAGGGTTCCACGAGGTCGAGAAGGCCCCGCCGAGTAAGCGTTCTACGGGGTGGAGAAGGTCACCGAGCAGGAGCGCGCGCTCAGGCCGGCGCGCCGACCTGGAAGGTGCGCCGGTAGGCCACCGGGGAGACGCCGAGCACGGAACGCATGTGCTGGCGCAGCGAGTTGGCGGTGCCGAAGCCCGCACGGTGGGCCACCAGGTCCACCGGCAGGTCGCTCGACTCCAGGAGCTGGCGGGCCAGTTCGAGCCGCTGGGCGGTGAGCCAGCTGCCCGGCGTCATGCCGGCCTCCTCGCGGAAGCGGCGAGTGAAGGTGCGCAGGCTCATCCGGGCGTGCTCGGCCATCTCGCCCAGCGAGAGCGGTTCCTGGAGGCGTTCGAGGGCCCACGCACGGGTGGCGGCGGTGCTGGCGAGAGTCGGCTCGGGGACCGGGCGCTCGATGTACTGGGCCTGCCCGCCGTCGCGCCAGGGCGGCACTACACAGTGCCGGGCGGCGCGGTTGGCGACCGCGCTGCCGTGGTCGCGGCGCACCAGGTGCAGGCAGAGGTCGATGCCGGCGGCGGCGCCCGCCGAGGTCAGGACGTCGCCGTCGTCGACGAACAGGACGCCCGGGTCCACGTCGACACCGGGAAACGTGCGCGCGAAGGCGGCGGCGTCGCACCAGTGCGTGGTGGCGGGCCGCCCGTCGAGCAGGCCGGCCGCGGCCAGCACGTAGGACGCCGTGCAGATGGACACCATGCGGGTGCCGGGCCTGATCCGCTCGAAGGCGCGGGCCAGCGACTCGGGCAGCGGGCCGCCGGTGGCCATGGCGCCGAGGTCGTGGGTGGGCGGGATGACCACGGTGTCGGCCGCGGCGAGCGCTTCGGGACCGTGGTCGACCGCGATCGAGAACCCGGCCTCGGTGCGCACCGGCCGGCCGTCGGCGGTGCAGACGGTCACCTCGTAGAGGCGCTTGCCGTCCGGCCCCTGGGCGCTGTCGAAGATCCGCGACGGGATGCCCAGCTCGAAGGAGACCACTCCGTCGAGGGCGAGCACCGCCACCTGATGTGTGTCCGGTCGTGAGGGCATGGCCAGATTCTGTCACATCATGGCCAAACGGCCAGTACCACGAGGGCCGGCCAGGCCGCAGGCTGGTCTCCGTCGAAGGCTCTCACCAGCCGAAACCCCGTGAAAAAAGGATCAGTCATGTCCCAGACCATGCGCGCCATCAGCCTCCCCCGACTGGGCGGTCCCGAGGTGCTGACCGAGATCGAGACCGAGCGCCCCGAGCCGGGTCCCGGCGAGATCCTGGTGCGCGTCCACGCGGCGGGCGTCAACCCCGCCGACTGGAAGATCCGCACGCACGGCGGGTTCACGCCGATGGGCACCCCGGCGATCCTCGGCCACGACGTGTCCGGCACCGTCGAGGCGGTGGGGCTCGGCGTCACGCTGTACCGGCAGGGCGACGAGGTCTTCGGCATGCCGCTCTTCCCGCACCAGGCCGGCGCCTACGCCGAGTACGTCACCGCCCCCGCCCGGCACTTCGTCCCCAAGCCCGAGGGCATCGACCACATCCAGGCGGCGGCCCTGCCGCTGGCCGCGCTGACCGCCTGGCAGTCCCTGGTCGACACGGCACAACTGGCAGCAGGACAGCGGGTGTTGATCCACGCCGCGGCCGGCGGTGTGGGCCACCTCGCCGTGCAGATCGCCAAGGCGCGCGGCGCGTACGTCATCGGCACGGCGAGCGCCGCCAAGCACGCGTTCGTCCGCGGGCTCGGCGCGGACGAGGTGATCGACTACACCGCGGTCGACTTCACCGAGGCGGTGCGCGACGTGGACGTCGTCTTCGACACGGTGGGCGGCGACTACGCGACGCGCTCGCTGAAGGTGCTGCGCCCCGGCGGCACCCTGGTCTCGATCAGCGGCCCCGACGAGCCCGAGCTGCTGGCCGAGGCGGCGGAACGGGGTGTGCGGGCGGGCTTCACCCTGGTCGAGCCCGACCTGTACGGCATGCGGGCGATCGCCGCGCTCGTGGCCGAGGGCGCGCTGCGGGTGGAGATCGACTCGGTGTTTGAACTGGCCGACGCCGCAAAGGCGCACGAGTACGGAGAGCGCGGGCGCACCCAGGGCAAGATCGTCCTTCGGGTCGGCTAGCCGGCGAGAGGACCGACGCCCGCGGCGGCCCGCTCGGTCGTCGCGATCGTCGCCGAGCCCACCACGCGCGTGCCGTCGTACAGGACGATGGCCTGGCCGGGGGCGACGCCGCGGACCGGCTCGGCGAACGTCACCGTGAGGATGTCGTCGACGAGCTCCGCCGTCACCTCGGTCTCGCCGCCGTGGGCGCGCAGCTGCGCGGTGTACGTGCCCGCGCCGACCGGCGCGGTGCCGCACCAGCGGGGCTTGATCGCACCGAGCGCGGTGACGTCAAGCGCCTCGACGGGGCCGACCGTGACGGTGTTGTTCACCGGGGAGATGTCCAGGACGTAGCGGGGCTTGCCGTCGGCTGCGGGGTGGCCGATGCGCAGGCCCTTGCGCTGGCCGATGGTGAAGCCGAAGGCGCCCTCGTGGCTGCCGATCTTGGCGCCGGACTCGTCGACGATGTCGCCCTCCGCCTTGCCCAGGCGGTTCGCGAGGAAGCCCTGGGTGTCGCCGTCGGCGATGAAGCAGATGTCGTGGCTGTCGGGCTTCTTGGCGACCGCGAGACCCCGGCGCTCGGCCTCGGCGCGGATCTCGTCCTTGGTGGTGAGGGTGTCGCCGAGCGGGAACATCGCGTGCGCGAGCTGGCGCTCGTCGAGCACGCCGAGGACGTACGACTGGTCCTTGGCCATGTCGGAGGCGCGGTGCAGCTCGCGGGTGCCGTCCTCGTTCAGGACGACGGTCGCGTAGTGGCCGGTGCACACGGCGTCGAAGCCGAGCGCGAGGGCCTTGTCGAGCAGCGCCGCGAACTTGATCTTCTCGTTGCAGCGCAGGCACGGGTTGGGGGTGCGGCCGGCCTCGTACTCGGCGATGAAGTCCTCGACGACGTCCTCACGGAAGCGTTCCGCCAGGTCCCAGACGTAGAAGGGGATGCCGATGACGTCCGCGGCGCGGCGGGCGTCCCGCGAGTCCTCGATGGTGCAGCAGCCGCGGGCCCCGGTACGGAAGGACTGGGGGTTCGCGGACAGCGCCAGGTGCACACCGGTCACGTCATGGCCCGCCTCGGCGGCCCGGGCGGCGGCGACGGCGGAGTCGACACCGCCGGACATGGCGGCGAGGACGCGCAGGGGACGGGAGGAGGGCGTCGGCGAGGTCATCGGCGAGTGCTGCGGCGAAGTCTGAGTCATAGCACTCGTAAGGGTACGTGGGATCGGGAACCGGGGGCGCGGGAGTATCCGTTGTGCATGTCAGAGGGGTCCGGTCCGGGATTCCGGGGGCCGCGCGGGTGGCGGCGGGGCCCCGCGGGGAGGTACGGGAGAGAGCGACGGGGGCGGGGCGTATGGCGACCAGCCGCAGGGGGCTGCTGATCGGGGGCGCGGTGGTGGCGCTCGGGACCATCGGGTATCTGAACGCGCCGCACACGCGGCCGCACAAGCCGCGCAAGGCCGGGGAGCTGGACTACGCGGGTGCGCAGTGGGTGCCGGCCGCCCCGGCGAACTGGCGGATGGCCGACCGGCCGGACGACTACCGGGTGGACCGGGTGGTGATCCATGTCGTGCAGGGCAGTTTCGACAGCGCGCTCAAGACGTTCCAGGACCCGCGGAACAAGGTCGCGGCGCACTATGTGCTGCGCAAGGACGGGCACATGGCGCAGACCGTGCGGGAGCTGGACGTGGCGTACCACGCGGGCAATCGCGCGTACAACGAGCGCAGCGTCGGCATAGAGCACGAGGGCTTCATCGAGGAGGCGTCCTCCTTCACCGACGCCATGTACGCCTCATCCGCGCGGCTGACGGCGGCGATATGCGCCCGCTATCGCATAGCCGTCGACCGCGAGCACATCATCGGGCACGTGGAGGTGCCGGGCACCGATCACACGGACCCCGGTCCGCACTGGGACTGGTCGCGCTACCTGAAGCTGGTGGGCGCGGCCGGGCGGGGCTGAGCCGCGCCGCTGACCGGCGGCGGGCCCGGGCGGGGCGGGCCCGAGCCGTGCCTCTGGCGGGGCGGCGGCCCGGACGGCGTTCGGGGTCCGGGGCGGTGGTCAGACGAGGCCGGCGGTGCGGGCCCGCTCGACGGCGGGGCCGATGGCCCGGGCGACCGCGTCGACGTCGGCCCGGGTGGAGGTGTGTCCCAGGGAGAAACGCAGGGTGCCACGGGCCAGGTCGGGGTCGGTGCCGGTGGCGAGCAGGACGTGGCTGGGCTGGGCGACGCCCGCGGTGCAGGCGGAGCCGGTGGAGCATTCGATGCCCTGCGCGTCGAGGAGCAGCAGGAGGGAGTCGCCTTCGCAGCCGGGGAAGGTGAAGTGGGCGTTACTGGGGAGCCGGCCCTGCGGGCTGGGGTCGCCGCCGAGGATGGCGTCGGGCACGGCCCCGTGCACGGCTTCGACGAGGCGGTCGCGCAGTCCCCCGATGTCACGGGCGAACGCGCGGCGCCGTTCGGCGGCGAGCCGCCCGGCGACCGCGAACGCGGCGATGGCGGGAACGTCGAGGGTGCCGGAGCGCACATGCCGCTCCTGACCGCCGCCGTGCAGCACGGGAACGGGGGTGTACTCACGGCCCAGGAGCAGGGCGCCGATGCCGTACGGGCCGCCGATCTTGTGGCCGGAGACGGTCATGGCGGCCAGGCCTGACGCGGCGAAGTCCACGTCGAGCTGGCCGAAGGCCTGCACCGCGTCGGCGTGCATCGGAATGTCGAACTCCCGCGCCACCGCGGCCAGTTCGACGACCGGCATGATGGTGCCGATCTCGTTGTTGGCCCACATGACGGTGACCAGGGCGACGTCGCCGGGGTCGCGCTCGATGGCCTCACGCAGCGCCGTGGGGTGCACCCTGCCGTACGGGTCGACGGGCAGGTACTCCACGGTGGCGCCCTCGTGCTCGGCGAGCCAGTGCACCGCGTCGAGCACCGCGTGGTGCTCGACGGGACTGGCCAGGACGCGGACGCGACGCGGGTCGGCGGCCCGGCGGGCCCAGTACAGGCCCTTCACGGCGAGGTTGTCGGCCTCGGTGCCGCCGGCCGTGAAGACGACCTCGCTGGGGCGGGCGCCGAGCGCGTCGGCCAGTTCCTCCCGGGCCTCCTCGGTGGCGCGGCGGGCCCGCCGTCCGGCGGCGTGCAGCGAGGACGCGTTGCCGGTGACGGTGAGCTGGGCGGTCATCGCCAGGACCGCCTCCGGAAGCATCGGAGTGGTCGCGGCGTGGTCGAGGTAAGCCATGGTGGGCCCGATTCTACGAGCCGCGCCGGGTGGGCTGCGCCGCAGTTCCGGCCAGGACCCCGGCCGGGGTTCAGCCGCCGAGGCCCCACGAGACGGTGTGGTCGGCCATCGTCAGGCAGACGAGGACCAGGAGGTCGGCCACGCCCAGGGCGAGGCCGAGCAGGGCCCGGCCGCGCCGCTGCGTCCCGTACAGCAGGGCGAGGGAGGCCAAAACGATGGCGAGGGGGCCGAGGATCACGTTCATGACGAGCAGCCCGAGCAGGCCGAGGACGAAGGCCGCCACGGCCATTCCGTCGGCGTCACGGTCCCGGGTGCGGCGGCGGATCGCGGTGAGTTCCATGGTCAGCCCTTCCGGTGCGAGAGGCGTTCACGGGCGGTGAAGACGAGCAGCCAGACGCCGATGACTCCGGCGACGGCGAGAGTGACCGGGAGCGGGAGATGCGCCGCTGAGCCCAGCACGACCCCCAGCAGGAGGAGGGCGGCGACGAGGAAGAACATGGGATTCCTTTCCGTGTGCGTCCCTGCGACGCGGGGTCGTGGGACGGGGCGGGTGCTTCGGCGGGTGGACGGTATGGGCGATACGCCCAGTCAACGACCAGTCGGAGTACGACTGTTCACTGACTGCTGAGTCTAGTCTTCCCAACTTCGGCGAACACATGTTTACTGAGTGGTATGAGCCACACTCTCGGAATCCGGCAGGCCCAGAAGGCGAAGACGCGCCAGGCCCTCATGGACTCGGCGCTCCAGCTCCTGGAGCACCAGAGCCTGAGCAGCCTCGGGCTCCGCGAGGTCACCCGGGCCGTGGGGGTCGCGCCGGCCGCGTTCTACCGGCACTTCAAGGACACCGCCGACCTGGGGGTCGCCCTGGTCGAGCAGGCGCTCGGATCGCTCCACGGCACGATCCGGGCGGCGATCGTCACCACCGGGTCCAGCGACGAACGCATCGACAGGGCGGTCGCGTTGATCGCCGCCCATGTTCGCGCCTACCCCGCACACGTCCGCTTCATCGCGCGCGAACGGCACGGCGGGGTCGCCCCGGTTCGCGAGGCGATCGGCGTCCAACTGCGGCGGTTCGCGGACGAGGTGGCCGATGCGGTGGGTGCGGACCCGGAGTCGGCGGGGTGGTCGTCGGCGGATCTGCGCATGCTGGCCGGCCTGTACGTCGACCACATGGTGATGACGGCGTCCGCGCTCCTGGAGGAGGGTGACGGCACGGACGCGGCCCTCGCGACCGCCCGTGCGCAACTGCGCCTCGTGACGCTGGGCCGCCGCCACTGGCTGGACTGAGCGGGGCCACTGCGTGGTGCTGGGTCAGGGCGTGGGGCGGGCCACTGCGTGGAGCTGGGCACTCTGGGGGCGGGCCAGCTGCGTGGGGCCGGCCATTGCGTGGAGCTGGCCATTGCGTGGAGCTGGGCACTCTGGGGGGGGCGGGCCACCCCTGTGGCCTTGAGGCCGGCCGCCGGGGCTTCGCCCCGGGCCCCGGGAGGCCCCACCCCGCCCCTTCCCGAAACCCTCCGGGGGTGAATGCGCAGCCAGACCCGCACCCCGTAGCGGCCACGGACCTGGGGGCGCCGCCCCCAGACCCCCGCTCCTCAAACGCCGGAGGGGCTGAATTTCACCCCCGGGCCGGGTGGGAAGTGCGGCCACAGGACCTGTCGACCATCGCCCTCACCCAACGAGCGCGGGGTGAGCATGGTGCCGGGGGTGCAGGGGCGCAACCCCGCATGGGGTCCGGGGCGCAACCCCGCATGGGGTCCGGGGCGCAGCCCCGAGGCGGGTCCGGGGCGCATCCCCGAGGGGGTGCAGGGGCGAAGCCCCGCGTGGGGTCTGGGGCGCAGCCCCAGGGCTCAGCCCAACCGACCCCGAGCAACGGGCGGGCGGGCGGGCAAACCCCCAGGGGTGCAGGGGCGCAGCCCCGCATGGGGTCTGCGGCACAGCCCCAGGGCTCAGCCCAACCAACCCCGAGCAACGGGCGGGCGGGCGGGCAAACCCCCGGGGTGCAGGGGCGCAGCCCCGCATGGGGTCTGGGGCGCAGCCCCAGGGCTCAGCCCAACCAACCCCGAGCAACGGGCGGGCGGGTGGGCAAACCCCCAGGGGTGCAGGGGCGAAGCCCCGCATGGGGTCTGGGGCACAGCCCCAGGGCTCAGCCCAACCAACCCCGAGCAACGGGCGGGCGGGCGGGCAAACCCCCAGGGGTGCAGGGGCGAAGCCCCGCATGGGGTCTGGGGCGCAGCCCCAGGGCTCAACCCGACCAACGCCGGGCAACGGGCGGGCGGGCGGGCAAACCCCCAGGCTCAGCCCCGCAGGTCCCGCGGGGCCCGTGCCAGCTGGCGGGACTGGGCGACCAGGCGGTCCGCCGAGTCCCAGACCTCCGCGTCCTCCTCCAGGAAACCCCCCGCCAGGTTCCGCGTGGTGATGGACACCCGCAGCGGACCCGGCGCGGGCCGGCACCGGACGTGGGTGGTCAGCTCGACCGTGGGGGTCCAGCCCTTGAGGCCCAGCTCGAAGGAGGTCGGTGGCAGCGCGTCGACGGTGAGCAGGAGCGAGATCGGGTCGGCGTCGCGGCCGTCCGCGAGCCCGAACCAGGCTCGCATCTCGCCCTTGCCGGACGGCGCGCCCACCGCCCAGCCAAGCGTCGTCGGGTCGAGCTTGAGCATCAGGCGATCGGTGATGGCCGAGCTGCCGGGGATCGGCGGGCGGCTGCCGTCGGGGGCGTCCGTCGCGCCGATGCAGTGCGAGAGCGGCGGCATCGCGGGCGGCTTCGCCGTGGTGCGTACGTCGTCGGTCAGCGCGTCGAGGTCTCCGTACGAGGCGAGGACCCGGATGCGTTCGACCTCCGCGCCGCTCTCGTCGTACTGGAACAGCGAGGCCTGACCGGTGGACAGGGTGCGCCCGGTGCGTACGACCTGGGTACGGATGACCGCGGGCCCCGGCACGGACGGCGTCAGGTAGTGCGCCGAGACGGTGAACGGGTCCGGGTGCGGCAGTGCGTCGCCGAGCGCGCGGCCCAAGAGGGCCAGCAGATAGCCGCCGTTGACGGCGTGGATGATGGTCCAGCCCGCCGAGAGCTCCGCGTCGTAGACCCCCGCTTCCCGCAGGGTGACCGCGGTGTCGCGGTCGAACTCGCTGTCCCCGATCGTGGCGGGGAGTACCTGTGACGATGCCTGTGCCATGGGCAGCACCGTACACCGATAAATTACTGAGCGGTAGCTTTTCCAGGTCCCTCCGTCCAGCCCGGACCCGACCGGCCGTCAGCCCCTCAGACCCTCAGACCCCCAGACCCTCAGCCCCTCAGACCTCCTCCAGCGTCGAACTCCGCCGGTGCCAGGCGCGCGGCGCCCGCCAGTGGTACTTCAGCGCGGCGATCCGCAGCAGGAACGCGGTAAGCACCGCGACCCCGCTCGTCCCCGCGTTCAGGATGTCGAAGCGGATGCAGAGCACCACCATCGTGGAGCCGACGATCGCGGGCACCGCGTACAGGTCGCGGTCCCAGCGCAGCAGCGAGGGCACCTCGTTGGCGAGGACGTCGCGCAGCACACCGCCGCCCACCGCCGTGGCAAGGCCCAGGGCCGCCGACGAGGTCAGGCCGAGCCCGTAGTCGTACGCCTTCGTCGTGCCCGTGACGCAGAACAGGCCGAGCCCCGCCGCGTCGAAGACGTTGACCGCGAGCTGGGTGCGCTCGACCTCGGGGTGCAGGAAGAAGACAAGGACCGCGGCCAGCAGCGGGGTCACGAAGTACCCGAGGTCGGTGAAGGCGGCCGGCGGGACCGCCCCGATGATGAGGTCGCGGAACAGCCCTCCGCCCAGCGCGGTGACCTCGGCGAGCACCGCGATGCCGAACACGTCGAAGTTCTTGCGCACGGCGAGCAGAGCGCCGGAGATCGCGAAGACGAAGATTCCGACGAGGTCCAGCACATGCTGGACGGAGGGGCTGAACAGTGAGTGGAGCACCCCGTATTTTTACTCATCACGGGGCGCCCCCCTGCACACGCCGGACTCAGAGGGCGGGCTTGCCGGTGTCGTAGACCCACTTCTGGAACAGACCGTCGAGCGACTGGCCCGAGACCTTCTCGGCCAGGTCGATGAAGTCCTCGGTGTCGGCGTTGTGGTAGCGGTGCGCCTTCGTCCAGGCCGGGAGCAGCTTGAAGAAGGCCTGGTCACCGATGCGTTCGCGCAGCTCCTGAAGCATCATCGCGCCGCGGTCGTAGACGGCGTCGGAGAACATCGTGTCGCGTTGCGGGTCGGCGACCTCGATCTTCCAGAAGTCGTCGTCGGCCGGGATCGAGTTGTAGGCGGAGAGGAAGGAGTCGTGCGCGGTCTTCGTGCCGCGGTGCTCGGACCACAGCCACTGGGCGTAGGTCGCGAAGCCCTCGTTGAGCCAGATGTCGTCCCAGTGCGCGACCGATACGGAGTCGCCGAACCACTGGTGGGCGAGCTCGTGCACGATGGTCGACTCGGAACGCACCGCCGAATAGCTGGGCTTGGACTGGGTCTCCAGGGAGAACCCGGCCTGCGGCATGTCGTCGACGACCGCCCCGGTGACCTCGAAGGGGTACGGGCCGAAGAGCTTGGACCAGTAGTCGGTGGCCTCGGCGGTCACCGCGTACACGTCGACCTTGTTCTGGTTGGCGAGTACCGGGTCGATGGCCACGTAGATGGGCGTGCCGGCGGGCGTCTTGCCCGTCTTCACATCGAACTTGCCTATGGACGCGGTGGCCAGGTAGGTCGCCATCGGTTTGGTCTCGCGCCAGTGGTAGTACGAGCGGCCCCCGCGGTCGTGCGACTCCACGAGCCGCCCGTTGGAGACGCCGGTGAGGCCCTTGGGGGCGTCGATGCGGATGTCGTACGTCGCCTTGTCGGAGGGGTGGTCGCTGGAGGGGAACCAGGTGGAGGCGGCGTTGGGCTCGCAGGCCACGAAGACGCCGTCCTTGGTCTTCATCCATCCGTAGTCGGAGCCGAAGACGATGGGCCCGTTGAGCGCCTGGGGCACTCCGCCGTAGGCGACGGTGACCTCGAACTTCTCTCCCCTGTCGAGCCGGTGGCGGGGGGTGATGACGATCTCGTCGCCGGTTCTGCTGAAGTCGGCGGGCCTGCCGTTCACCCGTATCGAGTCGACGGTGAGCTTCTGGAGGTCGAGGTCGAAACGGGAGAGGTTCTTGGTGGCCCGGGCGGTGAGCGTGGTGCGCCCGTCGAGGCGCCCCGAATCGGGGTTGTAGCTGACCCCGAGATCGTAATGGAGGGCGTCGAAGCCGCCATTGCCCATGGTGGGAAAGTACGGATCGCCGATTCCGGGGGCGCCCGGTGAGGCGGCCGGCGCGGCGGCGATGGTGAACCCGGCGGCCACCGCGGTGGCGAGGGCGAGCAGCCGGGAGCTGCGACGTGCCGAACGGGAGAGTGCCATGAGTCTTCCCTTCGAACGTGTGCCGTTGGTACGGACACGCAGACTCTGCACTCTCCCGCTTCGGCATGGACATGACTTTGCCGAACTGTCATGCCCTACTTGTCAGTTGACTCCTGCACACCAGCGTCCGGTACGGCGCCGCCGCCCTTCCGGGAACCCCGCTTGGCACGCGGCGCCTTGGAGCGCTTGGCCGCCGGAGCCTTGGACGCCTCGGCAGCGTCGGACACCTCGGAGGCGTCAGCCCCCTTGGAGGCGTCGGCCCCCTTCGCAGCATCGGACGCCTCACCGACGCCCGACGCGGCGGCCGCGTCCGGCACCTCGGCGGTACCGGGCGCCTCCGCAGCATCAGACGCCTCCGCGGCCGCAGGCACCCCCGCAGCCTCGGGCACCTCCGCGGTCTCGGGCACCTCCGCGGTCTCGGACGCCTCCGTGGCCGCAGGTACCTCGGCAGCCCCAGAGTCCGCCGCAGCCTCCGTGGCCTCGGACACCTCCGCGGCCGCAGGCACCTCAGCAGCCCCAGAGTCCGCCGTGGCCTCCGCGGCCTCCGTGGCCTCGGTCTCCTCCGAAGCCACAGGCACCTCCGCAACCCCAGAGCCCGCCGCAGCCTCCGTAGTCTCAGACGCCTCCGAGGTCTCAGACGCCTCAGACACCCCCGCAGCCGCAGGCACCTCCGCAGCGATCGTCACGAGGTCGATCGACTCCCTGGCCTCCGCCAGGATCTCCTCGCCCGGCGCCTGGTCCGGCGCGTTCTCCGGGTGGTGGCAGGCCACCTGCTGGCCCGGCTTCAGCTCGATGAGCGGCGGCTCCTGCGTCTTGCAGACCTCGGTCGCCTTCCAGCACCGGGTGTGGAACCGGCAGCCGCTGGGCGGCGAGATCGGCGACGGGACATCGCCCTTGAGCAGGATGCGGTCGCTCTTCGCGCCGCGCCGCTTGGGGTCCGGCACCGGCACCGCGGACATCAGCGCCTTGGTGTACGGGTGCATGGGAGCGGCGTACAGCGACGAGCGGTCCGCGAGCTCCACGATCTTGCCGAGGTACATCACCGCGATCCGGTCCGACACGTGCCGGATGACCGACAGGTCGTGCGCGATGATCACGTAGGTGAGGCCGAGCTCCTCCTGGAGGTCGTCCAGGAGGTTGACCACCTGCGCCTGGATCGACACGTCCAGCGCCGAGACGGGCTCGTCCGCGACGACCAGCTTCGGGTTGAGCGCGAGCGCCCGGGCGATGCCGATGCGCTGGCGCTGGCCGCCGGAGAACTCGTGCGGATAGCGGTTGTAGTGCTCGGGGTTGAGGCCCACCAGCTCCATCAGCCGCTGGACCTCCTTCTTCACCCCGCCCTCGGGCGTGACGCCCTGGAGCCGGAAGGGGGTGGAGACGATGCCGCCGATGGTGTGGCGCGGGTTCAGCGAGCCGTACGGGTCCTGGAAGATCATCTGGACGTCACGGCGCAGCGGGCGGAGCTTGCCCGCCGGCATGTGGGTGATGTCCTGCCCCTCGAAGTGGATGGTGCCACCGGTGGGGTCCTGGAGGCGGGTGATGACCCGGCCCATGGTCGACTTGCCGCAGCCCGACTCGCCGACCACGCCCAGGGTTTCGCCCTTGCGCACCTCGAAGTCGATGCCGTCGACCGCCTTCACGGCGCCGACCTGCCGACGCAGGATCCCCTTCTTGATGGGGAAGTGCTTCGTCAGACCCGCGACCTTGAGCAATGGCTCGCCATCGGCGGACTGGGGCTTCTTCGTCTCACTCACAGCTTCGGCGCAATCTCTTCGGTCCAGATCCGCGTGCGGTCCTCGGTCGAGAGGTGGCAGGCGGACCAGTGTCCGGTGCCCACCAGCTCCAGCTCGGGACGGACCGTGCGGGTGACGTTCCCCTTGGGCAGGTCCGCGTACGGGCAGCGCGGGTGGAAGACGCAGCCCGAGGGGACGTTGATGAGGCTCGGCGGCTGGCCCTTGACGGGGATGAGCCGTTCGGAGGTCTCCCGGTCGATGCGGGGCATCGAGCCGAGCAGGCCCCAGGTGTAGGGGTGCTGCGGCTTCTCGAAGACCTCGTCGGCCTTGCCGCGCTCCACGCACCGGCCGCCGTACATCACCAGCACGTCGTCGGCGATCTCGGCGACCACGCCGAGGTCGTGCGTGATCATGACGACGGCGGAGCCGAACTCCTTCTGGAGGTCCCGGATGAGGTCGAGGATCTGGGCCTGGACCGTCACGTCGAGAGCCGTGGTCGGCTCGTCCGCGATGAGCAGTTCGGGGTTGTTCACCAGCGCCATCGCGATCATGGCGCGCTGGCGCATGCCGCCGGAGAACTCGTGCGGGTAACCGTCGACGCGCTTGTGCGGCTCGGGTATGCCGACGCGGTCCAGCATCTCGATGGCCCGGGTGCGGGCGACCTTCTTGCTGACGTTGTTGTGCACCCGGTGGGCTTCGACGATCTGGGCGCCGACCTTGTGGTACGGGTGCATCGCGGACAGCGGGTCCTGGAAGATCATCGCCATCTCGCGGCCGCGGAGCTTGCGCACCTCGTCCGGCGAGGCGCTGAGGAGCTCCTTGCCGTCGAGCCAGATCTCCCCGGACATCTGGACGTTCTTGCCGCGCGCCCCGAGACGGTGCAGCCCCATGACGGCCAGCGAGGTGACCGACTTGCCCGAGCCGGACTCGCCGACGATGGCGAGGGTGCGGCCCTTCTCCAACGAGAAGGTGAGGCCGTCGACGGACTTGACCAGGCCGTCGTCGGTCGGGAAGTGCACCTTGAGGTCGCGGACTTCGAGGAAGGCGTCCGGTGCGTGGCCCGGCGTGGGTTCGCCGACGGCGGCGCCGGTCTTGGACAGTTGGGTCACGAGAGCCTCACCCGCGGGTCGGCGGCGGCGTACAGCAGGTCCACCAGGAGATTTGCGATCACGACGAAGAAGGCGGCGAGCAGGGTCACGCCGAGGATCTTGGGCAGGTCGTTGTCAGTGATGCCCTGCACCGCGTAGGCGCCGACACCGTCCAGGGAGAAGACGGTCTCGGTGATCACCGCACCACCGAGCAGCAGACCGAGGTCCATGCCGAAGACGGTGATGATCGGGGTGAGCGCGGCCCTGAGGCCGTGCCGGACGACCACATTGCGCTCGTGCAGACCCTTGGCGCGCGCCGTGCGGATGAAGTCCTCGTTCATCGTCTCCAGCATCCCCGACCGGGTGAGCCGGGCGTAGATGGCGGAGTAGAGCAGTGCCAGCGAACACCAGGCGGGGAAGAGGGTGTTGGCCCACTGCGCCGGGTTCTCGGTGATGGGCACGTACTCGCGGCCGAAGATCGGCCAGTTGAAGACGAAGAGCAGGATCGCCAGGTTGCCGGTGAAGAACATGGGCAGCGAGACGCCCGCGAGCGCCACACCCATGAACGTCCGGTCGAAGAACGAGCGGGGCTTCAGGGCGGAGATGACGCCGACCGTCACGCCCGACACCAGCCACAGGACCGCGGCACCGGCGGCCAGCGAGATGGTCACCGGCAGTCGGGAGACCAGCTGCGGCCAGATCTCCTGGTGGTTCTTGAAGGAGTAGCCGAAGCACGGCGCGTCACAGTGCACCGTGGTCGGGCCCAGGTTGTAGGTGGCGCCGGCCACGATGCTCTTGATGAAGTGCCAGTACTGGACGTACAGGGGCTGGTCCAGTCCCAGGTTGTGCTTGACCGCGAGGATGTCGGCCGTTGACGGGCTCTTGCCGAGGTACTGCGTCGCCAACTGGTCGGCGGTCTGGCCGGCCAGTCGTGGCAGCAGGAAGAAGATGGCGAAGGTGACCGCGGAGACGACGAGCAGCAGGATCGCTGCCGCGAACGTCCGGCGGAGGAGGTACGAAATCACGGGGGCCGGCGCCGGTGCCCGCGGGTTGAGGAACCCGCGGGCACCAATGCCTTCACCTGCCTTCCGGGGCTGCTACTTCGAGGTGCCGATGTTGAGGTAGTCGTACTGACCGCTGAAGGCCGAGGTGGACACCAGGTTGGTGGCCTTGGGCCGGGCGAGCAGGACCTTGAAGTAGGCCAGGGGAACAATCGAGGCGTCGTCCATGGCTTTCTTGTCGACCTGCGTGTAGAGGGCGTTGCGCTCGTTGGTGTCCTCGGTCGCGATCGCCTTGCCGAGCAGGTCGTTCACGTCGCTGTTGTCGTACTGCGACAGGTTCGTGTTGCCGGACTGGCTGATGGCCTTGCCGTTCAGGATCTGCTGCAGGAAGCCGTAGCCGGAGGGCCAGTCGGCGCCCCACTGCATCATCATCAGACCGACGTTGTTGTCCTCGGTGAACTTCGGCACACCCGCGTAGTCCGTGAAGTACTTGCCCGACGGGTAGGTCTTCAGGCTGGCGTTGATGCCGACCTTCTTCAGCGAGGCGATGATCGCCGTGGCGGCGTCGATCTCCTGCTGACGGTCCGAGCGGGCCGTGATGTTCGTGGTGATCGCCTGCTGGCCGCACGCGCTCAGCTGGTCCTTGGCCTTGGTGACGTCACCCTTGTTGCCCGTGGTGGCGTAGACGTCGGACTTCTGGTAGCCCGGGATGTCCGGCGGCAGGACGGTGGAGGCGATGTCACCGCGGACCGGGCCGCCCTCGGCGGTCTGCACCGAGGTCTTGTCGATCGCGTACTGGACGGCCTTGCGGCAGGCGACGTTGTCGAACGGCTTCACCTTGGTGTTGATCGCCATGTAGACGAGCCGGCCACCGTAGGCGTTGTCGCTGTCGGCCTTCTTGGCCGGGTCGGTGAGCAGCTTGGCCTGGGTGGAGGCCTGGACACCGGTGCCGCCGAGGTCGATCGCGTTGCCCGCGAGGACGTCCTGGTCGATGGTCTCGGGGTTGACCTTCAGCTTGACGACGATCTTGTCCGGCAGCGGCTTGCGCAGCGGGTCCGTCTTCGCGTCCCAGTTCGTGTTGCGCACGAGGACGGCCTGCTTGCCGTCGTCGTAGCTCTCGAACTTGTACGGGCCCGAGGACACGATGTGCTTGACGTAGTCGACGCCCTTGTCCTTGGCCTGGGGCACCGGCGCCGTCTGCGGGGCGGCGACCAGGTAGTCGAACTCCTGGAAGGCCTGCTTCAGGTGGAAGACGACCGTGGTGTCGTCGGGCGTCGCGATGGAGGAGAGCCCGTCGGCGCTGTTGTCCTTGTAGGGGCCCTTGTACGTGTCGCTGTCGGCCAGGAACTGCTGGAAGTAGTTCGGGCCGAGGGAGAGCACGTCACGCGCGAAGTTGGAGCGCTCGACGGCGTACTTGACGTCCTTCGAGGTGATCGGCGTGCCGTCGTCGTACTTGAGGCCCGCACGCAGCTTGTACGTCCAGGTCTTGCCGCCGTCGCTGGACTCGCCCTTGCTCGCGGCGAGGTCGGGAACGAGGGTGTTGCCCTGCTGGCCCGCACCGGGCTTGAACGTCATCAGCGGGCGGGCGTACAGCCGGCTGAGGTTGTACATGTACGCGTAGTACGTGTTGCCGGGGTCGAACGAGTCCGGGACGTCGGACAGCTCGTAGGTGAGCGTCCCGCCCTTCTTGTCGGAGGCGTTGACGACACCCTTGGTCGCGGCGTTGACCCCGGCCGATTTTCCGTTGTCGCTCGAACTGTCGGCCTTGCTGCAGCCGGCGAGCAGCATGCTCGCACTTCCGATGACCGCTATCGCGGCCAGCGCTGACCTTCGCATGATGGGTGCTTTCCCCTCCATAGTCGGAAACTTGTTGGGCTCTCGGTGGCAGGCGTCAGCGACTGCGGGGGTCGAGAGCATCGCGCAGACCGTCGCCGAGCAGGTTGAACGCCAGGACGGTCACGAAGATGGCGAGGCCGGGCACGATCATGAATTCGGGATCGACCTGATAGAAGGTCACCGCTTCGCGGAGCATGCCGCCCCAGGAGGCCTGCGGGGGCTGGATGCCGACGCCGAGGAAGCTCAGGGAGGCCTCGAAGAGGATGTTGGTCGGGATGAGCAGCGTCGAGTAGACGGTGATCGGACCGACCAGGTTCGGCATCAGTTCCCGGAACAGGATGTACGGGCCTCGTGCGCCCATGCCCCGGGCGGCGTCCACGAACTCCCGCTCGCGCAGGGCGAGCGTCTGGCCGCGGACGATGCGGCCCAGGTAGGGCCAGTTGAAGAAGCCGATGACGAAGATCAGCACGCTCAGGTGCAGCGGCAGGCCGTTGAGGCCGAACGCGCCGCCCTGGAGGGTGGCCGAGATGGCGATGGCGAAAAGCAGGAGGGGGAAGGCGAGGAAGGTGTCCATCAGGCGGCTGATGATCGCGTCGACCCGGCCGCCGTAGTAGCCCGCGACGACACCCATGATCGCGCCGATGACGTTCGACAGGATGGTCGCGCCGAAGGCGACGACCAGCGACACCCAGGAGCCCTCCAGGACGCGGGTGGCGATGTCACGGCCGAACTTCGGGTCCACGCCCAGCGGGTGATCCAGGCTCATGCCGCCCATGCTGCCCGTGGGCAGCGAGGTGTCGGGGTCGATCAGGTTCTGGTGGAAGGCGTTGGGGTCGAGGCCGAACATCGCCTGAAGCGGACGCGAGAGGATCGCGACGAGGATCAGCAGGAGCACGATGACGCCGCCGGCGACGGCGACGCGGTCCTTCTTGAACCGGGTCCAGGCGATCTGACCCAGGGAACGACCCTCGATCTGTCCCTTTCCAGCACCCGCCAGCACGGCTTCCGGCTGCGCCTCGGCAGCCGTCCCGGTGGTCTCGATCGGTGCGGTCACGGTGAGCGACCCCTCTCGCCGGTGGTGACCGGCCTGCGCCTGCCGCGGATTGCGGCTTTGTCGACTTGCTCACGATCACGAGATCGTCGACCTCGTGTCTGAGTCGCGAGTCTTCAGCGTGTTCGCGATCACCCGCCAGATGTGACGGAGAAAGTATGCGCAACCGTGATGCGGAAAGAGGGTTTCCGTTATACGGACGCAGGTGAACGGGGGGCGGACACGCGGAAGTTGGGGCGCATGCGACGCCTGGGGCTATTGCACCCTTCGCCCCACCAGAACGGACATTCCCTTTGTGTGCAGAGGGAGTTGAGGGGCTTTGTACCGGTTGGGCGACTGTCCGTGGTGGACTCGGAACGGAAACGGAACGGCTCAGTACGCGCGGGGCGCGGGCGGCGGGTAGCCGTATCCGGGCGCCCCGGGAGCGTGACCGCCCTGTGCCTCACGGTCGTAGAACGGCCGGGCATGCGCTGTGAGCCACATGCCGACCGGGTCGTACGCGTCGGACATCGCGACCGTGGAGACCGCGAGCCCGTCCGGCACGGCCGCGACGGACTGCCGCATCATCGCCCGCACCGCGTCGACCGACCGTGCGCCGGTGTCGTAGAGATCGAGGCCGATGGCGAGGTAGGGCGTGCCGAGCGCCGGCTGCACCCAGGCGCGGCGCAGCGAGCGCACGGCCGGGGTGTGGTGCGCGTGCTGCGCGAGCAGGGCGTAGAACTGCGGTACCTCGACGGCCGGTTCGGACAGCCTCAAGGGTCCTGCGGGCATCCGGTCGAGGCCGGTCGCGATCCGCCGCAGATCCGTCCAGGGGATGCCGACCCCGCCGCCGGGGGCGTGCGGATTGAGCCAGACCCCGTACCGGTCGGGGTAGAGGGCGCGGGCGACGTCGAGGGCGGCGGCCACTTCGTGTGCCCGGTTCCAGCCGCTTGCGGAGAGCTCCTGCACGGAGGTCACGCAGGGCGCGTACGCGACGCCGTCGACCTCCATGTTTCCGTACTGCGCGTCCGGCGAGCCCGGCCGGCCGTTCCACAGCAGCATCCAGAGCCGGCCGGACGCGGGGTCGGCGAGGGCGTGGAGCAGCGCCTCGTACGCGTCGTAGCGCCCGGGCGTCACCTGGCGCAGCATGTGCTCGACCTGCCCGGCCGCCGCGGTGCCTGACGCGCTCACCCTGGGTTCCGCCCCTCTTCGATCCACCGTGCCGACGCCTGCGCCGCCCCTCAGCCTCACAGCCCCGGGCACACGCGTGCGGCTGCGGGGCTGCAAGGGTCATGAAACCAGGTTAAGGCGCCGTACAGACACCGCCATGGTTCGGCGAAGACCTGCCGTCACGCACCCGGCGGTCGCTACGGGACCCGCGCGTAGAAGGGGCGGACCCGGTCGCGCATCCAGGTGGCGACCGGATCCTGGGTCACGTCGAGCAGGACCAGGTGGACCGGCCAGGCCACCGGGACCCGGTCGAGCGCGCGGCCCAGTGCCTCCATGGGGGCGCCGCGGCCCGCGCCGTCCCAGGTGGAGAACTCCACGCCGATGAAGAGCGTGGGCGACTCGCCCTCGATGGAGGCGAGCGCGCGGCGGGCGCTGAGCACCACGCCGGTCGCCTCGAACTCGGTGGCCGCGGCGCTCAGGAAGTCGACCGGATCCTCCTGCCAGTCCGGCTCGAAGAGGCGTACCCGGGCGCCGGACGCGGGTCCGTCGAGTGCGGTACGTCCGGTACGGCACAGCTCGGCGACGGCGGGCGGCGGCAGTGGCATGCCCACGGCGCCCTCGGGGTTGACCACGATGCCGAGCTGCGGCGGCAGACCGCGGGCGAACTCGACGGCCGGGGCCACCGCGAACGACATGTGGGAGCCGACACACTGGCGGAACTGCTGCTCGGAGCTGTAGACGGGCACGTAGGGCGCGCCGTCGAGCTCCATGGTGGGCAGATCGAGGTCGGTGCTGTCCTGGCTGCCGCCGTTGGGCAGCGGCACCCAGACCGCGTTGCGGCCCAATACCTCTATCAGGCGCGGGCCCGCGTCGGGATGGCCGACGGCGGCCGCCAGGACCTCTTCGAGCTCGTTGCCCGGCCAGCCTCCGCCGCCGAGCGGGTGCGCGAACGCCTGCTCCGGAAAGTTCATGTGCTGTCCTTCTCCCCCGACTGCCTGCCGGCTTCTCCCCCGACGGTCCGCCGGCCTGCACGGCCGTACCCCACGACCCTAACGCCGTACGCGCGGCAGCGGGAAAGCCGCCGCGCGAGGGACCCGCGCCCGCGTCCCGGCGCTACTCGGTGAAGCCGATCCGTCGCAGTACGCACGCCGACTCCCGGTCGAGCAGGACCGCGGTGGCGCAGCCGGTCGGCAGCCGTCCGGCCTCCACCTGGGCGATGAGGCGGCGGGCCGCGCCGCGGTGCCGGGCGAAGGCGTACGCCGAGACCCAGCGGCCCCGGGCGGCCTGGCCCTCCAGCGCGGTGCCGGCCGGCACGTCGAGCACGACCAGGCGCAGCGCGCGTCCCCTGCGCCGGGCTCCGCGTCCGAGCCAGTGCCGCACCCACGCCTGGGTTCCGCAGTCGTGCACGACGAGGCTGTCGCCGGAGCGCAGCGCCCACCAGGTCCTGGCGAAGTGCGCGGTGCGGGTGAGCGGGCGGTACAGGGCGTACGGAATGCCGGGCAGCCTGCGCTGCCAGGCGAGCCGGGTGTCCTGCGAGTCGATGCGGCGGTCAGTGACGGTGCGCCGCATCAGGGTCGTCTTGCCGCTGCCGGGCAGGCCCGACACCACGACGACGTCGCCCGCGTCGAACAACAGCTCCGCCGGGGTCCGCTCGGGCCGGCCGCGCAGATCACGTACGACCCCGCCCGTCACCGCCCCGTTCACGGCCCCGCCCGTCACCGCCCCGTCCACGGCCCCGCCCGTCACCGCCCCGTCCACGGCCCCGCCCGTCGCCACCCCGTCCACGGCCCCGTCCACGGCCCCGCCTGTCACCTCTTCCTCGGCTGCCGTCTCCCGCGCCCGCCGTGCGCGTGGCACCGGCAGCGCCCGGCCGGCGGCGTCGGGCGCGGGCGCGTCCTGACGCCGCGCCGCCGGGCCGTCCTGTGGAGCGGGGACCTCCCGCATCTGTCCCGTCTCGCGTCCCACCGTCATGGCACTCCCCCCTGTTCGCTTCCGCGTCCCTTGCCCACGGAGTGTAAAGAGTGAGTAATAGGTCACCGTCGATGTGCCGCTTCCGGGATGCGTGCAATGATGTGCGCGCCAACTGCATACCGGCCGTTCGAATCCGCGCGGGAGAGTCCTCAGCAGCTGTGAGCTGGGGCGCCGAAGGAGCAAGTTCCTCCCTTGAATCTCTCAGGCCCCGTACCGCGCGGGTGAGGCAGATCTGAAAAGCGGGCCGTCCCCTGCCGGGCGGCCCCACCCAAGGTGCAAGCCGTGCCGCGCAGCGCGCGACGGTGAACCTCTCAGGTTCCGATGACAGATGGGGAGGATGTCCTCGACCGTCATGCCCCGGGACCTTGGAGCACCATCCATGAGCAACACCCCCCGCCTCACCTCCCTCGATGCCCTGCATCGCTCGCTGGGTGCCACGATGACCGACTTCGCGGGCTGGGACATGCCGCTGCGGTACGGGAGCGAGCGCGACGAGCACACCGCCGTCCGCACCCGCGCCGGGCTCTTCGACCTCTCCCACATGGGTGAGATCACCGTCACCGGGCCCGAGGCCATGAAGGCGCTCAACTACGCGCTCGTCGGCAACATCGCCACCATCGGCGTGGGCCGCGCCCGGTACACGATGATCTGCCAGGAGGATGGCGGGATCGTCGACGACCTGATCGTCTACCGGCTGGGCGAGACCGAGTACATGGTGGTCGCCAACGCGGGCAACGCGCAGATCGTGCTCGACGCGATCACCGGGCGCGCGGCCGGCTTCGACGCCGAGGTCCGCGACGACCGCGACGCCTACGCCCTGATCGCGGTCCAGGGCCCCGAGTCCCCCGGCATCCTGAAGTCCGTCACCGACGCCGACCTGGACGGCCTGAAGTACTACGCCGGTCTGCCCGGCACCGTCGCGGGCGTGCCGGCGCTCATCGCCCGCACCGGCTACACCGGCGAGGACGGCTTCGAGCTGTTCGTGGCGCCCGAGCACGCCGAGCAGCTGTGGCGCGCGCTGACCGAGGCCGGAAAGGACGCCGGCCTGGTGCCGTGCGGCCTGTCCTGCCGCGACACGCTGCGCCTTGAGGCGGGCATGCCGCTGTACGGGCACGAGCTGACCACCGCGCTCACCCCGTTCGACGCGGGGCTCGGCCGGGTCGTGAAGTTCGAGAAGGACGGCGACTTCGTGGGCCGTACGGCCCTGGAGGCCGCCGCCGAGAAGGCGGAGACCAACCCGCCGCGCAAGCTCGTCGGGTTGATCGCCGAGGGCCGCCGGGTGCCGCGCGCCGGGTTCTCGGTCGTCGCGGCCGGCGAGGTCGTCGGCGAGGTCACCTCGGGCGCCCCCTCGCCGACGCTGGGCAGGCCGATCGCCATCGCGTACGTCGACGCCGCGCACGCCGCGCCCGGCACCACGGGCGTCGGCATCGACATCCGCGGGACGCACGAGGCGTACGAGGTCGTCGCGCTCCCCTTCTACAAGCGCCAGAAGTGACGATCGCCTCCCTTCGGCATCCCGTTTCCCGTCTCGCTGTCCAAGACACTCGACGAGACCCCGTCAGCAGCACTCCCCCGCGTACAGGAGAATCCAGGTCATGAGCAACCCCCAGCAGCTGCGCTACAGCAAGGAGCACGAGTGGCTGTCGAACGCCGAGAACGGCGTGTCGACGGTCGGGATCACGGAGCACGCGGCCAACGCGCTCGGTGACGTCGTGTACGTACAGCTTCCCGAGGTGGGCGACGCGGTGACCGCGGGCGAGACCTGCGGCGAGCTGGAGTCCACCAAGTCGGTCAGCGACCTGTACTCCCCGGTCACCGGCGAGATCACCGCCGTCAACCAGGACGTCGTGGACGACCCGTCGCTGGTCAACTCGGCCCCCTTCGAGGGCGGTTGGCTGTTCAAGGTGAAGCTCACGGACGAGCCGGACGACCTGCTCTCCGCCGACGAGTACACCGCATTCGCCAGCTGACCTAGAGACCACAGGGATACAGGGATCGTCTGATGTCGCTTCTGAACCAGCCCCTCCACGAGCTGGACCCGGACGTCGCCGCCGCCGTCGACGCCGAGCTCCACCGTCAGCAGTCCACCCTCGAAATGATCGCGTCGGAGAACTTCGCTCCGGTCGCGGTCATGGAGGCCCAGGGCTCGGTCCTCACCAACAAGTACGCCGAGGGCTACCCGGGCCGCCGCTACTACGGCGGCTGCGAGCACGTCGACGTGGTCGAGCAGATCGCGATCGACCGCATCAAGGCGCTGTTCGGCGCCGAGGCCGCCAATGTGCAGCCCCACTCGGGCGCGCAGGCCAACGCGGCCGCGATGTTCGCGCTGCTCAAGCCGGGCGACACGATCATGGGCCTCAACCTGGCCCACGGCGGTCACCTGACCCACGGCATGAAGATCAACTTCTCCGGCAAGCTCTACAACGTGGTCCCGTACCACGTGGACGAGACCGGCGAGGTCGACATGGCCGAGGTCGAGCGCCTGGCCAAGGAGTCCAAGCCGCAGCTGATCGTGGCCGGCTGGTCCGCCTACCCGCGCCGGCTGGACTTCGCCGCGTTCCGCCGCATCGCGGACGAGGTCGGCGCGTACCTGATGGTCGACATGGCCCACTTCGCGGGCCTGGTCGCCGCGGGTCTGCACCCCAACCCGGTGCCGCACGCCCACGTCGTGACCACCACCACGCACAAGACCCTCGGCGGTCCGCGCGGCGGTGTCATCCTGTCGACGCAGGAGCTCGCCAAGAAGATCAACTCGGCGGTCTTCCCCGGTCAGCAGGGTGGTCCCCTGGAGCACGTCATCGCGGCGAAGGCGGTGTCCTTCAAGGTCGCGGCCTCCCCCGAGTTCAAGGAGCGCCAGCAGCGCACCCTGGACGGCGCCCGGATCCTGGCCGAGCGCCTGGTCCAGGACGACGTGTTGGCCGTCGGCGTCGACGTCCTGACCGGCGGCACCGATGTGCACCTGGTCCTGGTGGACCTGCGCAACTCCGAGCTCGACGGCCAGCAGGCCGAGGACCGTCTCCACGAGGTCGGGATCACGGTCAACCGGAACGCGATCCCGAACGACCCGCGGCCGCCGATGGTGACCTCCGGTCTGCGCATCGGCACCCCGGCGCTCGCCACGCGCGGCTTCGGCGACGAGGACTTCCGCGAGGTGGCCGACATCATCGCCGAGGCCCTGAAGCCGGAGTTCGACAAGGACGCCCTCTCGGCGCGCGTGTCCGCTCTGGCCGCCAAGCACCCGCTGTACCCCGGCCTGAAGTAATTTCGTACGCTTTCGTTCTCGGTCCGTCCGGTACGAAGCCCCGGGGCACCGCGCACACTGGTAGTGAGCGCGGTGCCCCATCCCATGCTGTGCCCCCTTTGCTCTGCACCACCTCGGCAGACAACGGCGTCCACCCACCCCCACAAGGAGTCTCCCGTGGCCATCTCGGTGTTCGACCTGTTCTCGATCGGCATCGGCCCGTCCAGCTCCCACACCGTCGGCCCGATGCGGGCGGCGCGGATGTTCGCGGCGCGCCTGAAGAACGAGGGCCTGATCGCCCACACCACGCGGATACGGGCCGAACTGTACGGTTCGCTCGGCGCCACCGGTCACGGCCACGGCACCCCGAAGGCGGTCCTGCTGGGCCTTGAGGGCGACTCGCCCCGCACCGTCGACGTGGAGAGTGCCGACGCGCGGGTGGAGCAGATCAAGGAGTCGGGCCGGCTCAACGTGCTCGGCATGCACGAGATCGACTTCGCCTACGACGACGACCTGGTCCTGCACCGCCGCAAGGCCCTGCCCTACCACGCCAACGGCATGACGGTCTTCGCCTACGACGTCGACGGCGAGCTGGTCCTGGAGAAGACGTACTACTCGGTCGGCGGCGGCTTCATCGTCGACGAGACCGTGCTTGCACAGGAGGGCGCGGCGGGCGACAACCCGATCGTGCCGGACGACACCGTGCTCAAGCACCCCTTCCGCACCGGCGACGAGCTGCTGCGGCTCGCGCGGGAGACCGGCCTTTCCATCTCCGCGATGATGCTGGAGAACGAGAAGGCCTGGCGCACCGAGGACGAGATCCGCTCCGGTCTGCTCGACATCTGGCGGGTCATGCAGGCCTGCGTCTCGCGCGGCATGTCCCGCGAGGGCATCCTGCCCGGCGGCCTCAAGGTCCGCCGCCGCGCCGCCACCACCGCCCGCCAGCTGCGCGCCGAGGGCAACCCCGACGCGCACGCCATGGAGTGGGCGACGCTGTACGCGATGGCCGTCAACGAGGAGAACGCGGCGGGCGGCCGGGTCGTGACCGCGCCCACCAACGGCGCGGCCGGCATCATCCCCGCGGTCCTGCACTACTACATGAACTTCGTGCCCGGCGGCTCCGTCCAGGAGAAGGAGGACGGCGTCGTCCGCTTCCTGCTCGCGGCCGGCGCGATCGGCATGCTGTTCAAGGAGAACGCCTCGATCTCGGGCGCCGAGGTCGGCTGCCAGGGCGAGGTCGGCTCCGCCTGCTCGATGGCGGCGGGCGCCCTCGCCGAGGTCCTTGGCGGCACCCCCGAGCAGGTGGAGAACGCGGCCGAGATCGGCATGGAGCACAACCTGGGCCTGACCTGCGACCCGGTCGGCGGCCTCGTGCAGATCCCGTGCATCGAGCGCAACGGCATGGCCGCCGTGAAGGCCGTCACCGCCGCGAAGATGGCGATGCGCGGCGACGGCAGCCACAAGGTGTCCCTGGACAAGGTCATCAAGACGATGAAGGAGACGGGGGCCGACATGAGCGTCAAGTACAAGGAGACGGCGCGGGGCGGACTTGCCGTGAACATCATCGAGTGCTAGGGGAAATGGGGCCCTGACCAGCATGTTCGCGCCTTACAGCGCTGCCCGGGTCCTCCCTGCTTACTCGGCGGAAGTTCCTAAAGGCTCCCTGGGCAGACGTGGAAGTCCCTGAAAAGCCCCTGGTAAGTCCCTGCGGAAGGGCTCTTGACCTGCAGGTTTGCGGTACGCGTTCAACGCCCGATGCGCCGCCCACGCGTCACGGGATGTATCAAATCGGTCCCTCAGAATCACATGAGGGGTACCATTTGATACATGGATGCTGCGGAAAACTCGCGCCTGCAACAGCGGCTGGCCGGCCTGTCCCCCACATTCACGACGGCGCAGGCACGTCAGGCCCGGCTCTCCCCTCGCGATCTGGCACGATTGATCACGGAAGCGGAGATAGACGAACTGTCCCGGGGGGTGTACCGGCGGGCAGACGCCCCGGAGACCGCGCACGCGGATCTGCTGGCCGTGTGCGCCCGAGCTCCTCGCGCCGTCGTGTGCGGCGAATCCGCCCTGGCCCTGCATGAGCTGATCGACGACATCCCCGCAGCAGTACACATCGCCGTGCCGCGCGGTACACGACGCCCGACGATCTCCTACCCGCCGACCGTGGTGGCGCAGTACGCCGCGAAGACCTTCGGCCTCGGTATCGAACGGTTCGAAGCAGCCCCGGGAGAGACCGTCCCCCTGTACAACGCGGCCCGCAGCGTCGTCGACGCGATGCGCCACCGCAGCCGCCTCGGCGAGACCCTCGCCCTGTCCGCGCTCGGCCGCTACCTGCGCCGGAGCGGGCGAGGCGGAGTCGGCGAACTTCAGCACTTCGCATGCGAGTTGGACGCTCTCTCCGTCGTCCGCCCCGCCGTAGAGGCGGTGCTCGCCTGATGACCAACCCCACCCGCGACACGACCGCCGGCCGCGTCTACAACGACCTGCGTAACCTGGCCCGCCGCACCAGCCGGTCAACGGACGAGGTTATGGTCGAGTACGTCCTCGAACGGTTCCTCTACCGCCTTGCCTCATCACCCCTGGGCCGGGAGCACTTCGTTCTCAAGGGTGGCCTGCTGCTCGCCCAGTTCGGCGCACGGCGAATGACCCGCGGCATCGACATCCTCGGCCGCTCGTTCCCAGGCACAGAAACCGAGATCATCCACAGAATCGCGGCCATCGCCGCCACCGAGAACGACGATGGAGTCGTGTTCGATCCCACGGCACTCAAGACGGTCCCCATCCGCGAGGAGGACGAATACCACGGCCTACGCCTGTCCATGGTCGCCTCCATCGCCCGAGCGCGGCTCAAAGTTCAACTGGACGTGAGCTTTGGCGACCCCGTCACGCCCGGCCCCCGGCTCATCGACTACCCACAACAGCTCACCGAGGAGAGCTTCCAGATCTTCGGTTACCCACTGGCCACCGTCATCGCCGAGAAACTCTCCACCGCTGTCTCACTCGGTGAGCTCAACACCCGCGACCGCGACTACGGCGACCTTTACCGTTTGCTCACGCTCAACGACCTGGACGGCCAAGAACTCACCACAGCACTGACCGCCACCGCCACACACCGCGGCATCACCCTGAAACCCCTCAGCTCGACCATCACCGACCTCGGCGAGCGCCGCCAGACCTCCTACACCGCCTGGCGCCGCCGGCAAGGCCCCGCCGCCGCAGCCGGCTACCCCGAGCGCTTCACGGACGTCGTCCGGCAAGTCACTGCCTTCGCAGACACGCTCCTCAACGGCGACGCCGTCACCCTCACTTGGAGTGCGGCGACCCTCACGTGGTCATGAACCAGCCTGGCCGACCGACCAGGCCTTCGGGGTGAACCCGATACCTACGCATCACGAGTGGTCGGATCTTGGTCCGTCGGCTCCCTCAGCATCCACCACGAGGGGGAACGCGTACGCTCCTTACTGAGGCGCGAGCCATGCAGCCGGTCTGCAGGGGGACTGAGATGGGGCACGCAGTGCTGACAAACCGGAGGCCCTGACCAGCGCCAAGTGCGGCGCGGTCAGGGCCTTCGCTGTGGGTGCTGGGCGCGAGAATCGGCCAACTGTGGCCGATGAATCGGTCGCATGCGCGTTGACACACGTGGGGGACCGCAGGATCTGCCCGCCGCGTGAGGATAGTGTGTTCATGGGTCGAACGAATCTCCGTATGACCCAACTTGACCACCTCGACGGTAGGTCGCGATCTCAACTCTCGTACCCGGCCTCCTGAAAGTGGCGCTGATGAACGTGTCGACCGGCGACAGACAGCTGCGAAGCCGGGCCGTTCTGACAGCCCTCGTCAGCGCGATCGCCCTCATGCCGAACGTGAGTTACGCCGCTCCCAAGGACCCCAAGCCGGTCGACGGCGGCCCCCTGGAACAGATCCACAGCCAGCTCGACGGCCTCTACCGCGAGGCGGAGGTGGCGACCGAGGCGTACGACACCGCCAACGAGAAGGCGACCGAGCAGTCGCAGCGACTGACGACCCTTCAGAATGACCTCGCCCATACGCAAGGCCGGATGGACGCCCTGCACGGTCTGGCGGGGGCGGCGGCCCGAGCGCAGTACCGCGGGGACTATTTCAGCTCCGCGGGCTTCCAGTTGGTACTCGGCGACCACCCCGAGAACGCGCTCCCCGACGCCGCGCAGGCCGGCCGCACCAGAGACACCCTCGCGAGCATCTACAAGAGCCAGAAGACCGCCCGCACGGAGCTCGACGGGCAGACCGAGGCCGCGACGAAGAACCTGCGCGAGCTCAAGAAGACCCTCGCGGACAAGGCCGACGCGAAGGAGAAGATCCAGAACAGGATCGCCGACGCCGAGCGGATCGAGGCGGGCCTGAAGACCGAACAGGTCAACGCGCTGGCCGAGTTGGAGAAGAAGAAGGCCGACGAGGCCACGGCCAAATGGCCCGGTTCCGGTGCGAACGGCGGCCCGGCCGACAAGGGCGACAAGACCGGCAAGGGCAGCGGACCTTCGGGTGGCGGGCCCGCCGTGAGCGGCAGCGCCGGTCAGGCCGTGGCCTTCGCCATGGCCCAGATCGGCAAACCTTACGGGTGGGGTGACGTGGGTCCCTCGTCGTACGACTGCTCGGGGCTCACCTCCGTGGCGTGGGCCCATGCCGGACACCCGATACCCCGTACCTCGCAGGCTCAGTGGCAGGGACTGCGCCACGTCAGTGTGTCGTCCGCCCAGCCCGGCGACCTGATCATCTACTTCAACGACGCTACGCATGTGGGCATGTACATCGGAGGCGGACAGATCGTCCACGCTCCACGGCCCGGGCGTACGATCACGACCGCACCGGCCGCATCCATGCCGATCCTCGGCGTGGTCCGACCCGGAGGCTGAACGAACATGTCCCACTTGCCTGTGTCCCGTGACGACGGGAACCTGCCCGCGCTCAGCGCGCAACCGTTGATCCGCCTGGACGCGTACGTCGCGGAGGACGGGTCGACGGTGGTCAACGGTCATCTGCTGACGATGGGCGGCACCAGGCCGCCCAATGAGGCGATCCTCGACGCCGTGGCCATGTTCGCCCGCACCCTGGGGGCGCCGGTGGCGGCAACGGTCGTCGACCGCACCGTGCAGCAGGTGGCGCGGCTCCGGGTGCACCCGGACGGCTCCAGCTACACGATCGCCGACGAGGAGGACCTGCCGCCCGGCCGCGAGCGGACCGACGCGGAGGAGCAGGCGTTCCCCCCGCTGGCCCGCGTCGAGCGGATCATCCAGCACGCGCAGCGAGAGGAGCTGCACGCCGCTTTCGTGCTGGCCAGCGCCCTGCGCGAGCACCTGACGCTCCGCCGGGGCGTGGAGGACGACCTCTCGCTGGAAGCGCGGGCGATCGAGGCCTACATGGCATTTCTGCGCGGCGACTACACGGTCTCCACGGTGCTCGCGCTCACTGTCGCGCGCATCCGGTGCCGCACCGACCTCAACAGGGCCGCACCCGAGGTGGCTCGCGCCACCGCGGCGTGGCAACGGCTCGACGACGCGAGCCAGGTGGCGGCCCGAGGGCAGGAACTGCTGTACATGTGGGACCGGTTGTCCGCGGAGGGCCTGGTACAGCATCAGGCCCACCAGACCATGGCGCTGGCCGTCCGGACCCGGCTCGAACGGGGCAGCCCGTACGTGGAAGCCCCGGCGGGCCCTCCGGTTGCGGCTCTCGCCCCGGCCGAGAGCCCCGCCGCCCCGGAGGACACGCCGCTCAAGCGCAGCCGAAGGGGCCTACGGCGCTTCACCAGATGGCCGGGCAGAGCAACCGACTGAGGCGAACTCCGGCGGGTCCGGCGTCGCCGCGGCCTCGGCGGCCACGCCGCCGGTCCAGGGCGGTGGTCCGCCGTATCGTCCCCTCGGCGGGCACCCCCTCAAGGTGCTGATCCACGCCGCTCAGAAGCTGTGGGCAGCCGGCCTCTCCCGCGGGGCCGCCGCCAGCGCCTCGGTGACCTCGGCGACCGTGCCGCGCAGTCCGTAGACCGGGGTCGCGGGCTGCTGACGCCAGGAGTCGTCGATGCCACCCGCGTCGACGGTGTCGAAGCCCAGCTCGTCGACGAGCTCGCGCACCAGGTGCTTGGCGGCCGCGTCGTCACCCGCCACCGGCACGGCGATCCGCTCGGGGTCGCCCTGGGCGCGCGGGCGGTCCAGGAGGTCCTGCGCGTACGTGCCGTTGAAGACCTTGATCACCGGGTGGCCGATGTGCTGCTCGGTCCACCGGCTCTCGGCGAGGCCGTCCTCGATCGCGTCGATCCGGCCGTCGCGCTCCTTCGGGTAGTAGTTCCCGGTGTCGATGACGGCGAAGCCGTCGGCCGCCTTGTCGAACAGGCCCTCGGGCAGGTCCGGCACGTTCTTCAGCGGGACGGTGACCACGACGACCTGTGCGCCGTCGGCGGCCTCGGCGACGGTGACCGGGGTGGCGCCGGTCTTTTCGGCGAGCGCGGAAAGGGTGTGCGGGCCGCGGGAGTTGGCGACGGAAACCTGGTGGCCGAGCGCGGTGAGGCGGCGGGTCAGGTTGCCGCCGATGTTGCCCGCGCCGATGATGCCGATCTTCATGAGCTGGCCTTCCGGAAAGGGTGCATTGGGCACGCTCCCGGCAACTCACGGGGCCCTCGGCGTTATTCCGGGCCGGCTCCGGCGGCGTACCGCACAAGCGGGGGTACGCCACCGGGGCCGATGGGGGTCACTTGTTCAGCGACGCCCAGAACTCCTCGAAGGAGAGCTTGCCGTCGCCGTTGGCGTCCTTGGCCCTGATGATGGCCTGGGCCACGGTCTCGGTGACGTGGTAGTCGCCCAGCTGCGCCATGACCGCCTTGTACTCGCTCGCGGTGACGCGTCCGTCACCGTCGACGTCGAGCTTCGCGAACGCCTTGCGCGCCTCTTCGATGTCCGCCACTGGGTCCACCCCTTTGTTGGTGCTACTGCTTGGTGCGTTTCTGACGCGGGTCAGATTAGCCGCCCATCCCACCGCTCCACGCGGCGGCCGACCCTTGGCGGGCGCCCGCCACGCCGCAGGCCCGCGCGGTGACGCGTGGGAAAGTTGGGTTTTCAGTGGGCGAGGGCTCACCGGTACGACCAGTGGGCGACGGCTCACCGGTACGACCAGTGGGCGACGGCTCACTTGTACGAGCAGAGGAACGGGGACGGCGATGGGTGAGGCACTCGGGGACATCCTGGCGGCGGCGGCCGGTGGCCGGTTCCCGCCGACGGACGGCGGCACGACGCTGGTGGCGCAGCCGGGGCCGCGCGACGCGGGCGTGCTGGCGTTCACCGCGCACTCGGTGATCTTTCTGGACGAGGACGAGGACTGGATCAGAGCCACCCTCGCCGCGACCCGTGCCGATCCGCTCGGCGCGTCGATGAACCCCGGCTTCCTGGCCGCCCTGATGGCCCGCACCGGCCGGACGATGAACTGCGTCGACCTGGTGACCTGTGCTCCGGCCCTGCCGGGCGAACCGCCCGTGGCGCTGCGGGAGATCGAGGATCCGGCGCACCCGCGGGTGGCGCGGGCCCTGAAGTTCCGGGACGACGTACGGGTGTGGGCGGCCGACGGCGGCGTCCTGATACTCGGACGCGGGGTGGCGGGCCGCTGGGAGGTCGCCATCGAGCTGGACGAACAGGCGCGCGGCCGGGGGCTCGGCGTCCAACTCGCCCTGGCTGCACGGCACTTGGTGCCGGATGAGGTGCTGTGGGCGCAGCAGTCGCCGGGCAACGCGCGCAGCGTCCGCACCTTCCAGGACGCCGGTTTCCGGCCGGTCGGCTCGGAGGCCCTGCTGCTGGCGCACTGATCGCTGCCGGCGCACTGATGGCGGCCGGCGCACTGATGGCGGCCGGCGCCCGGCCCCACGCGGAACCGACGGGCGGAAGTGACTGTTAGGAGTATGGAAACGATCGTTTTCCGCCACACAAAGAGGAGTTCACGCCATACAGCGATCACCGGACGCTCACGCTCCGCCACTGAGCGATAACTTCTTGCTGTCGCCGCCACACCGGGAGCACCGGGCTCCCAGGGACTAGCGGCGCTGGGGCGTTACAGCTGTGACCATCACAACTGAAGCATTCACCGTGCAGCCCTTCACACGAAGTTGCCACCAGATATGGGACGAGGGCGATCACGTCCTCATCGGCGTGAGTCCGGGGAACAGCTATTTCAGCGCCGGCCGCATCACCGAACTCGTCCGCTGGGCTTCTGCACGGTTCTCGCGCATCGACATCGTGTACGCCGACCTGCACGTCGCCGAGCTGTTCGGCGCGCTCGGCTACGAGGAGGACCACGCGGCACGCCGCGCCTCGAAGGAACTGAAGGCGGTACGCCGCAGAGTGCTGCGCGGCGTCGAGGAGGCGGATCCGCAGGGCACCCCGGTGCGGGTGCACGGGCTCTCGGAGTTCGCCGGACATCCGGTGTACGAGCTGCTGCACCGCCGGGTGCAGCATTTCCTCGCGACCGACGACAACGTGCGTGCCGGCTGCGAGCGGATGGCCGCGCACTTCCTCTCCTCGAAGATCGGCGGGCCCGTCGCCGGCGCCGAGCAGCTGGCCGCGTGTCTCGACTACATCAGCGCCGAGCTGCCCTTCTTCCTCGACACCCCGGGCATCCTCGGCGTCCCCTCGTCGGTGTCGTGCTACCACGTGCCGATCCCCCTGACCGATCTCCTGTACGCCAAGGGCGGCGGACTGCGTGCGTCCCGCAATCAGGCCCACGCCGTGGTGCGCCCGGAAGGAATCGCCGCATGAGCCCCGAGCCCGTCTTCGACTTCCCGCTCTCGCGACGCGGAGACGTCCTGCCCGAGGAGTGCGCCTGGTTGCGCGAGAAGCAGCCGGTGGCCCGGGTGCGTACGCTCACCGGCGATCAGGCGTGGCTGGTGAGCAGCCACGCGCTGGCCACCCAGGTCCTGGAGGACGAGCGGTTCAGTCTCAAGGACACCGCGGCCGGCGGGGTCCCCCGCCAGTACGCCCTGACGATCCCGCCCGAGGTCGTCAACAACATGGGCAACATCAACAGCGCGGGGCTGCGCGGCGCCGTGATGAAGTCCCTCAGCCCCCGCGCCGACGGTCTGGCCGAGCGGCTGCGCGAGCGGGCCGACGAGTTCGTCGACGCGCTGCTCGCCGAGGGGCCGCCCGCCGATCTGCGCGCGGGATTCGCCGACCCCTTCTCGGCGGCGCTGCACTGCGACGTCATCGGGGTGCCGTTCGCCGACTGGCGCAGGCTCATGTCCGGCCTCGACGTGGCCTTCATGACCAGCGCGCACACCTTCGAGGGCGCCGGGCTCAACTGGTACAAGGACCTCGGGTACATGGTGGAGCGGCTGAACGCGCCGGACCTCGCACCCGAGACCCTGCTCGGACGGCTCGCGGCGCTGCGCGAGGACCGGGAGTCGGCGCACCTCACCGACGAGATGCTGGCCACCGTCGCGGTGTCGATGTTCGGCGCCGGCGCGGTCTCCACCTCGGCGTTCCTGGTGCTCGCGATCCTCGCCCTGCTCCAGCACCCCGAGCTGATCGGCCATCTGCGTGAGCACCCCGAGCGCATGGACCGGGCCGTGGAGGAGCTGCTGCGCTGGAACCTGTCGATCGGCGACGGTCTCCCCCGGCTCGCCATGGAGGACGTACGCCTGGGTAATGTCCTCGTCAAGCGGGGCGAGTTGGTGCTCGTCCTGGTGGAGGGCGCCAACTTCGACCCGGCGGTCTTCCCCGATCCCCAGCGCCTCGATGTGGACCGGGAGCACAACCCGCATCTGTCCTTCGGCGCCGGACGGCACTTCTGCCCGGCCACGGGCCTCGGCAGGCTGCACGCACGGACGGCGCTCGCGGCCTTGGTGGAGCGGCTGCCGGGGCTGCGCCTGGCGGTGCCGGCCGAACAACTGGTGTGGCGTACGGGGTTCATCAAGCGCCTGCCCGAGCGGCTGCCGGTGCTGTGGTGACACAGAGGTGCCCCGGGTCCGCGGACTCCGGGGCACTTCGCCGGGGCGCCCGGGGTCTCCCGCCCGGCGGTGCTCAGCGGAAGATGCCGGTGTGGCCGAGCGAGTACCGGCCGGGCTGCGGGTAGACGGCGAGTCCGTGCGGGCCGGAGCCGACCGGGATGCGGGCCAGCTCCTTGCCGGTGGTGGTGTCGATGGCGTACACCTCGGCGTTGTAGCGCCCGGACAGCCACAGCACCTTGCCGTCGGCGGAGACGCCGCCCATGTCGGGGCTGCCGCCGTCGGGCAGTTCCCACTTCTTGGTCAGCTTGTTCTTGGTGAAGTCGAAGATGGAGATGGTGCCCTCGCCCCGGTTGGAGATGTACATCTCCTTGGAGTCGCGGCTGATGTAGAGGCCGTGGCAGCCCTTTCCGGTGGGCAGCAGGGTCGGCTTGTTGAACGTGTCGCCGTCCAGGACCCACATGCCGTGCGCCATCATGTCGGCGACGTAGAACGTCTTGCCGTCGGGCGACATCTTGACGTCCTGCGGCATCGCCCCGTCGAAGGGCAGCTTCTGCTGGCCGACGACCTTCATCTTCTCGGTGTCCACCTTGAGGAGTTCGCCGGAGAACTCGCAGGAGACGATGAAGTACCGGCCGTCCATGGAGAAGTCGGCGTGGTTGACGCCGGCGCAGGTCACCGGGACGGTCTTGACGCGGTTCATGCTGACCGGGTCGCGGAAGACGAGCTCGCGGTCCATCGAGGCCATCACGATGGCGTACTTGCCGTTGGGCGTGAAGTAGAGGTTGTACGGGTCGGAGACCTGCACCGTGCGTCCGGTCTTGCCGGTCGCCGGGTCGATGGCGGTGAGCGAGTCGCCGAGGTCGTTGTTGACCCAGAGCGTCTTCATGTCCCACGACGGCACGACGTGCTGCGGCTGATGGCCGACCCGGATCGTCTCGATGACCTTGTACGTGGCCGGGTCGATCACGGACACCGTGTTGGAGTTGGTGTTGGGCACGTACACCCGCGGCAGGAAGTTCTTCACCGCGGGCTGGAGGGCGCCCGGCCGGTCGGCGGCGTAGGCGTCCTTGGGGTCGAGGACGGGTGGCATCCCGGGCAGGCCCTGCGGCACGGTCTTCTTGGCGACGGCGGGCGGGACCGCCGCCTTGGTGCTCAGTGCCTCGTCCTTGTGGCCGGCTCCCGAGCCGCAGCCGGCGAGGGCCGCGAGCAGGGCGGCCGCCGAGAGCAGCGCGGTGGTCGTCTTCGTAGCGGTCGGCATCAGATCAGCAGCTCCGTGGTCGTGACCGCGCGCAGTCGGCGGCGTTCCAGTTCGGCGAGGAGTACGGGTAGCGCGGCGACCGTGTCCGCATATCCGAAGTGCAGGCTCACCACCGATCCCTCGCGGATCTGCCCGGTGACGTTGCGGGTCACGGCCGAGGCGCCGGGCGAAGTGAAGTCGAGCGAGTCGACGTCGTACGACAGGACGTGCGGGTACCCGGCCCGGCGGGCCAGTTTCTGAACGAGCGGCGTCGCGTACTGGGTACGGGAGGGTCTGAACCAGGTCCCGATGGAGCCGGTGAGGCGGCGCAGCCGGTCCGCGCAGCCGGTGATCTCGGCGTACGCCTGCGACTCGTCCATGGCGGAGATGTCGATGTGGTGCTGGGTGTGGTTGCCCAGCTCGTGGCCGCCGTCCAGGATGCGGCGGGCCATCGCGGGCTGTTCGTCGAGCCAGCTGCCGACGGCGAGGACGGTGACACGGGCACCGGCCTTCTCGGCCTCGCCGAGCAGCGCGCTGGCGATCTTGGGATCGCCCTGGCCGTGGAAGGTGAGCGCGACCTGGGGCCGGCCCCTGGGTCCGCTGCTGATCTGGACCGGTTGCCCGGGGAAGGCCCGGGGTGCCGGTGCGGGGCGTGGCGCCCGGGGGCGGGCGGCGGCCGCCGCGGAGGCGGACGGCGACGTCGTCGGGGAGCCGGACGGCCGGTGGCCGGCCCGCTCGTCCGAACAGCCTGCCGTCAACGCCCCCGCGACGGCCGCGCCCGCCCCGGTGCGCAGGGCGCTGCGGCGGTCGATCGCGCGGGGTGATGGATTCAGCACATGGACATTTAAGTGCGCCGAAGGGTGGTTCGTACTGATTGACCCATTCAAGGACCTTTGCGGGTCGCGCCCGACACGGGCCGAATGACGGGCGCACTCTCGCTGATTCACTCAGCGGCCTCGATATTTATTCATGCTTTAGAAGGTGCGTGCTCTAGCTCACCTACGATTCACAGCTAAACTGTGAGGGTTCATGGGGTTATGCCCGACTTGGGACTTTTGATGATGGGCCGCCCATCTGTCATAGTCGGAGCCACGACCCCCATTGACCCGGGCCAGGTCGTCCTCAGTCGTCGTGGATCACACCCCCCCCAGATCCACGGCGCTCCACAGAAGCCCCCGCGGCGCCGCATCCGGCAGCCAGGGGGCTTCTGTGATGTCAGCGGTCGGCGACCCGCATCTCGAACCAGGTGGTCTTGCCGCGCGGCAGCAGGTCCACGCCCCAGCGGTCGGACAGCTTGTCGACGAGGAACAGGCCGCGGCCGCTGACGTCGAGCTCGTGCACCGGCATCAGACAGGGCAGCCCGCGCGAGGGGTCGCGGACCTCGATCCGGATCCAGCCGCGGCGGCGCAGCATGCGCAGCCCGAAGACGCGGGCCCCGGTGTGACGCACCGCGTTGCCGACGAGTTCGGAGACCAGGAGCACCGCGTGCTCGGCGAGTGCCGGCGAGAGCGCCCACTGGCGCAGGACGACGGACTGGGTGATCCGGCGTGCGGTCGCCGCGGACTCCGGGCGCGAGGGCAGACGCACCTCGCCCTCCGTCGGATTCCCGAACAACTCCAGCGCTTTGAGCGCCAGTTCGTCATCGGCTGACGGCATCCATCGTGCCGCGGTCGCACTCACGCGCTGCGCCGGTTGTTCCACACCCTCCAGCCCCGCCATGCCACCATCATGGCGGCCCAGGGCGGCCTCCGGGGCCGTTCCGAAGGAATCGCGCCTCCGGAAGCTGACGTTCCGGAGGCGCGGGTTGGCGTATGACAGGGGCAGAAGAGTGTCCACGGGACCCCGTCTGACCTGCGATGACGTGCTGCGCTCGCTTGATCACAAAGCGTTCCGGAGAGGTTTTCCTTAAGGTTGCCTTAAGGCTGCGCTAATCCCCCCACAGGGTGTACACACCGCCATCACATGTACAGGCCGTGTTGACCGGGTGCCTCAACTCGGCGTCACTCAGAGGAACTTGGCCTTGCCCGGCCCGTCCTCGACAAAACTGCGCATGCCCCGCTCGCGGTCCTCGGTGGCGAACAGACCCGCGAACCAGTTGCGTTCGATGGCGAGCCCCGTGTCGAGGTCCGTCTCCAGGCCCGCGTCGATCGACTCCTTGGCGGCGCGCAGCGCGATGGCCGGCCCCTTGGCGAGCCGCGCGGCCCAGGCCAGCGCCCGCTCGTACACCTCGGCGGCCGGCACCACCTGGTCGACGAGGCCGATGGCCAGCGCCTCGTCCGCCTTCACCTGGCGTCCGGTGAAGATGAGGTCCTTGGCCTTGGACGGACCGACCAGACGCGCCAGGCGCTGGGTGCCGCCCGCGCCCGGGATGAGGCCGAGCAGGATCTCGGGCTGGCCGAGCTTGGCGTTGTCCCCGGCGATGCGGACGTCGGCGCAGAGCGCCAACTCGCAGCCGCCGCCGAGCGCGTAGCCGGTGACGGCCGCCACGACGGGCTTGGGGATCTTGGCCACGGCGGTGAAGGAGTCCTGCAACGCGCGGCCGCGTACGACCATGGCGGCGTGGTCCATGGCCTGCATCTCCTTGATGTCCGCGCCCGCCGCGAACAGCTTCTCGCCGCCGTACAGGACCACGGCCCGCACGTCCTCGCGGCGGGCCGCCTCCTCGGCCAGCTCGCGCAGCCTGTCCTGGGTGGCGACGTCGAGGGCGTTCATCGGGGGGCGGTCCAGGCGGATGGTGCCGACGCCTTCGGAAACTTCGAGGTTCACAGTCATGCAGGCAGGTTAACGGCCACTAACGACGGCGGGCCCGGCGCGTGGGTGACAGGGGGCTCCCCCCGGTGTCACCGCACGCACCGGGCCCGCCGGGGGCGCGTCGCGTGGAACGGCTGCCGCGTGATTACTTGGTCCACTCCGACCAGGACAGGTTCCAGCCGTTGAGACCGTTGTCCGGCTGGATGACCTTGTCCTTGGAGTTCTTCACGACGACCACGTCGCCGATCAGGGAGCTGTTGTAGAACCAGGCCGCCGGGGTGGACGGGTCGCCCGCGCCGCGTGCGTCACGCAGGCCGACGCAGCCGTGGCTGGTGTTGGCCGAGCCGAACACCGAGGGGTCGCCCCAGTAGTTGCCGTGGATGAAGGTGCCCGAGCTGGACAGGCGCATCGCGTGCGGCACGTCCTTGATGTCGTACTCGCCGCCGAAGCCCACGGTGGCGCCGTTCATCCGGGTCACCTGGAACTTCTCGCTGATGACCATCTGCCCGTTGTACGTGGTGTTCGCCGGGGAGCCCGCGCTGATCGGGATGGTCTTGAGCGGCTTGCCGTCGCGCTCGACCTTCATGGTGTGGGCGCTCGCGTCGACGGTGGAGACCTGCGAGCGGCCGATGGTGAAGTGGATGGTGCGGGTCTGCTTGCCGTAGACACCTGGCCGGCCCTCGACGCCGTCCAGGTTCATCTTGACGGTGACCTTGGTGCCGGGCGCCCAGTAGTTCTCGGGCCGGAAGTCGAGGCGGTCGTTGCCGAACCAGTGGCCCTCGACCGGCACGGAGGGCTCGGCCGTCACGGTGATCGCCTTCTCGACGGCCTCCGGGTTGGTGATGCCCCGGCTGAAGTTGAGGGAGACCGGCATGCCCACACCGACGGTGGAGCCGTCCTCGGGCACGTACTGGCCGATGAAGGTGTTCTTCGGCACCAGGGTGGTGAAGGAGGTGTCCTTGGCGGACTCGCGGCCCTTGGCGTCCTTGGCGACCGCGTGGACCTTGTACTGCGTCGCGGAGGCGAGGTGCTGGTCGGGAACCCAGCCGGCGCCGTCCGCGGATATCTTCCCGGCGACCGCGTTGCCCTTGCTGTCGGCCACCGCGACCGCGGACAGCTTGCCCTTGTCGGCGGATATCTTCAGCGCGCCGTTGGTCGCCACGTCCTTGGCGTTGTCCGCCGGGACGATGCTCACCACGGCCTCGGACGCCTTGGTGTCCTCGCCGGCGCCTGCACCCGGCTTCGACTTGGCGCTCCCCGAGCCGCCGTCGCCGCCGCCGCACGCGGTGACGAGGAGCAGCAACGCGCCGAATATGAGGGCCAGCAGTGTGCTGCCCCGGCGCCCGCGCCGGCCGGCCGTGGCCGGAGCGCCCGAAAATGGCTGCCCGTTCAAGACTGTTTCTCCCCTCGCACGGCGTGGCCCCGCCACCGCCCGCACTCACTCACCCCCGCGCGCGTCCTCGCGCGCACGGCGCTAGACAATCACACCGGACGAGCCCCGATCTCCCCTCCCATGTCACCGTTCAGTCCCAACTTCTGCCGGGAACTCTCAGGTCAGACACAGGAACCGCCCCCGGTCGGTCGACCGGGGACGGTCACGGGCCGTGCGTCGAAGGGGTCAGGGTCAATTCAGGAGATCGCGGACCCCGCCTTCCACTTCGCCCAGTCCATGTTCCAGCCACTGAGCCCGTTGTCGGGGGCGACCTGGCGGTCGTGGGAGTTGACGACCTCGACGACATCACCGATGAGCGTGCGGTCGAAGAACCAGCCCGCCGGGGTGTCCGAGCTGCCGCCCTTCACATCGCGCAGGCCGACACAGCCGTGGCTGGTGTTGGTGTTGCCGAACGTACTGGAGGGCGCCCAGTAGTTGCCGTGCAGGAAGGTGCCGGTGTTGGTCAGGCGGATGGCGTGCGGGACATCGGGGATGTCGTACTCACCGCCGAAGCCGACGGTCTGGCTGTTCATCCGCGTCACGTCGTACATCTCGGTGACGACCATCTTGCCGTTGTACGTGGTGTTCTTCGGCGACCCCGCGGAGACCGGCAGCGTGGAGACCAGCTCGCCGCCGCGCCGCACCTCCATGGTGTGTGCCTCCGCGTCGACCAGGGACTCCTGGTCGCGTCCCACGGTGAAGCCGATGCTCTTGTCCTGGATCCCGTACACGCCGGGCGCCGCGACGACGTCCCGCAACCGCATGTCGACGGTGACCCTGGTGCCGGGCGTCCAGTACGTCGCGGGCCGGAAGTCGAGCCGGTCCTTGCCGAACCAGTGGCCCCTGACCTCCACCGGCGGCTGCGAGGTGATCCGGATGGCGCGCTCGACGGCCGCCTTGTCCTTGATCGCCTGGTTGAAGTTGAAGGACACGATCATGCCGACGCCCACCGTGGAACGGTTCTCGGGCTTGAAGTAGCCGATGAACCGGTGCTCGGGGACGAAGGTGGTGAAGCTGGTGTGGCGGGCCTGGCGCCGGCCGTGCCCGTCGAGCGCCACGGAGTCCACCGTGTAGAGCGCGGCCAGTTGCAGCGCCCCCGCGTCCGGCGTCCACGTCAGCCCGTCCGCGGAGATCTTCCCCGGCACCTCCTCGGGCTGCGCGTCCTCCGTCTTCATCACCTTGACCCGCTCCAGGCGCCCGCTCGGCACCCGCACCTCCACCTTCTGGTCGGCCGTGACCGCCTTGGCCCCGTCGTCCGGGGTCACCAGGATCGCCTCCTGCGGCGTCAACGGCTTGCCGCCGATGTCACCGATGTCCAGGGTGCCGCCCGAGCACCCGGTCAGCGCGGTCACCAGGACCGCCGTCAGTCCTGCCCATGCCAGGGCGGCGGCCGCGCCCGCCCCTGCCCGCTTCAGTACGTCTGTCACGACCGGCCCAACGACCGGCCCCCGCCGGGGGAAACGTGAGTACGAGGGCGGTTGCGGGAAGAACAGGTGCAGGGACACGCATCGGGAGCCGCGGCCGGGACGCCGCGGCTGCCCTGTGCCGAGCCGCGGGAGGCCGTCAGGTGTCGAGCGCAGCCGAGCAGGAGGCAGTGCCGGAGGCCGCCAGGAGCGCGCCCGAGAAGGAGGGGCGCCGGAAGGTGAACGGCCATCGGGGTGAACCGGGGGCTCTGCGCCCCCCTGTCTGGCCGGGGGCGCCGACCCCGCTGGGGGCCCGCTTCCGGGTCGGCCCGGACGGCGTCGCGGGCACCAACTTCGCGCTGTGGGCGGGGGGCGCCGAGTCGGTCGAGCTGTGCCTGTTCGACGCGGCGGGCACCGAGACCCGGCTCGCCCTGACCGAGCTGACCCATGAGATCTGGCACGGCTTCGTGCCGGGCGTGCGGCCGGGCCAGCGGTACGGGTTTCGGGTGCACGGGCGCTGGGACCCGTGGACGGGCGCCCGCTGGAACCCGGCGAAGCTGCTGCTCGACCCGTACGCACGGGCCGTGGACGGCGACTTCACGCTGCCGCCCGAGGTGTACGGACACGTACGCGACTGGCCGCAGCAGCAGGTCGCCGACACCGTGCGCGACGACCGCGACTCGGCGCCGCACGTCCCCAAGGGCGTGGTCGTACAGGACGACGACGACTGGGCCGACGACCACCGGCCCAAGACGCCCTGGTCCGACTCCGTCATCTACGAACTGCACGTGCGCGGCTTCACCCGGCTGCATCCGGGGGTGCCCGGGCATCTGCGCGGTACGTACGCGGGGCTCGCACATCCAGCGGCGATCGACCATCTGGTGCGGCTCGGCGTGACGGCCGTCGAGCTGCTTCCGGTCCACCAGTTCGCGCACGAGGACCATCTGCTCCGGCGCGGCCTGCGCAACTACTGGGGCTACAACTCGATCGGGTACTTCGCCCCGCACGCCGCGTACTCGGCGAGCGGCAGCACCGGTCAGCAGGTCGGCGAGTTCAAGCGGATGGTGCGGGCACTGCACGCGGCCGGCATCGAGGTCATCCTCGACGTGGTCTACAACCACACCGCCGAGGCCGGGGAGCTGGGGCCGACCCTGTCCCTGCGCGGCATCGACAACCGCGGCTACTACCGCCTCCAGTCCGACGCCCGGCGCTACGCCGACTACACGGGGTGCGGCAACACACTCCATGTGGTCCAGCCCCATGTGCTGCGCCTGATCACGGATTCGCTGCGCTACTGGGTGACCGAGATGGGTGTGGACGGCTTCCGGTTCGACCTGGCGGCGGCGCTCGCCCGCTCGATGCACGACGTCGACATGCTCTCCCCGTTCCTCGCCGTGATCGCCCAGGACCCGGTCCTGCGCCGCGTGAAACTGATCGCGGAGCCCTGGGACGTGGGCAACGGCGGCTACCAGGTGGGGTCCTTCCCGCCGCTGTGGACCGAGTGGAACGACCGTTACCGGGACGCCGTACGGGACTTCTGGCGCGGCGCGCTGCCCGATGTGCGCGACCTCGGCTACCGGCTCTCGGGTTCGAGCGACCTGTACGCCTGGGGCGGCCGGCGCCCGTACGCGTCGATCAACTTCATCACCGCTCACGACGGCTTCACGCTGCGCGACCTGGTCTCCTACGAGCGCAAGCACAACGAGGACAACGGGGAGGGCAACCGGGACGGCACCAACGACAACCGGGCCTGGAACTGCGGGGCGGAGGGCGAGACCGACGACCCGGGCGTCAACGCGCTGCGCCGCCGCCAGCTGCGCAATCTGCTCACCACTCTGCTCGTGTCGACCGGGGTGCCGATGCTGGTCGCCGGTGACGAGATGGGCCGCACCCAGGGCGGCAACAACAACGCGTACTGCCAGGACGGCGAGGTGAGCTGGGTCGACTGGTCGCTCCTGGACGAGCCCGGCCCGCGCGGACTGCTCGAACTGGCCACCCGCCTTGTCGCGTTGCGGCACCGCCATCCGGTGCTGCGCCGCCGGGCCTTCTTCTCGGGCCGGGCGCGGGGCGCCGACGGGCTGCGGGACCTGGCGTGGTTCACCGCGCGGGGCAAGGAGATGACGGAGCAGGACTGGTACGCGCCGGCCGCCACCCTCGGCCTCTACCTCTCCGGCCGCGACATTCCGGGCCGCGACGCCCGGGGCGCCCCGGTGATCGACGACAGCTTCCTCATCCTGCTGCACTCCGGTGACCGCCCGCAGAGCTGTGTGCTGCCCGGCCCGCCGTGGGCCGGCTCCTACGAGCTGGTGGTGGACACCTCCCTGGAGGACCAGGCCGAGGCGCCGGGCCGCCCGCACCGCGGCGGCGAGACGGTGACGCTGCCGGCCCGGTCGGTCCTTGTCCTGAAGGTGGCGGGGTAGGGCAGGGCCGGGGTCCTGAAGGTTGAGGGAGGGCAGGGGCGGGACGCGCCGCGGCTAGCCGAGGATCTTCCGGTCGTACGCCACCGCCACCGCCGCGGCCCGGTCCTTGACCCCCAACTTGCCGTAGATGTGCGTCAGATGGGTCTTGACCGTGGCCTCGCTGATGAACAGGTTCCGGGCGATCTCCCGGTTGGAGGTGCCCTGCGCGACCAGGACGAGCACTTCGCGCTCCCGGGCCGAGAGCGGTTCGCCGACCGGAGCGGCCGGGGTGCGCACCGCCGTGACCAGGCGGGAGGCGACCGCGGGTGAGAGCACCGTGCGTCCCGCGGCGGCGGCACGGACCGCGGCGAACAGCTCATCGCGGGGGGCGTCCTTGAGGAGGTACCCGGTGGCGCCCGCCTCGATGGCGGGCAGCGTGTCCGAGTCGGTGTCGTAGGTGGTGAGGACGAGGACCTTGGAGCGCAGGGCGCGCCGGGTGAGCTCAGCGATCGCGGCCACTCCCCCGCCGCCCGGCATCCGCAGATCCATCAGGACGACGTCCGGGTCGAGCCGTTGGGCGAGGTCGACGCCCTCGACGCCGTCGGCCGCCTCGCCAAGGACCCGGAAGCCGTCGGCCGAGGCGAACATGCCGCGCAGACCGTCCCGTACAACAGGGTGGTCGTCGCAGATCAGGAGGGTGATGGTGGCGTCAGTGGTCATGGGGGACCAACGGTACGCGGGCGGAGACCGCGGTGCCATGGCCGGGCTCCGATTCCACGGTGAGGCTGCCCGCGATGCGTTCGGCGCGGGCCCGCATCCCGTCGAGGCCGAAGCCGCCGGTGCCGGTGCGGGCCGGGAGGTCCAGCGGGTCGAACCCCCGGCCGTCGTCGCGGACGTCCAGGGAGACCTCGTCGCCCATGAAGGAGAGGGTCACGCCGACACGCGAGGCCCGGGCGTGCCGGCCAGCGTTGGCCAGGGCCTCCTGGGCGATGCGGAGCAGGGTGGCCTCGATCTCCTCGTGGAGCTGCACGGCGGTGCCGGTCACGGTGAAGTCGGCGCGCACCGCGTGCCGGGTGCCCCATTCGGCGACGGTCTTCTTCAACGCCTCGTGCAGGACGTCGTGTTCGAGGTCGAGGGGGCTGAGGTTCTGCACGGAGCGCCGGGCCTCACCGAGGCTGTGCCGGGCCAGTTCCTGCGCGCTGGCCAGGTGGTCGCGCACGAGGGCGGGGTCGGTGCTGCTGGTGACCACCTGGAGCTGGGCGATGATGCCGGTCAGTCCCTGGGCGATGGTGTCGTGGATCTCGGCGGCGAGCCGGCGGCGCTCGTCGGCGACGCCCGCCTCGCGGGCCTGGAGCACCAGCTGGGTGTGCAGGGCGGCGTTCTCGTCGAGGGCCTGCTGGAGCCGGGCGTTGGTGGTCTCCAGTTCGGCGATGGTCGCCGCCTGCACGCGGGTCCGCTCGTCCTCCTGGGCGGCGAGGTGGCTGAACACCGTGAGGAGGACGATGTTGATGACGAGCACCGCCCCGAACAGCACCCAGCCCATGGAGCCCTTGGGGGGCAGCCCGCCGGACTGGGAGCCCGCCATGACGACCGCCGTCGCGAACAGGCCGGGCTTCACCAGGCGCCGGGGCAGCACCACGTGGGCGCCGAAGTAGCCGCAGACCGCGTAGAAGGCGAAGAACGGGTTGAGCCAGGTGAGCGCGAAGGCGATCCCCCAGCGCAGGAAGTAGTAGACGGCTCCGGCCGCGCTCGGTCCCGGCCGGGTGCGGCGCAGCCGGCCCCAGCAGAGCTGGAGCGCGAGGGCGGCGCCGGCCAGGGCGACGGTGACCCAGCGCGCGGTGGTGCTCATCAGCAGGTCGGCGGTGGCGGTGGCGGCGAGGCTGCCGACGAAGAGGAGCCCGTAGGGGCCCCAGCGGTGGAACACGTCCCAGCGTTCTTCCACCGGATCCCGCTTCGCCGTGTTCACCCCGTCGCTCATGCCCCAAGTGTCGTCCAGGCGGGCTCCGTCGTCGCAACCGCCCCGGAGGGACACCGCTGTCATTCCCACCGGAACCAGCGCGTCGCGGCCGCCGAGAGGACCACGGTCCACAGGGCGAGGATGCCGAGGTGGTCCCAGCCGGGCCAGTCGCCGGCCGCGGCCTCGCCGAGCGCCTGGGCCGCGGCGCCGAACGGAAGGAGTTCGACGATGCGGGCCAGCGTGTCGGGCATGGCCTGGACGGGCAGCCAGACTCCGGCGCTGAACATCATCGGGAAGAACACCGCGGAGCCGATGGCGTTGGCGATCTTCGAGGTACGGGAGAGCGCGGAGACCAGCGCGCCGAGAGCGAGCGCGCTCAGGACGGCGAGCAGCAGGGCGAGGGCGTACCCGAAGAGCTGGTGCGCAAGCGCCACGCCGAAGGCGATCCGGCCCACCGTGAGGGAGAGGACGGCGGAGACGAGCGCCGCCGCGCCGTGCAGCCCCATCTGCGCGCCGAGTACGGCCGACGGGCGGACCGGGGTGGCCGACATCCGGCGCAGGATGCCGCGCTCGCGGTATCCGGTGATGACCGGCGGCATGGCCTGGAGCCCGGCCATGATCATGGAGAGGAGCACGGCGACGGGTACGTACGCGTCGACGAAGCGGATGCCGCCGAGCGCCTTGTCGGGGTCGCGGAAGCCCGGGATCGAGCCGAGCACGACCAGCAGCACGGTCGGGAAGACCATGATCCAGAAGAGTCCGGCGGGCTCGCGGCGGAAGAGCTTGGTCTCGGTTTTCAGGACGGCGACGGCGGCCGGACGGGAGGTGCGGGCGGCGCCACTCGGGCGGGGCGGGGTGAGGGTGCTGGTCATGCCGAGGCCTCCGTCAGGTCGAGGAACGCGTCGTCGAGGGTCGCCTCGCCGACGCGGAGCTGGTGGGCGGTGATGTGGTGCCGGGCGAGCAGGGTGATGACGGCGTTGACGGTCTCGTCGGTGCCGTGGATGGTCACCCGGCCGTGCTTGTCCTCCACCGCGGCGGCCTGCGGCAGCGCGGCCAGCGCGGCGTCGTCGAGCGGCGCCGAGGGCGTGAAGGAGATGACGGTGGAGCCCGCCGCCCGCCGGATCAGGCCGGAGGGGGTGTCCAGGGCGGCGATCCGCCCCTTGTCGATGACGGCGACCCGGTCGCAGAGGCGCTGCGCCTCCTCCATGAAGTGGGTGACGAGCAGCACGGTGACCCCGCCGCGGCGTACGTCCTCGATCAGCTCCCAGGTGTCGCGGCGGGCCCGGGGGTCGAGCCCGGTGGTGAGTTCGTCGAGCACCACGACGCGCGGGTTGCCGATGAGCGCGAGCGCGATGGACAGGCGCTGCTTCTGGCCCCCGGACAGTTTGGCGAAGCGGGTGGCCAACTTCTCGGTGAGCCCCAGGCGTTCGGCGAGCGGACGCCAGTCGGCCGGGTTCGGGTAGAAGGCGGCGTACAGCTCAAGCGCCTCACGCACGGTGAGCTTGGGCTGGAGCTCGCTCTCCTGGAGCTGGGCGCCCAGGATGCGGGCCACCTCGTCGTGGTCGGCCACGGGATCGCGACCGGCCACCCGGATCGTCCCCGCGTCGGGCACGCGCAGCCCCTCGACACATTCGACGGTGGTGGTCTTGCCGGCGCCGTTGGGGCCCAGGATGCCGAAGATCTCCCCCTCCTCGACGGCGAAGCTGACGCCGTCGACAGCGGGCCTGCGGCCGTATGCCTTGCGCAGTGCGCTGACTTCGATGATTGCCATGCCCTGAGAATCCCGCCCGGCGGGGGCCCCGCACATCGCCCATCACGCTCGACCCCGGATCAACCGATCGGTTGATGGGCGGTACGACTGGCCGCGGTGGCGGGGGCCGGGAGTGGGGGCGGATTCGGGTCCGGGGTCCGGGTCCGGGTCCGGGTCCCGGTTCGGGTCCCGGTTCGGGTCCCGGTTCGGGTCCGGGTCCCGGTTCGGGGTCCGGGTCCCGGTTCGGGGTCCGGGTCCCGGTTCGGGGTCCGGACGGGGAGGTCGCTCGATCGCGGCTCCACCGGTCCTAGGACCAGCGGACCAGCGGGGCCCGGTCGAAACTCGGTGGGCACTGTCAGTGCCTCTCCGTAGGCTCAGCATTGATGTCCGAATCACATGCAGCTACCAAGGACCAGTCGGCCACCCGCTCGCTCCTGAGGCTCTGGCCGTACGTACGACCCGTACGAACGCGCCTGTTCAGTGCGGCAGTTGTGGCCGTCATCGCTTCCTGCCTCGGCCTGGTGATCCCGCTCGTCCTGAAGTGGATCGTCGACGGGCCGGTCGCGGACCACGACCCCGGCGGGGTGTGGCTCGGCGCGGCGTACCTGCTGCTGCTCGGGCTGGCGGAGGCGGCGCTGTTCGGGTTCCGGCGCTGGCTCGTGGCGCGGCCGCTCGCACGGGTCGAGGCGGACATGCGGGCCGATCTGTACCGGCATGTGCAGCGCCTTCCGGTCTCCTTCCACGACCGGTGGGCGTCGGGCCAACTCCTGTCGCGCGGCACCACGGACCTCATGCTGCTGCGGATGTTCCTCGCGTTCCCGCTGACCTTCCTCGTCGTCAACGCGGTCACGATCCTCGCCGGGTTCGCGATCCTGCTCTCGCAGCAGTGGAGCCTCGGTCTCGTGCTGCTGGTGCCGGTGATCCCGCTGGTGGTCATCTGCTCGCTGTTCGAGACCCGTTACTCGCTGGTCGCCCGGCAGGCGCAGGATCAGGTGGGTGATCTGACGACGGTCGTCGAGGAGAGCGTGCTCGGCATCCGGATCATCAAGGGGTTCGGGCAGCACCGCAGCCAGGCGCTGGCCTTCCGCGAACTCGCCCTGCGGTTGCGCGGCACCGAGCTCGCCAAGGCGCGGCTGCTCGCCGGGATCTGGGGCCTGATCACCACGATTCCCGAACTGGCCATCGGGGCGGCGTTGGTGCTCGGCACGGTGCAGGTGGCCGACGGTGAGCTCTCGGCCGGGACGCTGGTGGCGTTCCTGTCCACGGCGCTGGCCCTGCGGTGGCCGGTGGAGTCGATCGGGTTCCTGCTGGCGATGAGCCAGGAGTCTGCGACGGCGACGGAGCGGTTCTTTGAGGCGATGGATGTGCGGGAGGAGGCTGAGGCGCCGGGCGCCTCCGCGAGCCACCCCTCGGGGGGTGTGCCCCCGGGTGACCCCCAGGGGGCGCTGCCCCTGGGCCCCGCGTCGGGCTCCGCCCCCGTGGCCCCTTCCGCCGTCACCTTGCCTGCGGACCGTGCACCAGGGGCTCCGCCCCCGGACCCCCGCTCCTCAAGCGCCGGAGGGGCTGGGGTGGCCACGCCCGTCGCGTCACCCGCGGACCGCCGCTCCTCAGACGCCGGAGAGGCTGGGGTGGCCACGCCCGTCGCATCGCCTGCGGACCGTGCACCTGGGGCTCCGCCCCCGGACCCCCGCTCCTCAAACGCCGGAGGGGCTGGGGTGGCCACGCCCGACACCTTGCCCCCGGACCCCCGCTCCTCCGACGCCGGAGAGGCTGGGGTGGCCGCGTCCGTCAACTTGCCGGCGGACCCCGGCTCCTCCGACGCCGGAGGGGCTGAGGTGGCGGTGTCGGTCGCGGACGGGATTCGGTTCGACGGGGTCTTGTTCCGGTATCCCGATGCCGCCGAGGGCAGTTCGCCCGTGCTGGGTGGGGTCGATCTGCACATCCGGCCGGGCGAGACGATGGCGCTGGTCGGCGGGACCGGGTCCGGGAAGACCACGCTCACCGCGCTCGTGCCCCGCCTCTACGAGGTCGGCGGGGGGCGGATCACGCTCGACGGGGAGGACATCGCCGGGATGTCCCGGGACCGGCTGCGCGGGCTCGTCGCCGTGGCGTTCGAGGAGCCCACGCTGTTCTCGGCATCCGTCGGGGACAACGTCCTGATGGGCGGCGGGAGTTCGCGGGACCTGGAGCGCGCCCTTGACATCGCGCAGGCCCAGTTCGTACACCGGTTGCCGCAGGGCGTGGACACACAGGTCGGCGAGCAGGGGCTCAGCCTGTCGGGCGGGCAGCGGCAGCGGCTCGCGCTGGCGCGGGCGGTCGTGGGGCGGCCCAGGTTCCTGATACTCGACGACCCCCTGTCGGCCCTCGACGTGCACACGGAGGCGCTGGTCGAGGCGGCGCTGCGCCGGGTGCTTGAGGACACCACCGCGCTGGTCGTGGCGCACCGGCCCTCGACGGTGATGCTGGCCGACCGGGTGGCGCTGCTGTCGCAGGGCCGGATCGCGGCCGTCGGTACGCACCAGGAACTGCTGCGCGGCAACGCCGAATACGCCTGGCTGATGTCGGGCGCCGATGACCAGCACCGGGACGAGCGGGAGGACGGGCGATGACGACCACGGTCGGGGAGGAAACGGCCACCGGCGACGAACCGGCGGCGCCGTCGGGGGGCCACGTCGATCCGTTCGACCGGGACGAGCTGCCCGCGCCCGCCGGGGCGACCGGCGCCCTGCTGCGGTCGCTGCTGCGCCCGTTGCGCCGCCGGGTGGTGCTTGCGACGCTGATGCTCGTCGTGCAGCAGGCGGCGGCGCAGGCGGGCCCGCTGCTCGTCGCGTACGCCATCGACCGGGGCGTACCGGCGTTCCGGGCACACGACCACGGGCCGCTGATCGCCGTCGGCGCCGGATACCTGCTGTGCGCACTGGCCTCCGGGTTCTTCCAGTACGCCTTCGTCCGGGCCTCCGCGCGGGTCAACCAGGACCTGCTGCTCGATCTGCGCGGGCGGATATTCCGGCACGCCCAGGCGCTGAGCGTGGACTTCCATGAGCGGTACACCTCGGGCCGGCTGATCTCGCGCTCCACCACGGATGTCGAGTCGCTGCGGGAACTGCTCAGCGAGGGGCTTCAGGAGCTGATCGGGGTGATCCTCTCCTCGGTCTACATCTGCGCGATGCTGCTCTGGCTCGACTGGGGCACCGGCGCGCTCGCCCTCTTCTCCTATGTGCCGCTGCACTTCCTGATCCGTGTCTACCAGCGCAGGGCCGGAGCCATTTACGGGGCACGGTCGACGGCGATCGCCGCGGTGATCGTCAAGTTCGCGGAGACCCTGAACGGCATCCGGCCGGTGCAGGCGTTCCGGCGCGAGCGGGCCAACGACGCCGAGTTCCTTGAGCTGAACCGGCGGCACGAACGCAAGAACGGGGACGCGCTCCTGGAGATGGCGCGCTACGTGGTGGGCTCCCGGCTCGTGGCCAACACGGCGGTCGCGGCGATGGTGCTGTGGGGTGCGACACGGGTCGCGGACGGCACCCTCGCCCTGGGTGTGCTGGCGGCAGCGGTGCTGTACCTGCGGCGCCTGTACGACCCGATCGACCGGCTCGGCATGTTCCTCAACTCCTACCAGTCGGCCGCCGCGTCCCTGGAGAAGGTGGCCGGTCTGCTCGCCCAGGTCCCGTCCGTCCCGGAAGCGGCCACGCCGGCCCCGCTGCCGGAGCGCGTAAGTGAACTCCCGGGCCGCCGCGTCGACTTCGAGCAGGTCAGTTTCGCCTACCGGACCGGCGGCGAGGTGCTGCCCCGCTTCGATCTGACCATCCCCGCCGGCCAGACCGTGGCCGTGGTCGGCTCGACGGGCGCGGGCAAGTCCACCCTCGCCAAGCTCCTGGCCCGCTTCTACGACCCGTCGCCCAACGCCCCGGCCGCGCCCGGGCAGGAGAGCCCCGGACCGGGCCGCGTGCTGCTCGACGGCACCGATCTGCGCGACCTGTCCGTACGGGACCTGCGGCGCGGGGTCGTCATGGTCACCCAGGAGGCGTTCCTGTTCTCCGGCACGGTCGCCGAGAACATCGCGATCGGGCGTCCGGACGCCACCCGGGAGGAGATCGAGCGGGCCGCGAAGGCGATCGGCGCGCACGACTTCATCGCGGGCCTCCCCGAGGGGTACGACACGGACGTACGCAAGCGGGGCGGCCGGATCTCGGCCGGGCAGCGCCAACTGGTCGCGTTCGCACGGGCGTTGCTCGCCGATCCGGCCGTCCTGATCCTCGACGAGGCGACCAGCTCGCTCGACATTCCCGGCGAGCGCGCGGTGCAGCGTGCCATGCACACGGTTCTGGGAGGCCGTACCGCGGTGGTGATCGCGCACCGGCTGTCCACGGTCGAGGTCGCGGACCGGGTCCTGGTCATGGAGCACGGCCGCATCGTCGAGGACGGCGCCCCCGCCGACCTCATCGCGGGCACGGGCCGCTTCGCCGGCCTGCACCGGGCCTGGCAGGACAGCCTGGCCTGAGCGGCGTCCCTCAGGCTCGGCACACCCCGCGAGGGACCCGTGGGCCGGCGGGTGACTCTCCCTCGGCGCCCGGAAGTCACGCCGGGCGCCGGGCCCCGGTCAGTGGCCCGGCGGGGGGCCGTCGTGCAGGATCCGCTGGAACAGCCGGTTGTCGCGCCATTCCCCGTCGATGTGCAGATAGCGCGGCGCCATGCCGATCGGGTCGAAGCCGTTCTTCTCCAGGACGCGTTGCGAGGCGTGGTTGTCGAGCAGCGTGCCGGCCTCGATGCGGTGCAGGCCGACGATGTCGCGGGCGATGGCACAGACTCGCGCCACGGCCGCGCCGGCCAGCCCTCGGCCCTGCTGGTCGGCGGCGACCCAGTACCCGAGCGACGCGCTGCGGAAGGGGCCGAGCACCACACCGGAGAGCGTGATGATGCCGATGACGGCGCCGTCCTTCTCCAACACCCAGGGCACGACACGCCCTTCCCGGAACTCCTCCACCTGCCCCTCGATCCGCTCGGCCTGGCCCCGGACGGTGAAGAAGCTCTCCGCGCGGCGGGGTTCCCACGGTCTCAGATGCTCGCGGTTCGCGAGCTGAGCGCGGTACAGCGCCTCCGCGTCGTCGGGGACGACGATCCGCAACTGGACGTCGTGGGGCAGCATTTCGGCGGGAATGTTCATCCGGGGACAGTAACCTTCCCGCGCCGCACGGCCTCTTCCGTGCCTCCCCCACGCCTCCCCCACGCCTCCCCGTCACCTCGCCTGTGCACCTGCCCGTCGCCTCGCCTGCGAGCTCGTCCGTCACCTCCCCTGTGCACTCGCCCATACCTGCCGCCGTGCCGCCCGGGACCGGTTTCGTAGGATCGGGACGTGGCAACGGCAACGGGGATCAGCTGGGCGGCGCCGACGGAGACGGAGTGGCTGCTGCACTCCGCGGGACTGCGCGGCGACGTGGAGGCGCAGCTACGGGTGCTGGCCCGTGAGGAGCTGTACATAGGGGCGCCGAAGGCGGACGTCGACGCGCGGCCCGACCTGGTCCACTGGCCCTCCTACCGCGACCCTTCGGGGTGGCTGTGCAAGCCGGTGCTCACCCGCGGGATGCTGCCGCCGTGGCATCCCGACTGGGTGTTCCACGACGTGTCTCTGGAGTGGATCGCCGACTTCGGCTGGCGCGGGCCGAACCAGCTGCTCGCGGTCAACGCCGGCACCCCCGCCCAGCTGTTCCTGCCCGCCGCGCCCGAGCACCGTGCGATGTGGCGTCGCGTCCACGAGGAGACCGAGCGCCCGCGCGGCGCCCGGCTGATCGCGCTGCGGCACGGCGCCCTGCACGGGCCGCTCGCCTACGGCCTGGCGTGCGGCGCGCATCTGGCGACCGGGAGCGGTGTGCCGTGGAACGAGGTCGGCACCGTCCACCACGGTTACGCCGGCCAGCTCGCAGCGCTGCGCTCATCGTGGAACATCACCGAACCCACGTCGTTCAGGCGTCAGTTGGACATTCTGCTCGACGCGCGCAACAGCCCGCCCGAGCCGGACTTCGTACTCGGTGTGCGCGAGGAGCTGCGCGCGGGCCTCGGTGAGCCGCCGCCGGCCGAGCTGTGGCGCGAGACCGCCGCGGGGCACGCCCAGGACATCGGGCTGGGTGACGCCACGGTCAGGCACGTCGAGGAGCTGGTGCGGCGCATCATCCGGTACGAGGCCCGGTTCCGCGCCGACGGACTGCTGGAGCCGGACGGCCGGGTGACCACCACCGTCGCCTACGACTACGCCCGCGCGGTGAACCTGGCCCGCTGCGGACTGGAGGCCCGGTTCTGCACCCCGCACGAGGCCGAGCAGGCGATCGTGTACGCGGGGGCGCTGAGCAAGTCGGCCCACCGCTCGTGGGAGGACTTCTCCGCCGGGTACGCGCTGGGGCGGGTGCTGCGCTTCGACGAGGAGTCCTACGGCCCCTTCTACCAGCAGAGCCTCGACGCGCACCGGGTCCTCACCGAGCACGAGGGCAGCCCGTGGCGGAACCTCCCCTGGCGCTGACCCGGGGCCCGGGGCCTGGGGCCTGGGGCCCGGCGGGGGTCAGGCGCCCACCGTGCCGTCGACGCCCTCGCGCAGCAGGTCGGCGTGGCCGTTGTGCCGGCCGTACTCCAGGATCATGTGCAGCATCACCATGCGCAGCGACACCTCCTCGTCCCAGCGCGGCTGGCGGCCCGCGAGGTCCAGGGACTCGGCAGCGCGCTCGATCCGGCGGGAGTGCTCGACCTCGGCCTCCCAGGCCGCGAACGCCTCGGCGCCGGTCGCCTCACTCGTGTCGTACGCCGCCTGGAAATCGACCGTGTCCGACCACACCATCGGGGCGTCTTTGTCCTCGAACACCCGGCGGAACCAGGCGCGTTCGACCTCGGCCATGTGGCGCACCAGGCCGAGCAGGGACAGCGTGGAGGGCGGCATCGACTCCCGCCGCAGCTCCTCATCGCCCAGCCCCTCGCACTTCATGGCCAGCGTGGCCCGGTGGTAGTCGAGGAAGGCACGCAGGGTTTCGCGCTCGGTGCCGAAGTGGGGTGGGCCTATGCGGTTGTCCGTCACCGGTGTGCTCCTCGCTGATACGGCGCTGGGCCCGACACCGTACCCCCACGCCGCGGCCGCCCCTCACCCGCCCGCCACCCTGAGCTGCCCCCGCCGCCGGGGACACCCCGTTGCCCTTCACCCGCCCACCGCCGCGGGCCGCTCGCGCCGTTCCCCGCGCCCCTGGGGACACCCCGACGCCCTTCGTCCGCCCACCGCCGTGGGCCGCTCGCGCAGTTCCCCGCGCCCCCGGAGGCACCCCGCCGCCCTTCGTCCGCCCGCCGCCATGGGCTGGTCGCGCAGTTCCCCGCGCCCCCGGGGACACTCCGATGCGCTTCGTCCGCCCGCCGCCGTGGGCTGGTCGCGCAGTTCCCCGCGCCCCTGAGCAGCACCGAGACACCCCGAACACCCAGCGACACCCACCCTCCCCTGGGGGGCGCCACCGCGACTGTCACCCGCCCGCCGCCCACGGCTGATCGCGCAGTTCCCCGCGCCCCCGGGGGCACCCCGATGCGCTTCGTCCGCCCACCGCCATGGGTTGCCCGCGCAGTTCCCCGCGCCCCTGAGCAGCACCGAGACACCCCGAACACCCAGCGACAGCCACCCTCCCCCTGGGGACCCACCGCGACTGTCACCCACCCGCCGCCCACGGCTGATCGCGCAGTTCCCCGCACCCCCGGGGACACCCCGCCGCCCTTCGTCCGCCCACCGCCGTGGGCCGCTCGCGCAGTTCCCCGCGCCCCCCGGGCAGCACCGAGGAACCCCGACAGCCCAGCAACACCCAGCCACACCCAGCGGCAGCCACCCTCCCCCTCGCCACCGCCACCCCAAGGGGCGCGAGGAACTGCGCGAGCAACCACGCCCAGCCCGCACCCAAAAACCAACCACCACCCCCCCCAAGGGGCGCGAGGAACTGCGCGAGCAACCACGCCCGACCCGCGCCCAAAAACCGACCACCGCCACCCCAAGGGGCGCGGGGAACTGCGCGGTCGGCCACGCTCAACTCGCGCTCGGACGACGACGGAGCCACCCCCGGTCCCCCAAGCCCCGGCGCCACAGGCAAGCGCTCCAAGGGGCCTACCTCCCTGGGGGAGTCAGCGAGGGCACCCTCTCGGATCGCCGCACCCGGAGCAGGCCCAGCGCCAGCGCCCCCGCCCCCGCCATCAACCCGGCCGCACAGAACGCCGCCAGATCCAGCCCCCGCGTAAACGCATCGAACGCCGTCGTCAGATCACGCCCCCGCGCCGACACCAGCGCCGCGCCCAGCGTCTCGCGGGCCGCGGCCGGCGCGTCGGCCATGCCGTGCCGGTAGACCGCCGCGCCGACCGACCCGAGGACCGCCATGCCGAGCGCGCCGCCCAGCTCCTGGCCGGACTCCAGGACGGCGGCCGCCGATCCGGCCCGCTCGGGCGGGGCCGCGCCGAGGGCGAGTTCGTTGGCGAGTGCCATCGCCGCGACGAGGCCCGACGTGTACACCGCACAGGCCGTGAGGGTGAACCACAGGGGCGAGTCCGTGCGGACCCGGGTCAGCGCGAGGAAGCCGCAGGCGGAGACGGCGAAGCCGACCGCCATGACGGTGCCCCGGTCGAAGCGCCGGGCGAGCGCCGCCCCGCTCGGCGCCCCCGCGAACGCCCCCGCCGCGGGCACGAGGCTCCACAGCGCCGCATCGAGGGGGCTCTTGCCCAGCACCGACTGGAGGTACTGGGTGAGGAACACCGCCATGCCCACGGTCGCCGCGATGGCGAAGAGGTTGGCGAGCACCGCGCCGCCGAAGGTGCGCCGGCGCAGCAGCTCCAGGTCGATCAGGGGGTGGGCGATCCTGGACTGGCGCCGCACGAAGACGTACAGGATCGCCAGTCCGGCGACCACAGCCAGGACCGACGTCAACGCGACGCCGTCGCGGGCGAGTTGCTTGACGCCCTGGATGACGGGGAGCAGTCCGGCGAGCGACAGCACCGCGCTCGGCCAGTCGAAGCGGCCGGCCACCGGTTGTTTCACCTCGGGCAGCAGCACGGGCGCGAGGATCAGCAGGAGGAGCATGGCGGGGAGGTTGATGAGGAACACCGAACCCCACCAGAAGTGTTCGAGCAGGGCTCCGCTGACGACGGGCCCGAAGGAGATGCCGACGGTCATGACGCCGGTCCAGGCGGTGACCGCCTGGGCGCGCTGCCTGTCGTCGTGGAAGAGGTTGCGGATCAGGGCCAGCGTGGACGGCATCAGGGCGGCGCCGCCGACGCCCAGCAAGGCCCGTACGGCGATGAGCAGTTGGGGCGAGTCCGCGTAGGCCGCGGCGACCGAGGCCACGCCGAAGACCGCCGCTCCCGCGAGCACGAGCCGGCGCCGGCCGATCCGGTCGCCGAGCGCGCCCATCGTGATGAGCAGACCGGCGAGCACGAACCCGTACATGTCGAGGATCCACAGCTGCTCGGTGGAGCTGGGTGCGATGTCCTCGCTGATAAACGGGATGGCGAAGTAGAGGATGGAGACGTCCATCGAGACGAGGAGCAGCGGCAGCATGAGGACGGCGAACGCGGTCCATTCCCTGCGTCCGGCACGCGGTGGGGCCGGGTCCGTGCGGCCCGCGAGGGGGCCGGTGATGGTGTTCATGGGGGGAGCGAAGCAGCGGGTCGCGTACGGCGCTACCGTCGACCTAGTGCACCCCTGAAAACGCCCTGGCACTGCGGGTGGAACGCCGTACGGTGCACTAGTACGCTGCCCGGCGTGACCGATCACGCGCCCTATCTCTCCATCGCCGCCGGGATCCGGCAGCGCATCGCTTCGGGCGAGCTGGCGCCCGGCGACCGGGTGCCCTCGACGCGGGCCGTCGTGCGCGAGAGCGGGGTGGCGATGGCGACCGCGACCAAGGCGCTCGCCGTGCTCGCGCGCGAGGGCCTGGTGCGGGTGGTGCCGGGCGTCGGCACGGTGGTCGCCGATGCCGTGCCGGCGCGCGGGCACGAGGGGGCGCCGCCTTTGAGCCGCGAGGCCGTCGTGGCCGCCGCGGTCCGCATCGCGGACGCCGAGGGGCTTGCCGGGCTCTCGATGCGGCGGGTCGCGGGCGAGCTGGGGGCCTCCACGATGGCGCTGTACCGGCATGTGCCGAGCAAGGGCGAGCTCGTACGGCTCATGACGGACGTGGGGTTCGCCGAGGCGGATCCGGGCCATCCCACGGGTGACTGGCGGGACCAACTCACGCACGCCTCACGGCGGTTGTGGGGCGCGTATCGCCGGCATCCCTGGATGGCGCGGGCGATGGCCTCCTTCATCCGGCCGGAGCCCATGCCCGAGGCGATGAAGTACACGGAGTCGGTGCTGCGGGCCCTGCGCGGCACGTCACTGGGCACGCACCAGGTGATGCTCGCGCATCTGACGCTCATCGCCTTCGTCCAAGGGCTGGGCCTCGCCATGGAGTTGGAGGGGCACGCGCTCCAGGACACCGGGGTCTCCAACGAGGAGTGGATGGACCAGAACGGGGGTCGGTTTGCGGCCATCGTGTCGAGCGGCCGCTACCCCGTCCTTGCCACCATCTTCGATCACGAGCCGTTCGAGATGGACTTGGACTCGCTCTTCGGTTTCGGGCTCGACCGACTTCTCGACGGCATCGCGGTGAGCATCCGCGAAACGTCCGCTTAACGAACGACGACCTTCGGACAACGGACGTTTTTCGGCCAACTTGTTGACGCGCTCCTGACACGGGTTCTCCACTGCTGGCACTCTTCCCCCGTTCCTCGCACACAGTTTTCACGCACATCATTTCGTTGCCGCACCTGCTCCGCTTTGCTCTGCCCGGCCGACCCCACCCAGTCGCCCGGATCCCCCTCGCAGAAGGAGTTCGCGTGAGATCCACGCATCGTCGTCGTGCCACCGCCACCGGCGCCCTGATCGCCGCAGCCGCCATGCTCAGCGTCGGCTTCCAGGCGGGAACCGCCAGCGCACACCCCGACGACTCCGCGTCCACCGCGGCCGTCAAGGCCCAGGCGGTACGCAACCCGGGCGCCCTGCCCGTGAGCCTCACCCCCTCCCAGCGCGCCGAGCTCATACGCCAGGCCACCGCCACCACGGCGACCACCGCCAAGGCACTCGGCCTGGGCGCGCAGGAAAAGCTCGTCGTCCACGACGTGGCCAAGGACCAGGACGGCACCGTCCACACCCGCTACGAGCGCACCTACCAGGGCCTGCCCGTCCTCGGCGGCGACCTGATGGTCGACACCGCGGCCGGCAAGACCAAGGGCGTCATCAAGGCGAACACCGCCCAGCTCCAGGGCGTTTCCACCGCCGCGCCCTCCAACGCCCCGGCCGCCGCCGCCACGCAGGCCCTCAAGGCCGCCAAGGCAGCCGGCTCGAAGGCGGACAAGGCCGACAGCGCCCGCAAGGTCATCTGGATGGTCAAGGGCGCGCCGACCCTCGCGTACGAGACGGTCGTGGGCGGGCTCCAGGACGACGGCACGCCGAACCAGCTGCACGTCATCACGGACGCCAAGACGGGCGCCAAGCTGCACCAGTGGCAGGGCATCGAGACCGGCGTGGGCAACACCCGCTACAGCGGGCAGGTCACCCTCGGCACCTCGCAGTCCGGGTCGAGCTACACGCTCAACGACACCGGCCGCGGCGGTCACAAGACCTACAACCTCAACCACGGGACGTCCGGGACGGGTTCGCTGTTCACCCAGTCCACCGACACCTGGGGTGACGGCACCAACGCCAACGCGGCCACCGCGGGCGCCGACGCCGCGTACGGCGCGGCCGAGACCTGGGACTTCTACAAGAACGTCTTCGGCCGCAGCGGCATCCGCGGCGACGGCGTCGCCGCCTACTCCCGCGTCCACTACGGCAACTCGTACGTGAACGCGTTCTGGGACGACAGCTGCTTCTGCATGACGTACGGCGACGGGTCCGGCAACAACGACCCGCTGACCGCGCTGGACGTGGCGGGCCACGAGATGTCGCACGGCGTCACGGCGGCCACCGCGGGCCTTGAGTACGCGGACGAGTCGGGCGGTCTGAACGAGGCCACCTCCGACATCATGGGCACCTCGGTGGAGTTCTACGCGAACAACTCCTCCGACCCGGGTGACTACCTCATCGGCGAGAAGATCGACATCAACGGTGACGGCACCCCGCTGCGCTACATGGACAAGCCCAGCAAGGACGGCGGCTCCGCGGACAGCTGGTACTCCGGTGTCGGCAACCTCGACGTGCACTACTCGTCGGGCCCGGCGAACCACTGGTTCTACCTGGCCTCCGAGGGCAGCGGCGCCAAGGTCATCAACGGCGTGAGCTACAACTCGCCGACCTCCGACGGTCTGCCGGTCACCGGCATCGGCCGCGACAAGGCCCAGCTCATCTGGTACAAGGCGCTGAGCACCAAGTTCAACTCCAGCACCGACTACGCGGGAGCCCGCGCCGGCACCATCGCCGCGGCGACCGAGCTGTACGGCGCGAACAGCGCCGAGGTCAACAACATCACCGACGCGTGGGCGGCCATCAACGTCGGCGCCCGGCACGGCGGCGGCACCGACCCCGGTGGCAAGGTCTTCGAGAACAGCGCGAGCGTGGCCATCCCGGACTACCCGGGCAACGCCATCAACGACCCGGTCACCGTCTCCGGCATCACGGGCAACGCGCCGAGCGCCCTCAAGGTCGGGGTGAAGATCACCCACACCTACATCGGTGACCTCCAGATCGACCTGGTGGCCCCGAACGGCAAGTCGTTCCGTCTGCAGAACTCGTCCTCGGACTCGACGGCGAACATGGACAAGACGTTCACCGTCAACGCCTCCAGTGTCGCGGCCAACGGCGTCTGGAAGCTGAAGGTCCAGGACAAGGGCCGGTACGACACCGGCACCGTCACGGACTTCAAGCTCAGCTTCTGAGCCCGTCCCTGACGAAACCGCCCCGCAGGCTCATTTTCTGACCAGGCGGCTGGCCGGAAAGTGAAGGTGCCCGGAGCCCCAGAGGCTCCGGGCACCGCCCATGTCCGCGCCCGGGCCGCGAGCCCGGGCGCGGACCGGACTCAGCGCATGAGCACGCCGGCGCCCTCCCCCGTCGCCTCCGTCGGGCCCGCCACCAGACCCAGCTCCGCGTGGGTCGCGAGGCAGCGGTGGGCCGGCAGCACGCGGACCGTGTAGCCGAACGGGCCGGTGCGGTCCAGGGCGAGGGGGCCCTCGTAGGTCCAGCGGCCCTCCAGGTCGGGGCCGCCCGCCGGTTTCAGCGGGAAGGTGGCCGCGTCCGCGATGGCGTCCGCCGTGTCCACCCGGCCGGCCACCGCCTGCACCTCGACGTCGTCGGGACCGAGGTCGCCCAGCGCCACCCGTACCCGCAGCGCCAGCGTGGAGCCGAGCTCCGCGGTGCCGTTCGGGGCGGCCGCCGCCGGGGCCACCGCCTCGACGTGCTCCACGGCGACCCGCGGCCAGGAGCCCCGCACCCGGGCCTTCCAGTGCGCGAGATCGCGCGCCGTGGACGGGTCGAGGGAGCGGTGGGCCGCCGCGGCCGGCGCGTACAGACGGGTCACATACTCCCGCACCATCCGTCCCGCGAGCACCTTGGGCCCCAGCTTGGTCAGGGTCTGGCGGACCATCTCGATCCAGCGGTCGGGCAGCCCCGAGGGGCCCCGGTCGTAGAAGCGGGGGGCGACCCGGTCCTCGATGAGGTCGTACAGGGCATTGGCCTCCAGCTCGTCGCGGCGGTCCTCGTCGGTCGCCGCGCCGTCCGCGGTCGGGATGGCCCAGCCGAAGTCCGGCTCGAACCATTCGTCCCACCAGCCGTCCAGGACGGACAGGTTGAGGCAGCCGTTGAGGGCCGCCTTCATCCCGCTCGTCCCGCACGCCTCCAGGGGGCGCAGCGGGTTGTTGAGCCACACGTCGCAGCCCGGGTACAGCTTCTGCGCCATCCGCATGCCGTAGTCCGGCAGGAACACGATGCGGTGGCGGACCCGTGGGTCGTCGGCGAACTTCACCAGTTCCTGCACGAGCCGTTTGCCGCCGTCGTCGGCGGGGTGCGCCTTGCCCGCGACGACGATCTGCACGGGCCTCGTCGGGTGCAGCAGCAGTTCCATCAGCCGGTCGCGGTCGCGCAGCATCAGCGTGAGGCGTTTGTAGGAGGGCACCCGCCGGGCGAAGCCGATGGTGAGCACGTCGGGGCTCAACACCGAGTCGATCCAGCCGAGTTCGGCCGAGCCCGCGCCGCGCTGGCGCCAGGAGGCGCGCAGCCGTTCCCGGGTCTCGTGGACCAGCTGTTCGCGCAGTTCCCTGCGCAGTTCCCAGATCTCGCCGTCGGGGATGCCGGTGACCGCGTCCCACCGGTCGGAGCCGCCGGTGGTCAGCGCGTCCTCGGTGCGGCCCGCGCCGATCTGGCGGGCGCCGAGCCGGAAGACCTCGGGCGCCACCCAGGTGGGGGCGTGCACGCCGTTGGTGACGGAGGTGATCGGCACCTCCTGGGGGTCGAATCCCGGCCAGAGCCCCGCGAACATGTCCCGGCTGACGGCGCCGTGCAGGGTGGAGACGCCGTTGGCGCGCTGGGCGAGGCGCAGCCCCATCACGGCCATGTTGAAGCGGTTCGGCTCGCCGCCGGGGTAGGTCTCCATGCCGAGGTGGAGGATCTTCTCGACGTCCACGCCGGGCAGTTCGCCGTCGTCGCCCAGGTGGCGGGCGACCAGCTCCCGGTCGAAGCGGTCGATTCCGGCCGGCACCGGGGTGTGGGTGGTGAACACCGTGCCGGCCCGCACCGATTCCAGCGCCGCGTCGAATTCCAGCCCATCGCCCGCGAGTTCACGGATGCGTTCGAGCCCGAGGAACCCGGCGTGGCCCTCGTTGGTGTGGAACACCTCGGGCGCCGGGTGCCCGGTGAGGCGGCAGTACGTCCGTACCGCGCGTACTCCGCCGATGCCGAGCAGCATCTCCTGGAGCAGCCGGTGCTCGCTGCCGCCGCCGTACAGGCGGTCGGTGACGTCGCGTTCGCCCGGGCCGTTCTCCTCGACGTCCGAGTCGAGCATGAGCAGCGGCACCCGGCCGACCCTCGCCTGCCAGACGGCGGCGTGCAGTGCGCGGCCGCCGGGGAGCGCGAGGGCGACCTTGGCGGGGGTGCCGTCCGCCTCCCGCAGGAGTGAGACGGGCAGCTCGTTGGGGTCGAGCAGGGGGTAGTGCTCCTGCTGCCAGCCCTCGCGCGAGAGCGACTGGCGGAAGTATCCGTGCCGGTAGAGGAGGCCGACCCCGATGAGCGGTACGCCGAGGTCGCTGGCGGACTTGAGATGGTCGCCCGCGAGGATGCCGAGGCCGCCGGAGTACTGCGGCAGGGCGGCGGTGACACCGAACTCGGGCGAGAAGTAGGCGATGGCGGACGGGAGTTCACCGCTCTGGTCCTGGTACCAGCGGTGGCCGTGCAGATAGTCGTCGAGGTCGTCGGCGGCAGCGGTGAGCCTGCGCAGGAAGCGGCGGTCCTGGGCGAGCGAGTCGAGCCGGGCGGCGCTGACGGACCCGAGCAGCCGGACGGGGTCCTCACCCGCCGCCCGCCAGCCGTCGGGATCCACGAACTGGAAGAGGTCTCGGGTCTCCGCATGCCAGGACCAGCGCAGATTGCGCGCGAGATCGCTGAGCGGACGAAGGGCGTCGGGCAGGACGGGGCGCACGGTGAATCGACGGATTGCCTTCACGCTTCCACCTTCGCAGGGGACGTACGGAGTGGGGCGGCCACACCGCGATGTGCGCCCCTCCTTCACTCCCGAAGGTAGTGCCGGTGCGCCCCGGGCCACGACTGTGCCCCGCGGTCCGGCCTGTCCGATTCCAGGTGGGGGCGGCGCGCCCGGCCGTTCCCTGAAAGGGCGTCACCTCACGTGCGGGCGGGCAAAGTTTGGATCGTTGTCGGCCAAAGGACGGGCGGATTCCTTGTCCGAACCATTACGCGCAGGTAGTTAACAAACAGCCGGAATGCCCACCCGTACACCGTGGAAGGCTCACTCGGTACGCCTTCCCGCAGTCTTTCCCGCACGCCATTCGAGTGAACGCGGACAGGAGCGGCCATGCCCGCAGCCGGTCAGTCGCCAGGGGAACAGATAAAAAGGACAGAATCCCGCAAACGCGGCAAACCATACCAATCATCCACAGGTGAGCCCGTGATCCCGAACCCGTCCATCGGCCGCATCCCCGTGCTCGACGTGCGCCCCGCCGTCGAGTGCGGCACAAGGCCCGCGAAGGCGGTGGCCGGGGAGAGCTTCCAGGTGACCGCCACCGTGTTCCGTGAAGGCCATGACGCCGTGGCCGCCAACGTCGTGCTGCGTGACCCGGGAGGCCGCCGCCGGCCCTTCACCCCGATGCGCGAACTCGCTCCCGGCACCGACCGGTGGGGCGCCGATGTCACCCCGACCTCCGAAGGCCTGTGGACGTTCACCGTCGAGGCGTGGGGCGACCCGCTCACGACCTGGCGCCACAACGCCCGCATCAAGATCCCGGCCGGCCTGGACACCGAGCTCGTCCTCGCGGAGGGCGCCGCGCTGTACGAGCGGGCCGCGGCCGGGGTGCCGAAGGCGAAGGGGCGGCGCGAGGCGGTCCTGGCCGTGGTGGACGCCCTGCGCGACACGAGCCGCTCCCCCGCGGCCCGGCTCGCCGCCGCCCTGGCCCCACCGGCCGGCGCGGCCCTCGCGGCGTACCCGCTGCGCGACCTCGTGACCTGCTCGGCGCCGATGCCGCTGCTCGTGGAACGCCGGCGCGCCCTGTACGGCTCCTGGTACGAGCTGTTCCCGCGCTCCGAGGGCGCCGTGGTCACCGGCGAGGGCCCGCCAGTCTCCGGCACCTTCCGCACCGCCGCCGCGCGGCTGCCCGCGGTGGCCGCCATGGGCTTCGACGTCGTCTACCTGCCACCGGTCCACCCCATCGGAACCACCTACCGCAAAGGGCCCGACAACAGCCTGGAGGCCGGGCGTTGGGACGTCGGCGTGCCCTGGGCGATCGGCTCGGCCGAGGGCGGCCACGACGCCGTCCACTCCGATCTGGGCACCCTCGACGACTTCGACGACTTCGTGGCCGCCGCCCGCGACCTGCGTCTGGAGGTGGCCCTCGACTTCGCCCTCCAGTGCTCTCCCGACCACCCCTGGGTCGACAAGCACCCCGAGTGGTTCCACCACCGGGTGGACGGGACGATCGCGTACGCCGAGAACCCGCCGAAGAAGTACCAGGACATCTACCCGATCGCCTTCGACCGGGACATGCCGGGTCTGATCGAGGAGACCGTACGGCTGCTGCGGTTCTGGATGGGGCACGGCGTACGGATCTTCCGCGTCGACAACCCCCACACCAAGCCGGTGGTGTTCTGGGAGAAGGTCATCGCCGAGATCAACGGCACCGACCCGGACGTGATCTTCCTGGCCGAGGCGTTCACCCGGCCCGCGATGATGCGCACCCTCGCCACGATCGGCTTCCAGCAGTCGTACACGTACTTCACCTGGCGCACCGGCAAGCAGGAGCTCACCGAGTACGTCACGGAGCTGGCGACCGAGACCGCGCCCTACATGCGGCCCAACTTCTTCGTGAACACCCCGGACATCCTGCACGGCTACCTCCAGGACGGCGGCCGCCCCGCCTTCGAGGTGCGGGCCGTGCTCGCCGCGACGCTCTCCCCGTCCTGGGGCGTCTACGCCGGATACGAGCTGTGCGAGAACGTCCCCGCCAAGCCGGGAAGTGAGGAGTACCTGCACTCGGAGAAGTACCAGCTGCGTCCGCGCGACTGGGAGGCGGCCGAACGCGAGGGCCGTTCCATCGCTCCGCTGATCACCGCGCTCAACCGCATCAGGCGCCGCCAGCCGGCCCTGCGGCAGCTGCGCTCGGTCCACTTCCACGACACCGACAACGACGCGTTGATCGCGTACAGCAAGCGCTCAGGATCGAACACTGTTGTGGTGGTCGCCAACCTCGACCCCCACCACACCCAGGAGGCCACGGTCTCGTTGGACATGCCGGAACTCGGCCTCGCATGGGACGAGTCCTTCCCGGTGCGCGACGAGCTCACCGGAGAGACCTACCACTGGGGCAGGGCCAACTACGTGCGCCTTGAACCGGGCCGAGCACCCGCGCACATCCTGGTCCTGCGACCGTCCCCGCCGATCGGAGGGTCACCCACACCATGATCGTCAATGAGCCCGTCCACGACACGTTCGAGGACACCCCCGCCAAGGACCGCGACCCCGAGTGGTTCAAGCGCGCCGTGTTCTACGAGGTGCTCGTGCGGTCCTTCCAGGACAGCAACGGCGACGGCGTCGGGGATCTCAAGGGCATCACCGCCAAGCTGGACTATCTGCAATGGCTGGGCGTCGACTGCCTCTGGCTGCCGCCGTTCTTCAAGTCCCCGCTGCGCGACGGCGGCTACGACGTCTCGGACTACACCGCCGTCCTGCCCGAGTTCGGCGACCTGGCCGACTTCGTGGAGTTCGTGGACGCCGCCCACCAGCGCGGCATGCGCGTGATCATCGACTTCGTCATGAACCACACGAGCGACCAGCACGAGTGGTTCCAGGAGTCGCGCCGGGACCCGGACGGCCCGTACGGCGACTACTACGTCTGGGCCGACGACGACAAGCAGTACCAGGACGCCCGGATCATCTTCGTCGACACCGAGACGTCCAACTGGACCTTCGACCCGGTCCGCAAGCAGTACTACTGGCACCGCTTCTTCTCCCACCAGCCGGACCTCAACTACGAGAACCCGGCCGTGCAGGAGGAGATCGTCTCCGCGCTGCGCTTCTGGCTCGATCTCGGTATCGACGGCTTCCGCCTCGACGCGGTGCCCTACCTGTACCAGGAGGAGGGAACCAACTGCGAAAACCTTCCGGCAACGCATGAATTCCTCAAGCGGGTACGCGCCGAGATCGACGCGAGCTACCCGGACACGGTGCTGCTCGCCGAGGCCAACCAGTGGCCCGAGGACGTCGTCGACTACTTCGGCGACTTCACCAAGGGCGGCGACGAGTGCCACATGGCGTTCCACTTCCCGGTGATGCCGCGCATCTTCATGGCGGTGCGGCGCGAGTCCCGCTACCCCGTCTCGGAAATCCTCGCCAAGACCCCGGCGATCCCGAAGAACGCCCAGTGGGGCATCTTCCTGCGCAACCACGACGAGCTCACCCTCGAAATGGTCACGGACGAAGAGCGCGACTACATGTACGCCGAGTACGCCAAGGATCCCCGGATGCGCGCCAACATCGGCATCCGGCGCCGCCTCGCCTCGCTGCTCGACAACGACCGCAACCAGATCGAGCTGTTCACCGCGCTGCTGCTCTCGCTGCCCGGCTCGCCGATCCTGTACTACGGCGACGAGATCGGGATGGGCGACAACATCTGGCTCGGCGACCGTGACGCGGTGCGCACCCCGATGCAGTGGACGCCCGACCGCAACGCCGGGTTCTCCTCCTGCGACCCGGGCCGGCTCTTCCTGCCCACGATCATGGACCCCGTCTACGGCTACCAGGTGACCAACGTCGAGGCGTCCATGGCCTCGCCGTCCTCGCTGCTGCACTGGACGCGGCGGATGATCGAGATCCGTAAGCAGAACCACGCCTTCGGGCTCGGCTCGTACACCGAGCTGGCCTCCTCCAACCCGGCCGTCCTGGCGTTCCTGCGCGAACACGGCGACGACCTGGTGCTGTGCGTGCACAACTTCTCGCGCTTCCCCCAGCCCACCGAGCTGGACCTGCGCGCGTTCAACGGGATGCACCCGGTGGAGCTGATCGGCGGGGTGCGCTTCCCGGCGATCGGCGAGTTGCCGTATCTGCTCACCCTGGCGGGCCACGGCTTCTACTGGTTCCGGCTGCGCAAGGACCCCACCCCGCCCCCCGCAGCCCTGTGACCGGGGCCCGGGCGGAGCGGTTTCCAGCGCTCCGCCCGGGGCACTCTGAACCCCGGACCCCGCGCGCCGCCGGACAGCTTCTGTTGCAATCCGGGACACTCTGCGCAACTCGATGTGTGCCCGGGGAAAGGATGCGCCGCCATGCCGAAGGCCGCACCGCCCCGTACGACCGGCCTCCCACTCACCAGGCTGCTGACCTCACTCGCACCCCTGCTGCACGAATGGCTGCCACGGCAGCGCTGGTTCGCGGGAAAGGGGCGGCCCGTCACGGACTTCGCGCTGCTCACCGCGACGGAGCTGCTGCCCGGCTTCCTGCATCTGCTCGTCCGCACCGAACACGCCGCACCGCCCGCCCCGAGCAACCCGCCAAGGGCGCAGCCCGCCGACTGCTACCAGCTCCTCGTCGGGGTGCGCGACCAGTTGCCGCCCCGTCTCGCGCCCGCCCTGATCGGCCGGGCGAGCCAGGGCCCGCTGGCCGGACGCACCGTGTACGACGCCCTCCAGGACCCGCAGTCCGCCGCCCTGCTCCTGGAGCGGCTGCGCAACCCGGGCACGGTGGGCCCGCTCTGTTTCGAACGCGACCCCGAGGTCACCGTGGCGCCCAATCTCGCGCCGCGCATGCTCGGCGTGGAGCAGTCCAACTCCTCGCTGGTGTACGGAGATACGTTCATTCTCAAGGTGTTCCGGCGGGTGCAGCCCGGCGTCAATCCGGACCTGGAGCTGCCGTGGGCCCTGGCCCGCCAGGGCTGCGAGAGGGTGCCCGCCCCCGCCGCCTGGTTCCGGACCTCGCAGCCCCAGGAGACGACACTCGGGGTGCTCCAGCCGTTCCTGCGCGGCGCCGACGACGGCTGGACCCTCGCGCTCGCCTCGCTCGCGGACGGACGCCCCTTCACCGAGGAGGCGTACGAACTGGGGCGGGCCACCGCCGATGTGCACCTGGCGCTCGCCGACGCCTTCCCGGCCGTCTCCCTCGGCCGCCCGCAGACCGCGCTGATCGCGGACGCGATGACCGAGCGCCTCGACGCCACCGCCCAGGCCGTGCCCGCGCTCGCGCCCTACGTCCCGGGGCTGCGGGCCGCCTTCGACGCGGTCGCCGCGCTCGACACGGCGGGCACGGCCCAGCGTGTCCACGGCGACCTCCACCTCGGCCAGGCCCTGCGGGCCGGCGAAGGGCCCTGGTCGGTGATCGACTTCGAGGGCGAGCCGAGCCGCCCGCTCGCCGAGCGCCGCCGCCCGCAGCCCCCGGTGCGTGACGTCGCCGGCATGCTGCGTTCCTTCGACTACGCCTCCTGTTCCGCCCGCCCGAACAACCCCCGCTGGGCCGAGGACTGCCGGGCCGCGTACTGCTCGGGCTACGCGGCGCGCTCGGGCCGCGACCCGCGTGACTCGCCCGAGCTGCTGCGCGCGTACGAGACCGACAAGGCGGTGTACGAAGTGCTCTACGAAGCCCGGCACCGCCCCGACTGGCTGCCCGTGCCGATGGCGGCGATCGACCGCCTGGCCGGTTCCTAGGGGGTGTCTGGTGGACCAGGGCCGGGGGCGCGACGTCTGGCACGGCACTTCGCGGCGTTGCCCAAACGCCCCGATAGCTCCGCTACAAGCCGTTCCGGCGCCTTGCGATGCACCGCACCAGACGCCGCGCCCTGACCGACCCTGATCCACCAGAATCCCCACCCACCCGCGCACGACGCCCCGAGGAGGCAGACCCCGTGACCCCCCGCCCCGCCCGCAACTCCTCTGAACCCGCCCCCCGCACCGCCCAGACAGCGGCCCCGGCGGCCAAGGCCGCCAAGACGCCCCCCGCGCCGCGCCGGCCCGCGAGCCGCGGTGTACGGCCCGCGCCCGCCCTCAGCGCCGCGGACCGGGGGCGCCTGCTCGCGGGCGGACACCACGACCCGCACTACATGCTCGGCGCGCACCTGGTGCGCGGCGGGGTGGCGATCCGTGCCCTGCGCCCCTACGCGCAGGCCGTGACCGTGCTCGGCAAGGGGCTGCGGGCCGAGCTGCACGACGACGGCGACGGCCTGTTCTCCGGGGTGCTGCCGCTGCGTACGGTCCCGGACTACACGCTGCTCGTCACCTATGACGACAACGAGATCGAGGTGCAGGACCCGTACCGCTTCCTGCCTTCGCTCGGCGACCTCGATCTGCACCTGATCGGCGAGGGCCGGCACGAGGAGCTGTGGACGGCGCTAGGCGCCCGCCCGATGGTCCACCAGGGCGTCACGGGAACCCGCTTCACGGTGTGGGCGCCGAACGCCCAGGGGGTCAGGGTCACCGGCGACTTCACGTACTGGGACGGCACCGCGCACCCCATGCGCTCCCTCGGCTCGACCGGCGTGTGGGAGCTGTTCCTGCCCGGCGTCGGCGACGGGGCGCTGTACAAGTTCGACATCATGCGCCCCGACGGCAGCCACACCCTGCGGGCCGACCCGATGGCGCGACGCACCGAGGTGCCGCCCGCCAACGCCTCGATCGTCACGGAGTCGCACCACATCTGGCGCGACGACGACTGGATGGCGCGCCGCGCCACGCGTCCGGTGCACGAGGCGCCGTTCTCGGTGTACGAGGTCCACCTGGCCTCGTGGCGCCCGCGCCTGACCTACCGCCAGCTTGCCGATCAACTCCCGGCGTACGTCAAGGACTTGGGCTTCACCCATGTGGAGTTCCTGCCGGTGTCCGAGCATCCCTTCGGCGGCTCCTGGGGCTACCAGGTCACCGGCTTCTACGCCCCGACGTCCCGGATGGGCACCCCCGACGACTTCCGCTTCCTGGTCGACGCGCTGCACGAGGCGGGCATCGGCGTGATCGTGGACTGGGTGCCGGCGCACTTCCCCAAGGACGACTGGGCGCTCGCGGAGTTCGACGGGCGCACCCTGTACGAGCACGAGGACCCGCTGCGCGCCGAGCACCCCGACTGGGGCACCCTCGAATTCGACTACGGCCGCAAGGAGGTCCGCAATTTCCTGGTCGCCAACGCCACGTACTGGTGCGAGGAGTTCCACGTCGACGGGCTCCGCGTCGACGCGGTCGCCTCGATGCTCTACCTGGACTACTCGCGCGAGGACGGCGAGTGGAACCCCAATGAGCACGGCGGCCGCGAGAACCTGGACGCGGTGGCCTTCCTCCAGGAGATGAACGCCACGGTCTACCGGCGCTGCCCGGGCGTGGTGACCATCGCCGAGGAGTCCACCGCCTGGGACGGCGTGACCCGGCCCACCGACCACGGCGGCCTCGGCTTCGGCCTGAAGTGGAACATGGGCTGGATGCACGACTCGCTCGGCTACGTCCAGCACGAGCCGGTGCACCGCAAGTACCACCACAGCGAGATGACGTTCTCCATGGTGTACGCGTACAGCGAGAACTATGTGCTGCCGATCTCGCACGACGAGGTGGTCCACGGCAAGCGGGCCCTGGTGTCGAAGATGCCCGGCGACTGGTGGCAGCAGCGCGCCACCCACCGCGCCTATCTGGGCTTCATGTGGGCCCACCCCGGCAAGCAACTCCTCTTCATGGGGCAGGAGTTCGCGCAGGGCGCCGAGTGGTCCGAGGAGCACGGCCCCGACTGGTGGCTGCTCGACCCCTCCTACAGCGCCGAGCCGGACCACCGGGGCGTACGCGACCTGGTGCGCGACCTGAACCGCGCCTACGCGCGGGAGCCCGCCCTGTGGGAGCGCGACACGGACCCGGCGGGCTTCTCGTGGCTGGCGGGCGACGCGGCGGAGGACAACGTCTTCGCGTTCCTGCGCCACGACGCCTCGGGCTCACCGCTCCTGTCCGTGTCCAACTTCTCGCCGGTGGTCCGGGCGGAGTACCGCCTGGGCGTGCCGGAGACGGTCTCCGCCTGGCAGGAGACCCTGAACACGGACGAGGCCCGCTACGGCGGAGGCGGGGTGGGCAACCCCGACCCCCTCAAGCCCGACGCGACCCCGTCCCACGGCCGCCCCGTCTCCCTCAACCTGACCCTGCCGCCGCTGGCCACCGTCTGGTTCCGGCCGGTGTGAGGCCGCCGGCTGTCGTGTCCCGGCCGGCCCGTGGCGGGTCGGCCGGGACACGACGGCCGCATCGGAGCGCGACGGCCGCATCGGTTCACGACCGCCGGAATCGCAGCGTCCGCAGTTCGAAGGGGCGCAGGGCGACCTCGACCGCGCCATCCGTCGACTCGGCCTCGGACAAAGGACGTTCGAGCAGGTCCGTCACCGTGACACTGTGCGCCGTGAAGCCGGGCGTGAGGGTCGCCCTTGCCCGCCCGCCGCACGCCTCGTGGAAGCGGACCACCACGTCGCCGCTTGTGTCGTCCGCGAGTTTCACCGCCGTCACCACGACCGCGTCGTTGTCGACCACCACCAGGGGGGCGACCGGGCCGGCTCCGGGCAGGGTCCGCTCGGGCAGGTTCACCCCGTACCCCTCGCGCACCGCGTCGCCGATCGTCGCGCCCGGCACGAGGCTGTGGCGGAAGCGGTGCGGGCCCTGGTCGGTCTCGGGGTCCGGGAAGCGGGGGGCGCGCAGCAGCGAGACGCGCAGGGTGGTCGTCGTGCCCGCGTCGTCGCGCACCGTACGGGTCACGTCGTGGCCGTACGTCGAGTCGGTGACCAGGGCCACGCCCCAGCCCGGCTCCTCCAGATGCACGAAGCGGTGGTTGCACGCCTCGAACTTGGCGGACTCCCAGCTCGTGTTGGTGTGTGTGGCGCGGTAGAAGTGGCCGAACTGCGTCTCGGAGGCGTACCGCTCCGCGTGCACGTCCAGCGGGAAGGCCAGCTTCAGGAACTTCTCCGTCTCGTGCCAGTCCACCTCCGTGACGATGTCCAGGCGCGGGGCCCCGGGTGCGAGGGTGAGCCGCTGGGTCACCCTGGACGCGCCGAACGAGCGCACCACCCGCACCGATGCGCCCTCTTCCGCGGCCACTTCGTCCGCCTCGACCAGGTCCGTCACCGTGTTGCGGTAGAAGGCGTCGACGTCCCACGCGTCCCACATGTTCGGGAAGTCGGGGTGGATCTGGAGCAGGTTCGCCGGGCGGTCGGGCGCGATCGACTCCCGGCCGGCGACCCTGTCGTACGCCGACACGACCAGGCCCCGCCCGTCGATCTCCACCCTCAGCCGCCCGTTGGACAGGACGAAACCGCCGTCCGGGCGGGCAAAGAGCCCGGCCTCCTCGTCCCCGGCCGGCGCCGCCGCGCCGCCCGCCGCCACCCCGCCCCGCGTGTGCGGGGTCGCGTTGAACACCAGGGGCTCGGCGCCCTCCCCCGCCAGTGCGCGCTGCGCGCTGTCGATGAGGGCGGTCAGCTCGGCGGCCACCATCGCGTACGTCTTCTCGGCCTCGCGGTGCACCCACGCGATCGACGAGCCGGGGAGGATGTCGTGGAACTGGTGGAGCAGGACCGTCTTCCAGATGCGGTCGAGGTCGGCGTAGGGGTAGGCGAATCCGTCGACCCGCACGGCCGCCGTCGCCGACCACAACTCCGCCTCCCGCAGCAGGTGTTCGCTCCTGCGGTTGCCCTGCTTGGTCTTCGCCTGGCTGGTGAGCGTGGCCCGGTGCAGTTCCAGGTACAGCTCGCCCACCCACACCGGCGGATCGGCGTACTCGGCCTGCGCCTTCGTGAAGAACTCGGCCGGCGTCTCCCACACGACCCGCGCGCTGCCTTCCAGGTCCCGCAGCCGCGCCGCCTTCGCGATCATCTCGCGGGTGGTGCCGCCGCCCCCGTCGCCCCAGCCGGTCGGCGCGAGCGAGTGCCGGGCGACGCCCTTGTCCTTGAAGTTCTTGGCCGCGTGCGCGATCTCGCTGCCCTTCATGGCGCAGTTGTAGGTGTCGACCGGCGGGAAGTGGGTGAAGATCCGGGTGCCGTCGATGCCCTCCCACTGGAAGGTGTGGTGCGGGAACTTGTTGGTCTGGGACCACGAGATCTTCTGGGTCAGCAGCCACTTGGAGCCGGCCGCCTTGATGATCTGCGGAAGGCCCGCGGCGAAGCCGAACGTGTCGGGCAGCCACGCCTCGTCGTTGTCCACGCCGAACTCGTCGATGAAGAACCGCTTTCCGTGCACGAACTGGCGGGCCATCGCCTCCGAGCCCGGCATGTTGGTGTCGGCCTCCACCCACATGCCGCCGGCCGGCACGAACCGGCCGTCGGCGACCGCCTTGACGACCTTCGCCCACACCTCGGGCCGGTGCTCCTTGATCCACGCCCACTGCTGGGCCTGCGACATGGCGAAGACGAACTCGGGCTCGTCGTCCAGGAGCGCGGTCATGTTGGACGTCGTACGCGCCACCTTGCGCACCGTCTCGCGCAGCGGCCACAGCCACGCCGAGTCGATATGGGCGTGGCCGATCGCGCTGATCCGGTGCGCCGAGGGCTCGGCGGGGGACGACAGGACCCCGGTCAGCTCCGAACGCGCCGCGCCCGCCGTGCCGTTGACGTCCTGGAGGTCGAGTGCGTCAAGGGCGCGGTCGACGGCCCGCAGGATGTCCCAGCGCCGCCCCGACTCGACGGGCAGCTCGTGCATGAGCTCGCCCAGCACCTCCAGGTCGATGACCAGGCGCCACACCGTCTCGTCGAAGACCGCCAGATCCATCCGGGCCAGCGTGTAGAGCGGGTCGCTGTGCGAGGTCTCGATGTCACCGAGCCGGGTCGGCAGGAAGGGGTGGTAGTCGAGCAGGACCGGGTTGGACGCGGCCTCGATGTGCAGGCGCACCTCCTCGCCGCCGTCGACCGGGGCGCCGATACGCACCCACTGGTTGCGCGGGTTGAGGCCCTTCACCGGGGTGCCGTCGGGCCGGTAGACCAGGCCCTCGCACTGGAAGCCCGGCATGTTCTCGTCGAAGCCGAGATCGAGGATCGCCTCGACGGACCGGCCCGCCCACTCCTCGGGCACCCGCCCGGTCACCCGGAACCAGCTGGTCCCCCACGGGGCGCCCCACCGGTCGCCGACCGCGACCGGCGTCACATCGGCCGCGATGCCTTCCTCGACCGGCACCGTTCCCCAGGCCTTCGACTCCGTCCGATCGGGGGAGGCCCCGATCCTGGGCGCCACCCACACGGCGACGTCCAGCGGCACCGACTCGGGGTACACGGCCGGGCGGACGCGCTCGTCGAGAACGCGCTTGAGGCGGGCTTCGACCAGGCCGCGGTCATCATGCATGGGGGGTGCTCCGTTCGGAATGGGGTGGGACTGCCGGGTGTGGACTACCAGGTGTGGGTGGCCCGTGCGTGGCCGGACACGGTGTAGAGCTCGCCCACCGCCCGCACCTCGAAGCATGCCGACTGCTCGCCCTGCTCGGGTACCTGGCCCGGCACGAAGAAGGCGCTCTGGCAGGTGCCGCCGAGAAAGCGCCGGGTGCCGTCGGGCAGGATCCGGTGCAGCTCGTAGTGGCGTACGGGACCGGGCGCGGGCCGCCAGGTGAACCGCAGTCCGTCCAACCCGGCGACGATACGCAACTCCCGCGGCCTGGCAGGCATTTGAGGCTCGTCGCGGATGGCGAGCGCGCCGAGCCGGTAGTGCAGCGCACCCGGCGCCACGAGGCGTACGCCGATCGACCGTGCGGTGCCGGACAGGCCGGCGAGGGACAGGCGCGTGGTGGTCCAGGCGCCCGCCTTCAGGGTGCCGGCGGGCAGCAGGCGGTAGGGGTACGGGGCGCCCGGCCGGGCGGGTTCATGGGTGGCGACGGCCAGTTCGACGGCGACGTCCGCGTCCGCGCGGTGGGTGAGCTCGACGACCGTACGCCGGGAGAGCGGCAGCCGGGTCGCGTAGAGGTCGAGCGTGACCGGCGCGCCGGGCTCGCCCGAGACCAGGACGCTGCTCCCGCCGCGCCACGCGTCCGCGAAGTCGAAGGTGACGGCGGGGTGCCGGCCGGTCGTGCGGGTGACCCAGCGGCGGGAGGGGAGGCGGTCCTGGAGCCCCAGGTGGTTCCACTCGGCGGGCGATGTCACCGTGCCCCCGTCGTACCAGCGCGCCCCGTGCCCGGTGTTGAAGGTGGTGGCGAAGGGCAGCGCGGTGACGGTGGAGCGGTCGGCGACGGCGGTGGCGGGGGCGCGCCAGGGGTCGGCCGGGTCCGGACGCGAGGGGTCGAGCGAGGCGCCGGTCCAGAAGCGGTCGTCGGCGGCGTGGAAGTCGCCGGGGGTGCGGTGCTCGGGCAGGTGGTTGCGGGTCCACTCGGGCCGGTAGAAGCCGAACGAGGTGACGTGCGGCTTGGCGGCGGGGACGATGGCGTCCCAGTCCACGGAGGAGCCCCAGCCGTTGGACTCCACATCCACGCCGGCCCACAACTCGTAGCGCTTGCGGCCCAGTTGCTCGGCCTTGGCGCCGGACGCGGCGAGGGTCCCGGGCGACCAGCGGAAGTCGAGGAACATGGTGTCGGCGGCCTGGAAGAACGCCTGGTTCTGCTCGTTGAGCGCGCCCTGCCAGCTCACCGAGCCGTTGGCGGTCATCGAGTCGTACCAGGTGACGCGCAGGCCCTTGGCCGTGCCCAGTGACTTCAGCTCCGTCACGAAGCCGCGCATGTCCGTGGCGAGCGCGGTGTTGCCGCCGCCGGTCTCGGCGTTGATGAACCATCCGTCGAAGCCGTACGCGGCGGCGACCGCGGCCAGTTGGGCGGCCAGCGGGTAGCGGCCCGCCGTATCCTTCTGCACCAGGTCGCGGGTCCACTGGAGCTGCCCCCCGTACGCGGCCGGCGGCAGGAAGACGTTGCCGAGGACGGGCACGCCGTGCCGGTGGGCCGCGTCCACGACGGGCGCGTTCGGCGCGAGGATCAGCCCTTCGCCGGAGGAGCCGCCCCAGAAGACCAGCTCGTCCAGGTACGCCCAGTGGGTGAGCGCGTAGTAGTCGGCGGTGGGCGCGCCCTGGGACGGGTTGGACGCGGTCGGCCCGAACGAGACGAGCGACTGGACGCGGGCCTGCCCGGCGTGGGCGGTCGCGTTCGCCGCGGTGGGCGTGAACCGTGCGGCCAGCGGCACGGACGCCGCGTTGAACGCCAGGTCGGGGTCGTTCGCCGCGCGCCAGGACTTCAGACTGCGCCAGGTGATGCCGGCGCCGGGACCGCCCTCGGGCAGCGAGTTGGGGTACCAGTAGGAGGCGTACGGCTGAACAGGCTTGAGGGCGGGCCGGGTTGACGGTCCGGCCCCGTGCGGCGTGGGGGTGTTCGCGGGCGCGGCGTGTGCGGGTGACGCGGGCACGAGGGCGGCCGCGGCGCCTGCGATGACCACGGCGCGTCTGGTGGGGTGCTGGTTCACGGGGTGCCTCCTGGCGGGAGCGTTACCGGACCTGGTCGGGGGTGACGACTTCGGTGATGCCGCGCGCGGCGAGATGGTCCCGGTCCCCCGCGCGGCTCGCGAGGACGGTGGTGGGCCGGGCGCCGTCGGCGGTGAGCCCGAAGAACGCCTCGAAGACGGCGCCGCCGGGCGCGCACACCGAACGGGACGCGGGGTGGTCCGGTACCACGACGGCGGTGGCGCGGGGCGCGGGGGCGTAGGCACGGGCGCCGTCGCGGAACGCCGCCGCGGTCCGTGCGAGGACTCGGGCGGTGTCCTTGGGGCGCCGGTCGTTGGTCAAGAGGCCGAGCCCGTATTCGAGTTCGGGGAAGTCGGCGAGGTCGCGCGAGACGTCGTGGGAGCTCCACCAGGTGATGCCCCACAGCCCGGGACAGTCCAGGGCGTTCTCGACGGTCGCCTCGGTGAAGGCGGCGGCGTGCACCGGCGGCACCAGCGGCGCGGGCGCGCCGACCTCCTGGAGCCAGACCGGGCGGTGCGGGTCCTTCGCCCACGCCTTGGACAGTTCGACCAGATAGGCGGCGTGGTGCTCGGTCGGCACGGAGAGCCGCCCGTGCAGTTGCGCGGTGCCGTTGAAGACCCAGGAGTGCACGGCGGTCACCGCGCCGCGCCGGGCCGCCTGGGCGGGGGTGAACGGCATGTCGTCCTGGTACCAGCACGCGTCGTACTCCGCGTGCAGGTGGAGCCTGCCGGGCGCCCCCGCCTCGCAGGCCGCCAGCATCCGGTCGAGCCACCGGTCGACCTGGTCGGGGGTGGCCCGGTCGGGGTCGGGGTGCGGGCCCGCGGCGAACTGGTTGATCTCGTTGCCGAGGGTCATGCCGATGAAGTTGGGCCGGTCGGCGAGGGCGGCGGCCAGCGTGCGCAGGTAGGCGGCCTGCCCGTCGGTGACCTCGGGGTCGGTGAACAGGTTGCGGCGGTGCCAGGTGCGGGTCCAGGCGGGCAGGAAGTCGAAGCTCGACAGGTGCCCCTGGAGTCCGTCGACGTTGACGTCGAGGCCGCGCTCGGCGGCGGCGTCCGCGACATCGACCAGGTGCTCGACGGCGCGGGGCCTGATCAGGGTGCGGTTGGGCTGGAAGTACGGCCAGAGCGGGAAGACCCGTATGTGGTCGACGCCGAGCGCGGCGATCGAGTCGAGGTCGGCGCGGACCGCCTGCGGGTCGTAGTCGAGCCAGTGGTGGAACCAGCCTTGGCTGGGCGTGTAGTTGACGCCGAAGCGCGGGCCTGCCATGGGGTGAACTCCAAGGTAGTTCTGCGAGAAGGGGGTGGCGACCGGATGACCGGCAAAAGGGACCGCTATCCCTTGACCGCGCCCTCACCGACCCCGCGGAAGAAGAACCGCTGGAGGCAGGCGAACATCACGATCAGCGGGGCGACGGCGATGATGGTGCCGGCCGCCACGACGCGCTGGTTGTCGGAGAACGTGCCGTGCAGGAAGTTCAGGCCGACGGTGAGCGTGAAGTGTTCGGAGTCGGAGAGCACGATCAGGGGCCACAGGAAGTCGTCCCAGGCGCCCATGAAGGAGAAGATCGCGACGACGGCGAGGGTGCCCTTCACGGCGGGCAGCGCGATCCGGCTGAAGCGCTGCCAGACGTTGGCGCCGTCGACGATGGCCGCCTCTTCGATCTCGTAGGGGATGCTGTCGAAGGCGTTGCGCATCAGGAGCACGTTCATCGCGCCGATGCAGCCCGGCAGCACCACGGCGACCAGGGTGTTGTTGAGCTCCAGGGTGCGCATGGTGGCGAACTGGGCCAGCATCGTCGCTTCCGTCGGGACCAGAAGGGCGAGGACGAACAGGGTCCCGGCGGCGGCGCGGCCTCTGAAGCGGAGCCGGGAGAGCGCGTATCCGGCCAGCGCGGCGCCGACGACATTGGCGGCCACATTGGTGAGGGCCACCTTCACGGAGTTCAGGATGAAGTCCCAGACCGGGATGATCTCGGCGACGTCGCGGTAGTTGGCGAAGGTGGGGTGCTGGGGCAGCAGTTGGGGCGGCGAGGTGTAGATGTCCTCGGTGGCGCCCTTGAGTGAGGTGGACAGCTGCCACAGGAACGGCCCGGTCATGACGAGCAGCATGAGGACGAGGGCGGTGTACCGCAGCGCCGCGCGCCCTCGGGGCGTACGTCCGCGGCGCGGGCGGTCGGGGGCCTGGGGGTGGCCGACGGCGGCCATCAGCGTTCGTCCTTCCGGTCGGCCATCAGTGTTCGTCCTTGCGATCGGCCATCAGTCCTTGTCCCTCCGGTCGGCCATCAGTCCTTGTCCCTCCGGTCGGCCCGCAGCACCAGGAGCATCAGGGCGAGCGTCAGCAGGAACAGCACGATCGACATGGCGGAGGCGTAGCCGGTGCGGCCCTGGAGTCCGGTGCCGGTCCGCTGGATGAGCATGACGAGCGTGGTGTCGGCGCCGCCGGGCCCGCCGGTCGGCCCCGCGATCATGAAGACCTCGCTGAAGACCTTGAACGCGGAGACCGCGGAGAGCGCGCCGACCAGGACCATCGTGGAACGCACGGACGGCATGGTGATGGAGACGAAGCGGCGGACGGGACCGGCGCCGTCCACCTCGGCGGCCTCGTGCAGTTCCCTGGGTACGTTGGCGAGCGCCGCCAGGTAAATGATCATGTAGTAGCCGAGGCCCTTCCACACGGTCAGGGCCATCGAACTGAACAGCAGCAGCCACTGGTCGGACAGGAACGGGACGGGGTCGACACCCACCATGTGCAGCACGCCGTTGACGAAGCCGCGATCGTCCAGCATCCACACCCACATCAGCGCCACGACGACGACCGACGCCACGACGGGCGTGTAGTAGGCGGACCGGAAGAACGCGATGCCGGGGATGTGCCGCTGGACCAGGAGCGCGAGCAGCAGCGGCAGGAGGACCAGGCAGGGCACGACCACGATCACGTACAGCGCGCTGTTGCGCAGGGCGACCCAGAACTGGTCGTCGTCCAGGAGTGCGGTGAAGTTGTCGAAGCCGACGAAGCTGCCGGGGGTCAGGGTGCGGGCGTCGGTGAACGACTTCCACACCGTGGCCAGGAACGGGTAGAGGGTGAAGGCGAGGGTGATCAGGAGGCCGGGCGCGAGGAACAGCCAGGGGCTGAACGCCCGGTGGGTGCGGCCCGCGGGGCGGCCTGCGGCGCGGCGCCCGGGGGCCGCGGCGGTGACACGGTCCGCGGGCCCCTTCGCTGCGACGGCCGGAGTCGAGGTGCTCATCGTTCGGTCCGCCGGGTCACTTCTGCTGGATCAGCTTGGTCATCTGGCCGGCCGCGCTGTCCAGAGCCTCCTTCGGGGATGCCTTGCCCTGGAGGCACTTGGCGATCTCGTTGCGCAGGATCGTCTTCATCTCGTCGCTGAACAGGACCGGCGTGTAGTTGACGGCGCTCGGCAGCATCCTGGCCGACGCGACCCGTATCTTGCCCTCCTCGCTGCCGTCGGACGTGGTCCAGTACGGCTTGTCGAGCGAGCCCTTGGTGCTGGGGAAGACGGCGACCTTGTGGCCGAAGTCCTCCTGGTTCTTCTGGTCGGTGACGAAGTGCGCGAAGGCCAGGGCGGTCGCGGCGTTCTTGCTCTGCGAGTTGACCGAGAGCCCCTGCAAGTACATGTTCTGCTTGCCGGTGTTGGTCGGTACGTCGGTGATGCCGAGGCTGCCGTAGAGCGACGGGGCGTTCTTCTTGAAGTTGTCCAGGTCGTGGGCGCTGCCCGGGTTCATGGCGACCTCCTGCTGGAGGAACTTCTGCCCGGCGGTCTCGGCGGTGAGCGTCAGCGCCTGCTTGTGCAGCCCGCCCTCCTTGAACATGTTCTGATACTTCGTCAGGAGCGCGACGCCCTTGGCGTCGTTGAAGGTGAACTTCGTGCCGTCCGCGCTCATGATCTGGACGCCGTACCGTCCGAAGTCCTCGACGGTCGGCGGCTGGGCCAGCGTCGCCTTGCCCTTCTGCGCCAACCGGCTTGCGTCCGCGAAGAGTTCGTCGAACGTCTTCGGCGCCTTCTCGGGGTCGAGGCCGGCGTCCTTGAACATCGACTTGTTGTAGAAGAGCGGGCCGGTGTTCAGATACCAGGGCAGGGCGTACGAGCCGTCGAGCCCCGGCATGTCGAAGCCCTTCCAGGCGCCGTCCAAGTACTCGGGCTTGAATGTGGCGGCGACCTTGTCCTTGTCCAGGTTGAGCAGGGTGCCGGCCTTGGCCAGCGGATAGGCGAGGTCCGGGGAGAGGTTCACGACATCGGGCAGGGTGCCGGCGGTGGCGTCGGCGCTCAGCTTGTCGGCGTAGTTGTCGGCGGGCTGGTCCACCCACTTCACCGTGGCGCCGGGGTTCGCCTTCTCGAAGTCCTTGATGACGCCTTCGAAGTAGTCCTTGAAGTTGGCGCGGAGGTTCCACGTCTGGAACTTGATCTCGCCCTCGATCTTCCCGTCGGTGGCCGAGCCCTTGTCGCTCCCGCCGCCGCCGCACGCGGTGAGCACGGTGAGCGAGAGGGCCGCGCCGAGTCCGACGGCCGTCCGGATCGCGACCCTGCGATGAATGGACATGAGTGGCTGACTCCTTCGCCTCGTCCCGATGACGTTGCCGCACACCATGCAGCCCGCATTAATTGGGCGTCAATAGCGAATAAGTGGCCCTATTGACTAAAGGGCCAGCTCAGCGGCGCTAAAAAGGACTAAAGTCCTGAATGTTGGAGCTCAACTAAGGCGGTTTAGTGACCTTCAACTAAACCGCGTTACCGCGCTACCATCTGCGCATGAGCGAGATCGAAAGCGATGCGCCGCCGCCCCGCCGTCCGACGATGAAGGACGTGGCCAGAGAGGCCGGCGTCTCCACGAGCGCGGTGTCGTTCGCGCTCAACAACCGGCCCGGCGTGTCCGATTCGACCCGGCGTCGCGTCATACGGGTCGCCGACCGGCTCGGCTGGCGGCCCAGCTCCGCGGCGCGGGCGCTGTCCGGCGAGAACGCGGGGGCGGTCGGCCTGGTGCTGGCCCGCCCCGCGGACAGCCTCGGCGGGGAGTCGTTCTTCCTCCAGCTCGTCTCGGGCATCCAGGCGAGCCTCGCCCCGCACGACCAGGCGCTGGTGTTCCAGATGGTCGACGACGTCCAGGCGGAGTGCGAGCTGTACCGGCGCTGGTGGGCGGAGGGCCGGGTCGACGGGGTCATCGTGGTCGACCCCCGGGTCTCGGACCCGCGCCCGGAGACCCTTGCGGTACTCGGCCTGCCGGCCGTGATCATCGGCGGCATGGAGGCGCCCGGCAACCCGGGGGCGCCCCAACTCCCGCGCCAGGCACGCCTGTCCAACATCTGGGCCGACGACTCCGGCGCGATGGACCTGATCGTGCGCCACCTGTACGCACTCGGGCACCGCCGCATCGGCCACATCGCCGGTACGCCGGGCTTCGCCCACACCGCCCGCAGGATCGCCTCGCTGCGGGCGGCGGCGCGGCGGCTCGGCCTTGAGCACGCGGTGTCCGTGACCACGGACTTCACTGACCGTCAGGGCGCGAAGGCCGCGCGACGGCTGTTCGGCGGCGCCACCCCGCCCACCGCCCTCATCTGTGACAACGAGGTCATGGCGGTGGCGGCGGTCAGTGTGGCGGCGGAGCGGGGGCTGCTCATTCCCCGGGACGTCTCGGTGGTGTCCTGGGAGGACTCCGTCATCTGCCACACCCTGCACCCCCAACTCACCGCGCTGGTCCGCAAGGCGGACGAATTCGGGCAGCGGGCGGCGACGCAGCTGCTGGCCCTGCTCGACGGCGGCGCCCCGCGCCAGCTCCAGGATCCGCTGCCTCGGTTGCAGCCGCGCGAAAGCACGGGGGCGCCTCCCGCTTAGGGGTTCGGGGTGGGGATGTTTGCCCACCCGCCCGCCCGTTCCGCGGGGTTGGTTGGTTCCGGCCCCCTGGGGCTCCGCCCCAGACCCCGCCCGCGCCTGAACGGCGCTCGTCCTCAATCGCCGGACAGGCTGAAGATGCCCACCCCGACCGGCATCCCCCTACACCCCACCCCCAAAGGCGCCCCACCGCAGCCACATCAGGGACGCGAGGAACCGCGCGACCAACCACACACGACCCGCACCCGAAAGCCGGACCTACCAAGGGACGCGAGGAACCACGCGACCAACCACACACGGCCCGCACACGAAAGCGGGACCTACCAAGGGGCGCGAGGAACTGCGCGGCCAACCACACACGGCCCGCACACGAAAGCGGGTTCCAGGGGCGCGAGGAACTGCGCGAGAAGCGACCACGGCCCGCACCCGAAAGCGGGTGTCAGGGGCGCGGGGAACTGCGCGAACGGCCACACACGGCCCGCGGCCGAAAGCCGGACCTACCAAGGGGCGCGGGGAACTGCGCGACCAGCCACGCGCGACCCGCACCCGAAAGCCGGCCCATCAAGTGGCGCGGGGAACTGCGCGAACGGGCGGCGTTCGAGGTGGCTCGCGGCTGGGACATTCTGGGCAGGACGGGTGAAGTTGGGGCGGATCGACGCCGCGCGGCCCGGCGGCCCGCGTCTGCCGCCCAATACTCGCCGCCATGACCCCCACGCGCAGAACATCACGGCCCCGCGGCGCCGTAACCGCCCTCACCGCACTCACCGCGGCCCTCGCCCTCTGCGTCACGGCCCCCGCCACCGCGAACACCGCGGGCACGGGCACCCCCGCCTCGGGTGACGACGGGGCCCGGCGGGGCGCCTGCGCGACGTCACACCGGCCCGCCCACGGCCCGGCGCACGATGTCCTGCGCATCGCCGAACAGGCCAAGCAGGAACTGAAGCTCAAGTCCGTGATCCTGCGGGTCACCGTCGACGGCCGTGAGCTCGTCACCTCCGCGCTCGGCGAGTCGATGACGGGTGTTCCTGCCGACCCGGCGATGCACTTCCGGAACGGCAACATCGCCATCAGCTACCTGGGCACGGCCCTGCTGCGCCTCGTCGACCAGGGCAAGGTGAACCTCGACGACCCGGTCTCGCGGTGGCTGCCGGACGTCCCGCACGGCGAGGGGTTCACGCTGCGCATGCTCGCCAACTCCACGACCGGCCTGCGCGACTACGTCCCCGACCCCGGCTTCCAGCAGGCCGTCACCGCGAACCCGTTCCGGCAGTGGCCCCCCCGGGAACTCGTCGCCATCTCCACCGGCCAGGAGCCCTGGTACGACCCCGGCACCAACTGGAGCTATTCGCACGCCAACTTCGTCCTGCTGGGCGCCGCCCTGGAGAAGATCACCCACACCCGCCTGGACGTTCTCCTCGAACGAGAGGTCCTGGGGCCGATCGGACTGCGCGAGACCCGCAACAGCTTCACGCCCGAAATCCCCGAACCGGCTTTGCACGCGTTCACCGCCGACCGCGGGACCTACGAGGAATCCACGTTCTGGAACCCCTCGTGGACCACTGCCCCGGGTGCGGTGGAAACCACCGACATCTGCGACCTGGCCCGCTCGGCCGGTGCCATCGGCTCGGGCGAGCTTCTTTCGAAGTCCTCCTACCAGGAGCTCCTTGACCCGGGCACGGTCGGCCTCGGCCACCCGACCGACACGTGCCCCGCCACCGTGTGCCTCGCGCAGACCGAGCAGACGCACTACGGCATGGGCGTGATCGTCCTGGGCGACTGGATCTCCCAGCACCCGCTGTTCTTCGGCTACTCGGCCTCGATGGCGTACCTGCCGTCCGAGCGCATGTCCATCGCCGTCTCGACCACGCAGAACCCCGGCTCCCAGGACGGCCACACCGCGCACACCATCGTCCAGCGCATCGCCGCCGCCCTGACCCCCGACCACCCCATTCCCGACTTCGGCTGAGCCGTACGACAAGTAGCTCTAGGGCAGCAACTGGCCGAGGGTGTCCGGCAGTTCGGACGTGTACAGCACGCCGAGCCGCTGCGTCGCCCTGGTCAGCGCGACGTACAGGTCGCTCACTCCGTACTCCCCCGGCTCGACCACCAGCACCGTGTCGAACTCAAGCCCCTTCGCCTGACGCGGGTCGAGCAGGACGACCTCCCGGGTGAGGTCGGGCGCGGGGCCGGACGCCGCGTCGGGGAGTTCCGCGAGCAGGGCGGCGTGCAGCCGGGCCGGGGCGATGACGGCGAGGCGGCCGCCACCCCGCTCGGCGGCGACGGCCTGCGCCACCGCGGGCGCCGGCGCCTCGGGTGCGAGGGGGCGGACCCAGGGGCGTACCCCCGTGGAGCGGACGGAGCTGGGCGGCACGAAGGACGGGTCCGCCGCCCGGGGGACCTCGGCCGCGACCTCCATGATCTCCGCCGGCGTACGGTAGTTGACCCCGAGCCGGACGTGCTCCCAGTGCCCTTCGGCCACGTACGGCGCGAGGATCCGTTCCCAGGACCCGACCCCCGCCGCGTCGGCGGTCTGCGCGGGGTCCCCGACGAGCGTCATCGAACGGGTCGGGCAGCGCCGCATGAGCAGCCGCCAGGCCATCGCCGAGAGCTCCTGCGCCTCGTCCACGATGATGTGTCCGAACGCCCAGGTGCGGTCCGCGGCCGCCCGCTCGGCCGCGCTGCGGTGGTCGGCCTCCTCGTGCCGCTCGGCCATCCGCTCGGCGTCGATGATGTTGTGTGCGGCGAGCACTTCGGACTCCTCGTCCTCGAACTCGTACGACTCCGAACCGGCGGAGAGGTCGAGGACGCCCTGCGCGTAGGCGATCCGCTCCTGGCGTTCGGCCTCGGCGGCGGCGCGTGCCGCGCTGTCGTCCTCGCCGAGGAGTTCGGCCGCCTCGTCGAGCAGCGGCACGTCCCCGGGCGTCCATGGGCCGCCCTCGCGCCGGATCGACCGGGCCTCGTCGTCGGGGAGATGGGCCGGGTCGGCCAGGAAGTCCGCCACCAGTTCCTGCGGCGTCAACAGGGGCCAGAGCGTGTCGATCGCCGCGTGCACGTCGCGGCTCGTGGCGATCTCCTTGCCCATCTGGGCGGCGTCGTCGGGACCGAGCAGGTTCGGGCCGCCGTAGGGGTCGGCGCCGATGCGCTCCACGAGCTGCGCGGTGAGCGCGTCGATGATGTGGAAGGCGAAGTACGGCCGTGCCAGGTTGTGCGGGAGTCCGCTCTCGCGCGCCCGCCACCGGGCGTCCTCGGCCATCGACCGGTCCAGCTGGATCGCGCCGTATCCCTCGTGCGGGATCTCGACGGCCCGCTCGGGCACGGTCTGGCGGTCGCGCACGACCGCCGCGAGGACGTCGGCCATGGCCGCGCGGCCCTTGATCTCGGCCGCCTCGGGGGTGTCGGCGCCGGTCGCGTGCACGCCGGGGAACAGCTCGGCCATGGTGGACAGGAGCACCCCGGTCTCGCCGAGCGAAGGCAGTACGTCGCCGATGTAGCCGAGGAACGCCGGGTTGGGTCCGACGACGAGGACGGCCCTGCGGGCAAGCAACTCCCGGTATTCGTACAGGAGATACGCGGCCCGGTGCAGCGCCACGACGGTCTTTCCGGTGCCGGGGCCGCCCTCGACGACGAGCACACCGCTGTGCGGGGCCCGGATGATGCGGTCCTGCTCGGCCTGGATGGTCCGCACGATGTCGTGCATCCGGCCGGTGCGGGCGGCGTCGAGCGCGGCGAGCAGCACCTCGTCGGCGTTGGCACCCTCATGGCCGGTCCGTTCGGAGTCCGTCAGGTCCAGCAGTTCGTCGTGGAGCGCGGTGACGGTGCGGCCCTGGGTGGAGATGTGCCGCCTGCGCCGCAATCCCATCGGGGAATGCCCGGTGGCGAGATAGAAGGGGCGGGCGACTTCGGCGCGCCAGTCGATCACCACAGGAGTGCGTTCGCGGTCATTCCTGCGGATTCCGATGCGTCCGATGTGATGGGTCGCGCCGTCCTGGAAATCCAGCCTTCCGAAGCACAGCCCGTTCTCGCCCGCGTTGAGGGCGCCGAGCAGGCCGGACTGTTCGGCGACCATCACATCCCGTTCGAGCCGGGCCTGGAGACCCGTGCCGGCCTGCGACAACGCCGTACGCATCGCGACCTCCGCCTGGTCCCGCAGCTCATCGAGCCGGGTGTACAGATCGGTGATGAATTGCTGTTCCTTCCGACATTCCTCGGTTGACAATTCCACTCCTGACGCGATACGGTGCACTCATAAGGCTTCTTCGTATCCCTGCCATGCAAAGATACGAAACACCTAATATACGCAAAGGAATGCCCCGGATGTCAATTCATCCGGGGCATTCCTTTTGCGTTCCGCGACGTACTGCCGACGCCGCGTCGGCCCTACACGCGCCACCTGACCCAGCCGCGTCACATGACGCCCGCCTCCGTCTCGCACGAGGTCGCCGCGTCACATGACGCCGCGTGTCACAGCACGTCTTCGAGCTCCTGGAGCAGCCGGCGCCTGGGGCGCGCGCCCACCATCGCCTTCACGGGCTCCCCCGCCCGGAACACCATCAGGGTGGGCATCGACAGGACGCCGTACTTGGCGGTGGTCTCCGGGTTCATGTCCACATCCAGCTGGACGATCTTCAAACGGTCCGCCAGCTCCACGGCGAGGGCGCTCAGGACGGGCGCGATCTGCCGGCACGGCGGACACCAGTCGGCGGTGAACTCCACCAGGACCGGAAGGCCGGCCTCCCGCACCTCCGCGTCGAAGGTCGAATCGGTCACCTCGTCCACGCCTGCTGCCTTGATCATCGCGTTCTCTCCTCCGTAGGGGGCCCGGCCGGCGGGCTCAACTCGCAGCGCGGCTCGGGGCCGCCCGGATTCTGCGCCGACGCCATCAGTTCGGCCCGCGCCAGCTCCTCGCCGACCTGGGCGCGCACGGCGGTGAGTTCACCGATCAGCGCGTCGAGGTCGGTCAGCTTGCGGCGGTACACGGCGAGCGACGCCGGGCAGGTGTCGCCCGCCGGGTGTCCGGCCCGCAGGCACTCCACGAACGGCCGGGTCTCCTCCAGCTCGAACCCGAAGTCCTGGAGGGTCTTGATCTGCTGGATCAGCCGCAGATCGTCCTCGTCGTACGTCCGGTAGCCGTTGTCCGCGCGCCGCGCGGCCAGCAGACCGCGCGACTCGTAGTACCGAAGCGTGCGGGTCGTCGTCCCTGCCCGCGACGCGAGCTCGCCAATGCGCATACCCAGGACGGTAATCCTTGACGTCGACGGCAAGGCAAGCGCGAGAGGAGCGACGGCGGCCAGGTCCGGCGGCGCAGCTGCTCACCGAGGCCGAGCGGCGGCTCGGTCCCCCAGGGACGCCGTGCGCCGGATCAGTCCCGTACCGGCGGCAGCAGCGGCTTCCCCTCGCGGCCGCCCACCGGCGACGAGAGCACGATCGACGTCGTCGTGCGGCCGAGCGCCGAGGTCTGCTCCAGGATCTCCTCCAGGTGGACCGTGTCCGCCACGGCCACCTTGATGATCCAGCAGTCCTCGCCCACCACGTGGTGCACCTCGATGACCTCCGGCCGCTCCATCAGCTCCAGGGTCCGCGGATGCTTCAGGTTGTACCCGCCGTGCGGGCTGACCCGGATGAACGCCTGGATGCCGTAACCGAGCCGGGCCGGATCGACCCGCGCCCCGTACCCCGTGATCGCGCCGCTCGCCTCCAGCCTGCGCAGCCGCTCGGTGACCGCGGCGGGGCTCAGCCGGACCCGCCGGCCCAGCTCGCTGAGCTTGATCCGGCCCTCCCGCTGGACCACTTCGAGCAGCCGGCGGTCGACCGGATCGAAGCCCCCTGACGAATCGTTGGCCGTGCCCCGCGCATGCCGCGGTTCTTTCGGTACCGCCGCGAGATCTCCCATGTTTCCCCCTTCAGTCCCCGGCCCGTCAACGTAACACTGGTATCCGGAAAGCCGCAGGTGGGAAGGGGAGCGAGGATATGCGTGAGGTGCTGGTCATCGGGGGCAACCGCTACTTCGGGAAGCGGCTCGTCGCCCGGCTGCTGGCCGCAGGTGACCGGGTCACGGTCCTGAACCGGGGCTCGGTGCCGCCCCCGCCCGGCGCGGCCCGGCTGATCGCCGACCGCGACGACGAGGCCGCTCTCGCGGCCGCCGTGGGCGAGCGCACCTTCGACGTCGTCATCGACCAGGTCTGTTACACCCCGCGGCAGGCGGCGATCGCCCGTCGCGTCTTCGCCGGCCGCACCGTGCGGTACGTCATGACGTCGACGGTCGAGGTGTACGAGTACGAGGACCGCGCCGAGCCGGTCGGCGAGGACGCCCTGGACGCGGCCACGGTGATCGTCACCACCGAACTCCCCTGGCAGGAACCGGAGTTCGTCGCCGAGTACTACGGCGAGGGCAAGCGCCAGGCCGAGGCGGTGTTCGCCGCGGACCCGCCCTTCCCGTACGTCGCGGTGCGGGTGGCCCATGTGCTGGGCGGGGCCGACGACTTCACCGGGCGCCTGGCCCACTACGCGGACCGGATCCGCTCGGGCGAGCCCGTCGCGGTGGCCGTGCCGAACCGTGCGGCGACGTACATCGACGTCGAGGAGATCGCCGCGTTCCTGTTCTGGGTGACCCACCAGGACTTCACCGGCCCCGTCAACGCCGCGTCGCACGGGCCGTTGAGCACCGAGGACATCGTGACGGAGGTGGCCGGCGCGCTGGGCGGCGCACAGCGGCCCGTACGCTACCAACCGGTGGAGGTCGGCGCGGTCTCCCCGTTCTCCTTCGCCCGTGCGTACGCGATGGACAACTCCCGCGCCGAATCGCTCGGCTTCGCCTTCTCACACACCAAGGACTGGCTGACGCGCGCCGTCACCGAGACACTGGGAGTCAACTGACATGCAGTACCGCACGCTTGGGCCCTTCGAGGTCGGCGCGATCGGGTACGGAGCGATGCCCCTGTCGATCGAGGGACACCCGGACGAGGCCCGGGCGCTCGCCACCGTGCACGCCGCGCTCGACGCGGGGATCACGCTGATCGACACCGCGGACTCCTACTACGCGCCGGGGGGCGAGCCCGGCCACAACGAGCTCCTGGTCGCCCGCGCCCTGGCCTGCTACGGCGGCGCGACCGATCATGTCCTGGTCGCCACCAAGGGCGGCCGGGGGCGCACCGACGACGGGGGCTGGACGGTGAACGGCGACCCCGGTCATCTGCGACGGGCCGCCGAAGCCTCCTTGAAGCGGCTCGGCGTCGAAGCGATCGGCCTCTACCAGCTGCACAAGCCCGACCCCGAGGTGCCGTTCGCCGACTCGGTCGGCGTGCTGCGGGAGCTGGCCGATGAGGGGAAGGTCCGTGTGGTGGGGCTCTCCAACGCGGACACCGGTCAGATCCACGAGGCGCGGCGCATTCTGGGCGACCGTCTCGTCTCCGTACAGAACCGCTATTCGCCGGCCGTCCTCGACAGCGAGCCCGAGCTGCGGCTCTGCGAGGAGCTGGGCCTCGCATTTTTGCCGTGGAGCCCGCTGGGCGGGATCTCGCGCAGTGCGCTCGACGGGCCGGGCGCCCCCGCGCCCGAGACCGCGTTCCATGCCGTGGCGAAGGAGCGCGGAGTGAGCCCGCAACAGGTGGTTCTCGCCTGGATGCTGAGCCGGTCACGCGCCCTGCTGCCGATCCCGGGCGCCAGCCGCCCCGCGTCGGTACGCGACTCGGCGGGTGCGGCCGATCTCGTACTGAGCGGGGCGGAGCTGGCACTGCTGCCGTGAGGCGCGGGGTCAGACGGGCAGGCTCTCCCGCTCGGCGGCGGGCTGGGCGGCCTGCTCGTCGCCGTTGCCCCGGCGCGGCAGGAGCACGGCCACCAGGACCGTGCCGACCCCCAGGATCACCGCGCCGATGAGGCTGGTGCGGGCGACCGCGTCGGCGAAGGCGGAGCCCACCGCGTGGCTCATCTGCTGGGCGCCCGCGGCGAGTTGTTCGGCCTGGGCCTTCAGCTGGGCGGCCTGCTGGGGACTGCTCGCGTGCAGCGCCTGGGCGCCGAGCTGCTTGGCCTGGTCGCCGATGCCCTGGGCCACCGCGTATCCGGCGCCGACGGAGTCCTGGGCGGTGGCGAGCGCGGACGCGGGCAGCTTCGTACCGGCGGTCGCGTCGGCGAGGTGCGAGGAGTACGACTTGGCGAGCACCGAGCCGAGGATGGCGATGCCGAGCGAGCCGCCGAGTTCGAGCGAGGTGTCGTTGACGGCGCCGCCGACGCCGAGCTCGGCCTCGGGGAAGGAGCCCATGATCGCGTCGGTGCAGGGCGACAGGGCGAGCCCGATGGCGACACCCAGGATGATCAGCGGGGCGAGGAAGTCGCCGTACCCGGAGCCCGAGTCGACCCGGGTGAGCAGCGCGAGCGCGACGGTTCCGGCGACCATGCCGGCGGTGACCGTGATCTTCATGCCGAGCCGCGGCGTCAGGATGCCGGTGAGCGCGGAGCCCACGAAGACGGCGCCGGCCAGCGGCAGCATGCGGATGCCGGTCTCGAGCGGGGTGTAGCCGAGCACGAACTGGAGGTGCTGGGTGAGGTAGTAGAACGCGCCGAACACCGCGAGGAAGAACAGCGCGACGGCGAGCAGCGAGCCCGAGAACATGCGGTGGGCGAAGCGGCGCACGTTCAGGACGGGCCGCGGGTGGCGCAGTTCCCACACCACGAAGGCCACGAATCCGATGGCGGCGACGACGGCGGCGCCGATCGCCTTGGCGTCCCAGCCGAAGTGCGGGCCCTGAATGATCATGTAGACGAGCGCGCCGACGGAGACGACCGAGAGCAGCCCGCCGACGTAGTCGATGCGGTCGTGGTGGGCGGCCCTGGACGGCGGTACGAGGACGAACGCGCCGACGACCGCGAGCAGCGCGATCGGCACGTTGATGAGGAACGTCGAGGCCCAGCCGTGGTCCTCCAGGAGAGCGCCCGCGACCAACGGGCCCGCCGCGATGGCGATTCCGGCGGTGGCGGTCCACAGCAGGATCGCCTTGGCGCGCTCGCCGCGCGGGAACGTGGAGGCGAGCAGCGACAGGGTCGCGGGCATGATCAGCGCGGCGCCGACACCCATGACGGCACGCGAGGCTATGACGCCCGTCGAGCTGTCGACGAGGGAGCCGGCCACCGAGGCGCCGGCGAAGACGAGCAGACCGAGCACGAGCGCGCCGCGCCGGCTGTACTTGTCGCCGATCGCGCCGAGCAGCAGCATCAGGGCGGCGTACGGGACGGTGTAGCCGTCGATGACCCACTGGAGGTCGGAGCTGCTGAGCCCGAGGTCCTTGGTCATGTCGGGGGCGGCCACGGTGAGGGCGGTGTTCGCCATCACGATGATCAGCAGGCTGAGGCAGAGCACGAGCAGCGCCCACCAGCGCCGCTTGTACGGCGCCTCCATCTTCTCGACGGGCTCCTTGATGACGAGACCCACGGTGTCTCACCCTTCCTGTGCTGCCTTGCTTCGGTCCCCTTCCCCGAGGACCCGGCTTTCTGCCGGTCCCGCCGAGGAAGATCTACTTGCACATCACTGTGCAATTACACACTGCTGTGCAATTTACGCCGCTGCACGGCGCTGTGCAAAATGGAGGCTGTGACTGCTACCCCTGCCGCCCCCCTCGGGGGCCGCGCCGACGCGAACCGCCGCCGCATCATGGAGGTGGCCTTCGCCGAGCTGGTCCGCGACCCGGATGCCTCGATGGACCAGATCGCCCGGTCGGCGGGCGTCGTACGGCGCACGGTGTACGGGCACTTCCCGAGCCGGGACGCGCTGATCGCGGCGCTGGTGGACGAGGCGGCGGAGACCGTCGCCGAGGCGCACCGCGAGGGGCGCGAGGGTGTGGCCGATCCGGCCGAGGCGCTGGCGCGCGCCACGCTCGCGGTCTGGGAGATCGCCGACCGCTACCGGCTCCTGGTCGCCCTGGCCCAGCGCAGCGTCACCATGGCGAGCCTGAAGCAGCGCCTCGCCCCGGTCCGCAAGGAGTGCGTGGACCTGCTCCAACTCGGCCTGAGCCAGGGCGTGTTCGTGTCCCCCCTGCCACCGGCGGCCCTCGCCTATGTGCACGAGCAGTCCCTGTTCGGCCTCATGGAGGCGGTCAACGAGGGAGCCCTGCCCGCATCGGAGGCCGGCCCCGCCGCGGCGACGACCCTCCTGCTCTCGGCGGGGGTCCCGTCGCAGCGCACGACCGAGGTGGTGGCGGCGGCACTGACCCGGCAACCGCCGCACGCGTGAGGTCGAGCGCGGCGGTCCGGCGGTCGCCGCCGCAGGGGTGAAGGTCGAGCGCGGCGGTCCGGCGGTCGCCGCCGCAGGGGTGAAGGTCGAGCGCGGCGGTCTCGGCGGCCGTCGCCGCACGCGTGAGGCCCCCAGGCCGCCGCACGCCTGAGGTCGGGGCACGGCGGTCCTGTGGCAGGAGCCCCCGCCCTCGCTAGGCTTCGGCGGCCTCCGCCAGGACGCGGGCGAGGTCGCGGGGGCGGGTGATCATCGGCCAGTGGCCCGAGTCGAGGTCCACGTACGCGACATGGGCGGCGCGGGCGAGGTCGGGGCTCTCGCCCTCGGCGATCCGCTCCTTGGCCTGCGCGGCGCTGAACTCCGGGCAGACCAGCACCACGGGGACCTGGAGCCGACGCTCGTCGCGCAGGCGCACGATTCCCCTGCTGACCCCCTCGGGCATGGGGACGGCGGCCGACGCGAACCGCTCTCGCGCCTCCTGGTCCAGGTCGGCGGCGTCCGCCCCCTCGAACGGGGCCCAGCCCGGGAAGGGCATTACGCCGCCTTCGACGTCGAAGAAATCGGCGTAGGCCCGCCCGTCGGGGGCCGGGAATCCGCCGACCAGGACCGCCTTGGCCACCTTGTCGGGTCGCGCGTCGGCGGCCATCCAGGCCAGGCTCGCCGCGGCGGAGTGCCCGACCACCAGGCTCTCGCCGGGCATCGCGTCGAGGGCCGCGAGCACGGCCGCCACCTGGTCGTCGAGGGTCGCGGATGTGTCGCCGTCGCCCTGGCCCGGCAGCGCGAGCGGTACGGGACGGTGGCCGAGCGCGGTCAGTTCGGGCACGACCTCGTCCCAGGCGGACGCGTCGAGCCACAGGCCGGCGATGAGCAGGATGTCCACGGTGGTCCCCCCGGAGGCAGAAGTTGGAGCACGCTGCTGGGCACGCTAGCGGGAGGCTGTGACAACGGGCCCACGGCCGCGAGATGTACGAGACCGGGGCCCGGGCGGCGTGTCCCTTGAGCAAAGCTGTAGCGCACCGACAGCCCGTGGGGCCAGAGTGACGTCACGTCAACTACTGCTCCCCTCACGGAGGTTCAGGATGCGCCGTCGTACGGCCCTGAGCATGACCGCGACCACCGCTCTCACCCTGGCCGCACTGGCCACCGGCCCCGCCCAGGCCGCGCCCGCCGACAAGGCCCAGGTACTCGCCTCGTTCACCCAGACCGGCGCGACCAGCTCCACGGCGTGGCAGGCCGCCCACAACGACCAGTCCCGCTGGTCCGCGTACGGATTCGACTGGTCGACCGACTACTGCTCGAAGTCCCCCGACAACCCCTTCGGCTTCCCCTTCAAACTCTCCTGCGCCCGCCACGACTTCGGCTACCGCAACTACAAGGCGGCCGGCCAGTTCCCCGCCAACAAGCCCCGCCTGGACAGCGCCCTGTACGCCGACCTCAAGCGCGTGTGCGGCGCGTACAGCAGCGCGAAGAAGGCGTCGTGCGACGCGACGGCGTGGACGTACTACGAGGCGGTGAAGGCCCTGGGCAAGTAACCGGGGCCGGCCCCTCGCGGCGCCCGCGGTGACCGATCAACGGGCCGGAGCACGCGACCACTTCGGCCGCCATGCGGAGCTGCACGGCCTCCATCCGGTCGGCCACGCGCGCGACGTAGCCGTGCCCGTCGGTGCTCAGGTAGCACGGCTTCCCGTCGGACCCCGCCCAGGGAAGCAGTCTCGCGGTCATTGCCACAGGACCCTCCTCGCCGTCATCGGACATCCAGTCCGGGTCAAGCGGGGACATGACGCACCACCACCTCTACTAGCAGCAAGGTTGAGCCACGGCATGACCGTCCGTGTCGCTTACGGTGGGCAGCGGACCGTCACTGGTGGGTCAGCCGTGGGAGGACGTCTTGGGCGCCGAGGAGTGGGTCAGCAGCTCGATGCCGTATCTGGCTCCGCGCAGCCAGTCCGCAGCCGATTCCTGGGCGGCCGAAGCCGCGGCCCGGGGCGGCGCGGGGCGTCAGCGCATCGTGCACGCCGGGGAGGTGGCCGCTCCTTCGGAGGTCTCGAACGCCTTCGGTGGGCGCGATGGGATGCAGGTCGTGGTGCGGCGCAGGGTGATGTACCTCGATGAGCGTCCTTGCGAACTGACCGACACCTACTATCCCTTGGAGATCGCGCGCGGCACGGGTCTCGCCTCCACCGCCAAGGTCCGCGGCGGCGCGGTGCGTCTCCTGGCCGAGCTCGGCCACGTCGGCGTCCGCGTTCGCGAGGACGTGATCGCTGCGTTGCCGGACGAGGAGGCCCGGGAAACCCTCCGGCTCGCCCCCGGCGAACCCGTCCTGCGGATCGTCCGCACCACCATGGACGCGGACGACCGGGCCATCCAGGTCGACATGATGACGATGCCCGCCGCGCTTCAGCGCCTCCGCTACGAGATCAGGATCGGATGACCGTGGCCGCCGCCGAACCCGATGCCCATGACTCGCGCTCACTCCATGAGCGGATCGCGGCAGACCTGCGTGACGAGATCATGAGCGGCGACCTGCCGCCCGGTGGTTCCCTGCCCTCGACCGTGCGGCTCAAGGAGCGCTTCGGTGCGTCGAGTGCGACCGTGCAGAAGGCGCTGCAACTCCTCAAGGGCGAAGGGCTCGTCGTGGGGCGCGCCGGAGCGGCCGTCACCGTACGGGCCCATCGCCAGCGGACGATCCGGCCCGCGCCCTCCCTGGTCACGGCCCGACCTGGAGAGCCGTACCCCTGGCTGACCGAAGCCGCTGCGCACGGCACGCGGGCTGCTTACGCCTTGCTGGAGGTTGCCGAAGTGGTGCCGCCCTCGGATGTGCGCGCTGCTCTGGGCCTCCCCGATGACGCAACGGCGTTGTTGCGCCGCCAGTTGCTCAGCATCGACGACGACCCCGCCGAACTGGTCGCCTCCTACTACCCGTTGGAGATCGCGGCGGGCACCGCGCTGGCCGAGCGGCGCCGGATCAGAGGCGGTACTCCGACCCTGCTCGCCGCCCTCGGGCACCCGCCCCGCCTGAGCGTCGACCGGGTCTCGGCACGCGTCCCGACGCAAGAGCAGTCCCGGGCCCTGCGACTGCCGGGCAATCTGCCGGTGCTCCGCACCCTGCGCGTCGTGTACAGCGACGGCGAGCGCCCTGTCGAAGTCAGCGTCCTGGTCAAGGCGGGGCACTTGTACGAGGTCCGGTACGAGTACCCGGCCGGTCCCGGCGGCTGACCCGGCCGGTCCCGGCGGGTGAGCCGGGTCGCTGCCCGGGGGGTGGGCGCGGGAGCATGGGGGCGTGACGCACGTACCGGAGGTACCGCAGCCCGAGTCCGATCCCGGGGCCGGCCGGCCCGTGCCTGCCTGGTTGCGGGTGACCCAGGGGGAGACCCGGTGGGCGTCCACGCTTGCCGTGCTCGTCGCGGTCGCGTTGCAGTGGATGCTGCCCGCGCGGCTGACCCTGCGTCCGGGGTGGCTGCTGCCCGGGCTCGAAGTCGCGCTCATGGCTGCCCTGATCGCGGCCAACCCCGTCCGCATCGAGCGGCCCGCGCGTCTGTACCGGCCGGCCGGGCTCGTTCTGATCGCGTGCATCAGCGCGGCCAACGGGTGGTCGGCGGTGCGGCTGGTCGTCGGGCTCGTACGGGGCCAGGAGGGCGCCGATGCCGCCGCCCTCCTCATGACGGGCGGCGGCATCTGGCTCACCAACGTGATCGTCTTCGCGCTCTGGTACTGGGAGTGGGACAGGGGCGGCCCGCTTGCCCGGATGCGGGCGGACCGGGTGTACCCCGATTTCCTCTTCCCGCAGATGCAGAGCCCCGAACTGGCCCCGCCCCACTGGGAGCCGGCCTTCCCCGACTATCTGTACCTGTCGTTCACCAACGCCACCGCTTTCAGCCCGACAGACGTGATGCCCCTGAACCGGTGGGCGAAGATGCTGATGATGCTCCAGTCCGCCGTGTCGCTGCTCACCGTCGTGCTGGTCGTGGCACGCGCCGTCAATATCCTCAAGTAGTCGCGGGCGCGGGCGTCTTGTTCTCCTCGCGTGGCTCGGGCACCTCCGGCTCCCCCGCCGTCAGCATCCGCTCGTCGAACGGGAGCCGGCCCGCCAGGACCTCCGCGACCCGGGGCTTGTCGATCTCCTTCGTCCAGGTGCCGACGAGCACACAGGCGACCGCGTTGCCCGCGAAGTTGGTCAGCGCCCGCGCCTCGCTCATGAAGCGGTCGATGCCGACGATCAGGCCGACACCGTCGACCAGTTCGGGGCGGTGGGACTGGAGGCCGCCCGCCAGGGTGGCCAGGCCCGCGCCCGTGACACCCGCCGCACCCTTCGAGGCGATGATCATGAAGAGGAGCAGCGAGATCTGCTCGCTCGCGCCCAGCGGCTTGCCCATGGCGTTCGCGATGAACAGCGAGGACATCGTCAGATAGATCGCGGTGCCGTCCAGGTTGAACGAGTAGCCCGTCGGCACCGTGATGCCGGCGACCGAACGGCTCACCCCCAGATGCTCCATCTTCGCGATCAGCCGCGGCAGCGCCGACTCCGACGAGGACGTGGAGAGGATCAGCAGGAACTCCCTGGCCAGGTACTTCAGGAGGCTGAAGATGTTGACACCGGTCAGCAGCTTGAGGATCGCGCCGAGTACGACGAAGACGAACAGGGCGCAGGTGATGTAGAAGCCGATCATGATGACGGCGAGGGCCTTGAGGGCGTCCACGCCGGTCTCGCCCACCACGCCCGCGATCGCGCCGAACGCGCCGATGGGCGCCACCCACATCACCATCGCCAGGATGCGGAAGACGAGGCGCTGGATGTGTTCGACGCCGCGCAGCACCGGCTGTCCCGCCGAGCCGAGCGCCTGGAGGGCGAAGCCGGTGAGCAGCGCGATCAGAAGGGTCTGGAGGACCTGGCCCTCGGTGAAGGCGGACACCATCGTCTTCGGGATGATCCCGAGCAGGAAGTCCGCCGTCGACTCGCTCGCACCCGCGGCCTGCTTCGCGCCGGCGTGCCGTGCGGCCTCCGTCAAATGGAGGCCGGAGCCCGGCTCCAGGACGTTGCCGACCAGGAGGCCGATGGCGAGCGCCACCGTCGACATGACCAGGAAGTAGCCGAGTGCGAGACCGCCCACCGCGCCGACCTTGGCTGCCTTGCGCACCGAGCCGACGCCGAGCACGATCGTGCAGAAGATGATGGGCGAGATCATCATCTTGATCAGGTTCACGAAGCCGGTGCCGATCGGCTTCAGCTGGACGGCGACCCCCGGCGCCGCGAAGCCCACGACGATGCCGAGCACCACCGCGCCGATCACGGCCAGGTAGAGATAGTGGGTGCGCTCCCGGCGCGCCGGCGGCTCTGCCACGGGGTCCACGGGGTTCTCCTTCGTTGCGGCTCAGGTACGGCTGGCGGCCATGTCCCGACGGCCGATGCAGCGATCTCCGCGACTATCCAGCACCCTGTGACGCCGGTCACCCTTACGTGCATTTCGTTCATACAGATCCAGCCAGCACACTGAGCGGATGCGTCTCCCCGGACCCCGCTCCCTCGCCGGCCAGCTCTTCGCCATGCAAGTGGTCCTGGTCGCCGCGATCGTCGCCGGGTGCGCGCTCTTCTCGTACATCACCGACCGCGACCAGGCCGAGGAGACCGCGCGGCGCCAGGCGATCGCGACCGCGACCTCCGTGGCCGCCTCGCCCGCCGTGATCGCGGCCGCCCGCACCGAGGACCCCACGGCGGCTCTTCAGCCGTACGCGGAGACGCTGCGCACGACGACCGGCGTCGACTTCGTCGTGGTGATGGCGCCGGACGGCACCCGCTGGACGCACCCGGTGCCGGGCGAGATCGGCAAGGCGTATCTGGGCGACACCGCCCCCGCGCTGCGCGGGCGGACGTTCGCGGAGACGCACATGGGGGTGCTCGGCCCGTCCGTGCGTGTCGTGGCTCCGGTGCGCGACCCCGATGATCATGGCCGGATCACTGCGCTCGTCAGCGCGGGCATCACCATCGACCGGATCAGCGAGCAGGTGCACAAGCAGCTGGCCGCGCTCGCCGCCATGGCCACGGGCGCGCTCGCGCTCGGCGGCCTCGGCACCTACGTGATCAACGCGCGGCTGCGCCGGCACACCCACGGCATGAACGCCGCCGAGCTGAGCCGCATGCACGACTACCACCAGGCCACCCTGCACGCCGTGCGCGAAGGCCTCCTGATGCTCGACGGGCAGCGGCGCATCGCGCTCATCAACGACGGCGGGCGCGAACTGCTCGGGCTCGGCGAGGACGCGGTGGGCCGCCCGGTGGCGGAGCTCGGCCTGCCCGCCGCGCTCGCCGGGGCGCTGCTCGCCGCCGGGCCGAGGGCGGACGAGGCGCACATGACGGCCGACCGGATCGTGGTCCTCAACAGCCGCCCGGTCTCCTCCGGAGGGCAGCACGGCACCGTGGTCACCCTGCGCGACCACACCGAACTCCAGGCGCTTTCCGGTGAGTTGGACTCCGAGCGCGGGTTCACCCAGGCATTGCGGGCGCAGGCCCACGAGGCCGCGAACCGGCTGCACACGGTGGTGTCGCTCATCGAGCTCGGCCGCGTACAGGAGGCCGTCGAGTTCGCGACCGCCGAGCTGGAGCTCGCCCAGGCGCTCACCGACCAGGTGGTCACGGCGGTCGGCGAACCGGTGCTCGCCGCGCTGCTGCTCGGCAAGGCCGCGCAGGCCAACGAGCACGGTGTGGAGCTGGTCCTGACCGAGGGCAGCGCGATCGGCGACGGCCTCCTGCCCGGCACGCTGCCCGCCCGCGACCTGGTCACCGTCCTCGGCAACCTCCTCGACAACGCGGTGGACGCGGCGCAGGGCAGTGCGGCCGCCGAGGTCGCCGTCACCCTGGCCACCGAGGACGGCCACCTGGTGGTGCGGGTCGCGGACAGCGGGCCCGGCATCGATCCGGCCGCGGCCGAGGCGGTGTTCGAGCGGGGCTGGTCGACGAAGAGCCCGGGCCGGGGCCTGGGCCTCGCGCTGGTCCGGCTGACCGCCGCACGGCACGGCGGCACCATCGTGCTGGACCGCAGCTCCAGCGGCGGCGCCGAGTTCACCGTACGGCTGCCCCTGGACCAGGAAGGACGCGCATGATCAGAGTGCTGGTCGTCGAGGACGACCCCGTGGCCGCCGAGGCGCACCGCCTCTATGTCGGCCGGGTGCCGGGCTTCACCGCGGTGGGGGTCGCGCATGCGCGGGCCGAGGCGCTGCGCGTTCTGGAGCGCACCGAGGTGGACCTGCTGCTGCTCGATCTGTATCTGCCGGACGGGCACGGGCTCCAGCTCGTACGGTCCCTGCGGGCGGCCGGGCACAGCGCCGACGTGGTGGCGGTGACCTCGGCGCGGGATCTGACGATGGTGCGCGAGGGCGTCTCGCTCGGGGTGGTGCAGTACGTCCTGAAGCCGTTCACCTTCGCGACGCTGCGCGACCGGCTCGTGCGGTACGCCGAGTTCCGGGCGGCGGCCGGGGAGGCGAGCGGGCAGGAGGAGGTCGACCGGGCGCTCGCCGCGCTGCGCGCCCCGCAGCCCTCCGCACTCCCCAAGGGGCTGAGCGCGCCCACCCTTCAGGCGGTCACGCGTACGTTGCGCGCGGCGCCGCAGGGCGTGACGGCCGCCGAGGCCGGCCTCGCGGTGGGCATCTCGCGGATCACCGCACGCCGGTATCTGGAGCACCTGGTCACCGCGGGCCGCGCCGAACGCACCCCGCAGTACGGTCAGATCGGCCGCCCGGAGTTGCAGTACCGCTGGCTCAACTCGGCGCGCGGGCACGGGGGTTGACGCGAGTACCGATCCCGCACGGCCGCAGGTGCGGGGTGGCGCGGGAGTCCCGTGCCTGCGCCGCGGGACGGGCCCGGAACGCCGGCATGTCCGTGCCCCCGTGGAGGTTTCGCGCGGGCCACGACGGTGAAGGGTCTCCGGCACGAGCACACGCTTACCGAACCCTTAGGCAACCCGGAGGGCACTAAAACCGTACTTTCCTCCAATTCACGTTCTTTGGTGGAACACACCGTAGGCAGATGTCACTTACCGTCCTACGGTGTGCGCGTGCACCCCACCCCTCCCTTCAACGCCCTCGCGGCCCGCCGACTGCGCGAAGCCCTCGGCATGGCCCCCGGCCATGTCGCGTACGGCATGCGCGCCCAGTACGGCCTCCAGGTGTCACCGGACACCGTGATGGCGTGGGAGCGGGGGCTCGCGGCGCCCGAGGCGCGGGAGCTGACCGCACTCGCGGGGGTCCTGTGGTGCTCCCCCGGCGATCTCATGGCGGCCGCCTCGACCCTGCGCGAGCACCGGCTCGCGCGCGGCCTCGCCCTGGAGGACATGGCCCGCCGGGTCGGGCTCGACGCCGGGGCCTACCGGCGCATGGAGGACGCGGGACGCTGGCGCGGCAACGAGCGCCAGTCGGCGGCACTGGCCGACCTGCTGCACCTTCCGCTGCGCGACTACGTGACGGCCACCGGTCAGAACGCGGACCTCTCGGAGCTCCTTCGCAGCGCGGTGACCACGCGCTGGCAGGCGTACGTCAAGCCCACGGCGAAGCTGCTCCCGCTGTCCAAGCAGCAGCTGGAGGGCGTCCTCGACCAGTTGCACACCGAGTACCAGTCGCACATGGTCGCCACGCTCAACTGGAGCGCGGACGCCGACACGGGGGACGCGGGACGGGACTTCCTCGACCGCATCGTGGACCGCTTCTGGGAGCTGACCCACAGCTAGGGGGTGTCTGGTGGATCATGGCCGGGGGTGCGTCACCCACCGGCCGGCCGGTCCCCCGCGCTCCTCGCAGAGGGACCTCCGGCCCTCTGTCCGGCTCAGAAAACCGATTCGGCCTCGTACATGCGGTTGTCGGGGACCGTCTTGAGAGTGGTGACCGCGTGCGCGAGCGGAACCATCACGATGTCCGTGCCGCGCAGCGCCGTCATGTTGCCGAACTCGCCGCGGTGCACCGCCTCCACCGCGTGCCAGCCGAACCGGGTCGCGAGCACCCGGTCGTAGGCGGTCGGCACGCCGCCGCGCTGGACGTGGCCGAGGATGACCGGGCGGGCCTCCTTGCCCAGGCGCCGCTCCAGCTCGACGGCGAGCCGGTTGCCGATGCCGGCGAAGCGCTCGTGGCCGTACTGGTCGATGGCGCCCTTCTCGTACGGCATGGAGCCCTCGGCGGGGTGCGCGCCCTCGGCGACGCAGATGACGGCGAACTTCTTGCCGCGCGAGAAACGCTCCTCGACCATCTTGACCAGGTCGTCGACCTGGAAGGGCCGCTCGGGCAGGCAGATGCCGTGGGCGCCGCCGGCCATGCCGGACTCCAGGGCGATCCAGCCGGCGTGCCGGCCCATGACCTCGACGACCATGACGCGCTGGTGGGATTCGGCGGTGGTCTTGAGGCGGTCGATGGCCTCGGTCGCCACACCCACGGCGGTGTCGAAGCCGAAGGTGCGGTCGGTGGCGGAGATGTCGTTGTCGATGGTCTTCGGCACGCCGACGACCGGCATCCCCGCGTCGGCCAGCATGCGGGCCGCGGTGAGCGTGCCCTCGCCGCCGATCGGGATGAGCGCGTCGATGCCGTGGCGCCTCGCCAACTCGGCGCAGTTCTCGGCGGCTTCGCGCAGCCGGTCGCGCTCCAGGCGGGCGGAGCCGAGGATGGTGCCGCCGCGCGCGAGGATCCCGCTCACCGCGTTGAGGTCGAGCGGGCGGAAGTGACCGTCGAGCAGGCCCTTGAACCCGTCCTCGAATCCGATGACTTCGTCGCCGTGGCCGGCCACGGCGCGGTGCACGACCGACCGGATCACCGCGTTCAGGCCGGGACAGTCGCCGCCTGCCGTGAGTACTCCGATGCGCATCGTGCTCGATCTCCTGCTTCGCCGGTCCTGGGACGTCACGCCCGTATCCCCCGTAACGTGAGCAATTCAGATTGTCCCACGCACCCTGGGCCGCCCGCCCACCCGGCTACTCCCACCATGATGGGCGAGGGGCCTTCGCCCCCTCCCTCCGGGCCTTTCGTCCGGCGGGCGTCCTATCCATCCGCAGAGGTATTGTCAAGAGGGCAATGCTGTCCCTATAGGACCTATTAGGGACAATTTCCTGCGACGCAGAACAGGAGAGCACGCGTGACGCGCAGCGTGTACGTGACCGGGACCGACCGGGGAGACGGCCGTCAGGTCATCGAGCTGGGAGTCATGGAGCTCCTGACCCGCCAAGTGGACCGAGTGGGTGTTTTCCGCCCCCTGGTGCACGACGGACCGGACCGTCTCTTCGATCTTCTGCGCGCCCGCTACCGGCTGAGCCAGGACCCGGCCACGGTGTACGGGATGGACTATCAGGAGGCCTCGGCCCTCCAGGCCGAGCAGGGTACCGACGAACTGGTCTCGCGGCTCGTCGAGCGTTTCCACCGGGTGGCCCGCGACTACGAGGCCGTCGTGGTCCTCGGCACGGACTTCGCCGACACCCAGCTCCCCGACGAGCTGGCGCTCAACGCGCGGCTCGCCAACGAGTTCGGCGCGTCGGTGATACCGGTGGTCGGCGGCAGGGGCCAGACCACCGAGTCCGTCCGGGCCGAGGCGCGCAACGCGCACCGCGCCTACGACGGGCTCGGCTGTGACGTGCTGGCCATGGTGGTCAACCGGGTCGCCCCGGCCGACCGGCACGAGATCGAGGAGCGGCTTGGGGCCCGGCTCCCGGTGCCCTGCTACGTCCTGCCGGACGAGCCGGCGCTCTCGGCGCCCACCGTCGCCCAGATCACCGCGGCCCTGGGCGGCACGGTGCTGCTCGGCGACGACTCCGGGCTCGCGCGGGACGCCCTCGACTTCGTCTTCGGCGGCGCCATGCTGCCGAACTTCCTGAACGCGCTGACCCCGGGCTGCCTGGTCGTGACCCCCGGCGACCGCGCCGACCTGGTCGTCGGCTCGCTCGCCGCGCACAGCGCCGGCACGCCGCCGATCGCGGGCGTGCTGCTCACGCTCGACGAGCGTCCGGGGCAGGAGATCCTGACCCTCGCCGACCGGCTCGCGCCGGGCACCCCGGTGGTCGCGGTCAGCCACGGCTCCTTCCCCACGGCGCAGGAACTCTTCGCCCTGGAAGGCAAGTTGGAAGCGGCGACGCCCCGCAAGGCGGAGACCGCGATCGGTCTCTTCGAGCGGCACGTGGACACCGCCGACCTGCTGCGCCGCATCTCGGTGGCCCGCAGCGGCCGGGTCACCCCCATGATGTTCGAGCACGACCTCCTGGAGCAGGCGCGCGCCAAGCGCCGCCGGGTCGTGCTGCCCGAGGGCACCGAGGAGCGGGTGCTGCGCGCGGCCGACGTCCTGCTGCGCCGCGACGTGTGCGAGCTGACGCTGCTCGGCGATGTGGAGGCGATCCGCAAGAAGGCCGCCGACCTCGGCATCGACGTCACCAAGTGCCAGATCATCGACCCGGCCACCTCCGAGCTGCGCCCGCGCTTCGCCGAGCGCTACGCCCAGCTGCGCGCCCACAAGGGCGTCACCGTGGAGCTGGCGCACGACGTGGTCGCGGACGTGAACTACTTCGGCACGCTGATGGTCCAGGAGGGCCTGGCCGACGGCATGGTCTCCGGCTCGGTGCACTCCACCGCCGCCACCATCCGCCCCGCCTTCGAGATCATCAAGACCAAGCCGGAAGCCTCGATCGTCTCGTCGGTCTTCTTCATGTGTCTGGCCGACAAGGTCCTCGTGTACGGGGACTGCGCGGTCAACCCGGATCCGAACGCGGAACAACTCGCGGACATCGCCGTCCAGGCGGCCGCCACCGCCCAGCGGTTCGGCGTGGAGCCGAGGATCGCGATGCTGTCGTACTCCACGGGCACCTCGGGCTCGGGCGCCGACGTCGACAAGGTGCGTGAGGCCACCAAGCGGGTGCGCGAGGCCCGCCCCGATCTGAAGATCGAGGGCCCGATCCAGTACGACGCGGCCGTGGAGCCCTCGGTCGCCGCGACCAAGCTGCCGGAGTCGGACGTGGCCGGGCAGGCCAGCGTGCTGATCTTCCCGGACCTCAACACCGGCAACAACACCTACAAGGCCGTGCAGCGCTCGGCCGGCGCCGTGGCCGTGGGCCCGGTGCTCCAGGGGCTGCGCAAGCCGGTCAACGACCTCTCGCGCGGCGCCCTCGTCCAGGACATCGTCAACACCGTCGCCATCACGGCCATCCAGGCCCAGGCGCAGGAGCAGGAGGCCTCCGCATGACCACCGCCGGCCAGGGAACCCGTGTCCTCGTCCTCAACTCCGGGTCCTCCTCGGTGAAGTACCAGCTCCTCGACATGCGGGACGCCTCGCGTCTCGCCGTCGGCCTGGTGGAGCGGATCGGTGAGGAGACCTCCCGGCTCAAGCACACCCCACTGGCCACCGGCGGGGCCGCCCGCGAGCAGAACGGCCCGATCGCCGACCACGCGGCCGCGCTCAAGGCCGTGGCGGCGGAACTGGCGGTGGACGGACTCGGCCTCGACTCCCCGGAGTTGGCGGCGATCGGCCACCGGGTGGTGCACGGCGGGCTCAAGTTCAGCGCGCCGACCGTGATCACCGACGAGGTGATGGCGGAGATCGAGCGCCTGGTTCCGGTCGCCCCGCTGCACAACCCGGCGAACATCACGGGCATCCGTACCGCACAGGCGCTGCGCCCCGATCTGCCGCAGGTCGCCGTGTTCGACACGGCGTTCCACACCACGATGCCGGAGTCCGCTGCCCGGTACGCGATCGACGTCGAGACGGCCGACGCGCACCGCATCCGCCGGTACGGCTTCCACGGCACCTCGCACGCGTATGTGTCGCGCGAGACGGCGAAGCTGCTGGGCAAGGCGCCCGAGGACGTCAACGTGATCGTGCTGCACCTGGGCAACGGGGCGTCCGCATCGGCGGTGCGCGGTGGCCGGTGCGTCGACACCTCGATGGGACTCACCCCGCTTGAGGGCCTGGTCATGGGGACGCGGTCCGGCGACATCGACCCGGCGGTGACCTTCCACCTCAACAGGGTCGCCGGCATGTCGGTGGACGAGATCGACGTGCTCCTGAACAAGAAGAGCGGCCTGGTGGGGCTGTGCGGCGACAACGACATGCGGGAGATCCGCAGGCGCTGCGACGAGGGCGACGAGCGGGCGCAGCTCGCCTTCGACATCTACATCCACCGTCTGAAGAAGTACATAGGCGGCTATTACGCCGTGCTCGGCAAGGTCGACGCGATCGCGTTCACGGCGGGGGTCGGCGAGAACGCCGCCCCGGTGCGGGAGGCCGCGATCGCCGGTCTTGAGGAGCTGGGCCTGGCGGTCGACGGCGAGCTCAACGCCGTACGGTCCGACCGTCCGAGGCTGATCTCCCCGGAGTACGCCCGGGTCGCGGTGGCGGCGGTGCCGACGGACGAGGAGCTGGAAATCGCCCAGCAGACGTATGCGCTGGTGCGAGCAGGGCAGCAGTTCTGAATTCCGTACCGGATTTCCGGTTTGCCTGGACGACACCTGAGCGTCGCCCCGCCCATTTGTACATTCCACCAGACGGAATATTCCGCAGCGAAACAAACCGATAGGATCCGCCTTATGCGCCGTTCCAAAATCGTCTGCACACTGGGCCCCGCCGTCGACTCTCATGAGCAGCTTGTCGCTCTGATCGAGGCCGGCATGAGCGTGGCCCGCTTCAACTTCAGCCACGGCACCCAGGCCGAGCACCAGGCCCGTTACGACCGGGTCCGCAAGGCCGCCGAGGAGACGGGCCGCGCGGTGGGCGTGCTCGCCGACCTCCAGGGCCCGAAGATCCGGCTGGCGAAATTCGCCGAAGGGCCGGTGGAATTGGTCCGTGGCGACGAGTTCACGATCACCGCGGAGGATGTTCCGGGCGACAAGTCGATCTGCGGCACCACCTACAAGGGGCTGCCGGGCGACGTCGTCAAGGGCGACCCCATTCTGATCAACGACGGCAACGTCGAACTCAAGGTCATCTCGATCGACGGCCCCCGGGTGAAGACCATCGTCATCGAGGGCGGTGTCATCTCCGACCACAAGGGCATCAACCTGCCCGGCGCGGCGGTCAACGTCCCGGCGCTGTCCGAGAAGGACATCGAGGACCTGCGGTTCGCGCTGCGGATGGGCTGCGACCTGGTCGCCCTCTCCTTCGTGCGCGACGCCGACGACGTCAAGGACGTCCACAAGGTCATGGACGAGGTCGGCCGCCGCGTGCCGGTCATCGCCAAGGTGGAGAAGCCGCAGGCCGTCGCCAACATGGAGGGCGTCGTCGCCGCCTTCGACGGTGTGATGGTGGCCCGTGGCGACCTCGCGGTGGAGTACCCCCTGGAGAAGGTCCCGATGGTGCAGAAGCGCCTCGTGGAGCTCTGCCGCCGCAACGCCAAGCCGGTGATCGTCGCGACCCAGATGATGGAGTCGATGATCACCAACTCGCGGCCGACGCGCGCTGAGGCGTCCGACGTCGCCAACGCGATCCTGGACGGCGCGGACGCGGTCATGCTCTCCGCCGAGTCCTCGGTGGGCGCCTACCCCATCGAGACGGTCAAGACGATGTCGAAGATCGTCGAGGCGGCCGAGGAGGAGCTTCTTTCCAAGGGCCTCCAGCCGCTGGTCCCGGGCAAGAAGCCGCGTACGCAGGGCGGTTCGGTGGCCCGCGCCGCCTGCGAGATCGCGGACTTCCTCAACGGCAAGGCGCTGGTCGCCTTCACCAAGTCCGGCGACACCGCGCGGCGCCTGTCCCGCTACCGCACGTGCCAGCCGATCCTCGCGTTCACCACGGACGCGGGCACCCGCAACCAGCTCGCGCTGAGCTGGGGCGTCGAGACGCACGTCGTGCCGCACGTGGACTCCACCGACGCGATGGTCGACCTGGTCGACGCGGAGCTCCTGAAGCTCAAGCGCTACAACAAGGGCGACACGATGGTGATCACGGCCGGCTCGCCTCCCGGCGTCCCCGGCACCACCAACATGGTCCGGGTGCACCACCTCGGCGGCTCCGAGCAGGAGTAGCCGCGGCCCCACCCCCTTGGAGGGCGGCATCCCGATTCCTTACGGGTGCCGCCCTCCTGTGCGATTTGCGGATGGGTTCCGGTTTCGGGGGGGGGCCGGTTTCGGGGGGGGGCCGGGTGCTGTCTTCGGGCCGTGGTCGCTTCTCGCGCAGTTCCTCGCGCCCCTGACTACCTCCGGAGGGGTTCCAGGTGCTGTGTCTGCGGGCCGTGGTCGCTTCTTGCGCAGTTCCCCGCGCCCCTCAACCCGCTCTCGGCTGCGGGCCGTGGTCGCTTCTTGCGTAGTTCCTCGCGGCCCTGACTGCTCGTCGCCGGGCGGCGTTCAGGTCCAACGGGGTCTGGGGCGGAGCCCCGGTGGGGTGGCGGTGGACGGGATGGGGCGGCAGCCCGTTCCATGAACACGGCGTGGCGAATTCCACGGGCGGACGGCTCCGCTCCGCCGTGGCTCCTGAGGTACGTTCACGTCCATGCGTCTCCCCATATCGCCGCAGGTCCGGCGCGCACTGGTGGCCCTCACCACCACCGTGGTCACCGCGGGCACGGCCGCCGGCCCGGCTCTGGCGAGCAGCCTCCCGCTGAGTCCGCCCGCATCGGCGAAGCCGGGGGCGCCGGGCGGCGAGGCCAAGAAGGAGCCGCCCGCGGCCATGTCGCAGGCGGGCGGCGCCCAGTTGGGCAAGCCCGGCGATCAACTCGGCGCGGGCGCACCGGCGTTGCCGCCCAGCCTCTCCGCCCTCTCCTGGGTGGTCGCGGACGCGGACACCGGCCGGGTGCTCGGCGCGAGGAACGCACACTGGCCGCTCCCGCCGGCCAGCACCCTGAAGATGCTCTTCGCCGACACCGTGCTGCCCGTGGTCCCGCACGACGCGAGCCGCAAGGTGAGCGACGACGACCTCAAGGGCATGGGCGACGGCAGCAGCGCGGTCGGTATCGTGCCCGGCCAGACCTATCAGGCGCCGGACCTGTGGCGCGGGGTGTTCCTGCGCTCGGGCAACGACGCGGTGCATGTGCTCGCGGCGATGAACGGCGGCGTCGACAAGACGGTCGGCGACATGCAGAAGAAGGCCGACGGCCTCGGCGCCAAGGACACCCATGTGCTGAGCCCGGACGGCTATGACGCACCCGGCCAGGTGTCCTCCGCGTACGACCTGGCGCTGTTCCTGCGGGCGGGTCTGAAGAACAAGGACTTCACGGAGTACTGCGGGACGGCGTCGGCCGACTTCCCCGGCGGCCCCAACACCAAGGGCAAGCCGTTCGGGATCTCCAACACCAACCGCCTGCTGTCCGGCATCGACGGGGTCGCCAAGTATCCCGGCCTCATCGGCGGCAAGAACGGCTACACCACGAACGCGGGCAACACCCTGGCCGAGGCCGCCAAGCGCGACGGCCACACCATCCTGGTGACGGTGATGAACCCCCAGGAGAACAAGCGCGACAAGGTGTACACCGAGATGCGCCAGCTTCTGGACTGGGGCTTCTCGGCGACCGGCATGACCCAGCCGATCGGCACCCTCGACCCGCTCGCACCGAAGCCGGCCACCGGCTACCAGGCCGCCCCTCCGGCCGGCTCCGCGGACTCCGGGATCGGCGCGCTCGGCTGGACCGGCATCGGCGCGGCGGTGGTCGTGGCGGGCGGGGCGGGCGTCCTGGTCCTGAGCCGGCGCAAGCGGAACGGGTCTCCGACCGACGCGGTGCGCTGAACCGGGCTTACGGTCACGGGAGTTCCCGTCATCCAGTCGCTGCCCCGAGTGTCGGTGCGGGCACGGTCGTCCGGGCCGGTGTGGTCGAGTATGCGGAACTCGGCGAGTAGCTGAGGGCCGGTGCAGATTCACACGAAGTGAGCCGTGACCCCCTCTTTGGGAAGTGGGGTCACGGCTCAACGTCAGCTTGCTTCGCGCTACGTCGTCGGGTTGCCCTCGGTGACGTAGTTGTGCAGGCCGGGGACCTTCAGGGTGCCGCCGAACTGGCCGGCTTGGCGGATCGTCACGTTGGTGAAGAACACGATCGGGATGTTCAGCGGGGGCGGGGTCTCCGGGCTGAAGGTGATCGGGACGATGCCGAGGAGGTTGCCCTTCAGCTCCTCCGTGTACATCGTCACCGTGCCGTTGGTGATCGTCGAGGTCGAACCCGAGCGCGCCACCACGTGGGCCGTGGTGGGCTTGCCGTTCACCTCGGGCCCGTACACCTGCTGATCCAGGTTGTCGATGTCGATTGACGAGGCCGTGAACTTGAGGACCTTCTTGGTCGTGTCTCCCGCCCTGACCTCGACGATGCCCTCGTAGTTGAGGCCCTTGAGCGTGAGCATCGAACTCTTGAGGATCCACGGCTGGCTCGGCAGCACCGGGACGCCGCTGTCCAGCTTCGCCGCCGCGAGCGCCTTCGGGTCGGCGGTCGGGCACGGGAAGCGGGGCTTGGCGCCGTCGGGGATGGCGGTGTCCGCCTTCGGGTCCAACCCCTTGACCGAGTCCGGGAGTTCGGTGACCTTCTGGCCGGCCGCGTCGGCCGCCTTCTTGATCGCCTCGGCCGTCTTGTCGAGCGTCGTGTCGCCGGTCTTGGCGGCGGGCGTGCTCGGCTTGACCGACTTCGCCGCCGGCTTGGTCGAAGGCTGCGTCGAGGGCTTCGACGCGGCCGTGCCGGCCGTCGGCTTCGGTGCGGCCGGCGTCGACGCGCTCGGCGTGGGCGTCGGAGTCGGCGTGTCGTGGATGCCGAAGAGGCCCTTGAGCGCGTCACCCAGGCCCAGCGGGTCCAGCGGGTTGGGCTTCTTGGCGGGCGGCGGCGTCGCGGACTGGCCGGCGGGCGCCTGTGCCGTGGACGGTGTGTCCGAGGGCTGGGCCGCGGGCTTCAGGAGCTTGTCGACGGCGTCCCCGGCCGGACCGGAGGCGGTGGGCGTGGGCGTCTTCGTGTCCGGCGTCGCCTTGTCGTCCGACTTCTTCTCGGCCGACTTGGACGCCGACGGGCTCGGCGACGCCTTGCCCGACGCGCTGCTGGACGGGCTCGGGGAGGCCGAGGGGCTGTCCGACTGGGTCACGCAGGGGCCCGGAGCGAACGGGATGTCCGTCCTCTCGTCGGCCATCGCCAGCTTGGGCGTGAGGGTCATTCCGACCAGTACGGCCGTGGGCATGGCGGCCAGAGCCATCGCCTTGCCCGCGGGCATGTGCCACTTGGTCAGCAGTGACTTCCTCGGAGCCGCGTGACGCGGCCCCTTTCTTTCCCGCGGGTCGCCGCCTCCGGTCGAGTCCAGCTGCGTCTCGTCACCCCGCACTGTTCCTCCCGCCGTTGGCGTCAACTGTCGTTTCGGTGGCGGCGGTTGCCGGCTCCGGCGCACCTTCGGGCGAGGGCTCGCCGTCCGCGTATTCCGTCTGCTTGTCCCCTCGCCGCGGCTTGGCCGGCACCCAGGCACAGGCCAGCGCGCCACCGAACAGGGAGAGCAGGAAGCCGATGACGAAGCCGCCGATGTTCGCGATGGGGATGGAGATCAGCGCCAGGAGGATCGACGCGACTCCGGCGAACATCCGCACCACACTGTGGAACCACATGGTCAGGCCGAGCGTTATCAGCAGAACGCCGATGATGAGCGAGCCCGCGCCGGCCGTGGTCGACATGGCGAGCGTGACGTTCCCGAGGTGCATGTTGGCGTACGGGAAGTACATGATGGGTACGCCACCGGCGAGGGTGAAGAGCCCGGCCCAGAAGGGCCTGCGGCCCCTCCACGCCCGGAAACGCAGTCGCCAGTATCGGAAGTCGCGGGAACCCGTGGTCTCGGCGCTCATGGAAAACAGCTCCCTGGTACCGCAATTGCTGTGAGGTGTAGAAGAAGGTCCCGGTGACCGACAGGTCCTGGAGAACGCCCGTCGGTCACCGGTCGAGGGCCTAGTCGGTGACTAGTTGCCTTCCTTGGGAAGCTCGCACTCGTGCTTGCCGGTGCTCAGCCTGAGACTGAGCCCAGGAAGCTCGAACCGTCCCGCCGTGGTCGCCCACGCTCGCTGCGAGACCTTATTGAGCGTCGCGGTGTCGGCACGCTGCGCGAAGCCGCCCGGCATGCCGCCGGGCTGCCCGTTGGCACCGGGCTGGATCTTCGTCTGGCCGGGGTGCTCCTTGCTGCCGGTCTTGCCCTCGCCCGCCGCTACGCCGATGTCGATGTTTTCGAACGTCGCGTCGGTGTCCAGCTGGGAGACATCGAGGTAGAGGTCCTTCGCCGAGACTTGCCGACCGTCCTGCCCAGCGTTCAGCGTCATCGTGACGTCACCGATGATCGGCACGTGCTGCACGACCGACTGGCACATGTTGGTGATGGTGGCATCAGAGAACCCGGAGACGACAACGGGATGCGGCGCATCGTCGTTGCCCTCCATGGTCTTACCGGTCGCCACGCTCCCGTACTGCAGGAGGTTGTGCCCGACAAGCTGCGTCGCCGTCACCTTGAAGTCGACACCCGACACACTGAACGACGCCGCAAGCGCGCCCTGCGCAAGGCCGACGCCTATCGCGGCCGTGGCGGCCACGCTCGGCACCATGACCAGAGCGAACCGCTTCCATCTGGTCCCGCCACGTACTTGGGACTCCATGACTTTCCTCCTTCTCGGACGTACATCTCCGGGACGGACCCTCAAGGGCTGTCACGGGATGGGAGAAGTGCTACGTCCTCGGGAAGGGGAACGCGCGGGAGGTCGATCGCGTACGACTCGCGCACCTCGTCCGACACCGGCGATCACCCCCGAGCGACAACCACTGGCCACGCATTCGCGCAACCTCTGGACAGGCCCTGCGGGAAGCAGAGACCCCCCTGTCCACGGCCGGTGCCACTGTCACCGGCCGGCTCGGTGGGGACCCAAGTCAGCGGCCGCGCCGAGTGGCTGTCGGGCTGGTGCGTTATTGGACCGAGCGTGGCCGATCGTGGTCCATTCCGGGCCGAGGCACAAGGGGGGTCGTTACTAGCCAGTAACGGCCTGATAACCGAGGTGCGACCGGTCGGCATCGGGCGGGCACGCAGGGTGCCGCAGAGTGGCCCGACAGAAGGGGAAATTGCCGCAGAAAAGCGGACGTAAGAAGCGGCTCAACTTACTGGAAGTAACAGCGGCCGCGTTTACCAAGTTTTGGCAAAGCGCGGCCGCCTCTTGTCTCTCTGTCGCCAAATCGCCCGTCGGATACCCCGCTCAGACGCTCATTCGGTGACAGGTGGATGAACGCTCGCGGGCGTCCAGCCGTGGGTCAGAAGAGCACCCTCGCCAGCGCGGTTCGCGCCGCGGTGACGCGCGGGTCGTCCCCGCCGATCACCTCGAAGAGCTCCAGGAGGCGCACGCGCGCGGCCTCACGGTCGTCACCGAACGTGCGCCGCACGGTTTCGACGAGCCGTCCGAAGGCGTCCTCGACATGTCCGCCGACCAGATCGAGGTCGGCCGCGGCGATCTGGGCGGCCACATCGGCCGGCTTGTCCGCCGCGTCCTTGCGGACCTGCGCGGGGTCGAGCGCCTGGACCCGCTGGAGCAGTTCGGCCTGCGCGAGGCCGAGCTTGGCCTCCGGGTTGCCCGGGTCGTCGCTCAGGACGTTGCGGTACGCCTGGGCCGCGCCGGCCAGATCGCCCGAGTCGAGCGCGACCACGGCGGCTTCCAGCAGGGCGTCGTACGGGCCGACCGGGACGGGCGCCTCGGCGGCGGGGCCCTGTGCGCTCGGGTCCACCGCGATGCCGGTCAGGCCGAAGCGCTCCTCGGCGACCTGCACCAGCTGGTCAAGGGTCTCGCGGATCTGCGCCTCCGGGGCCGCGCCCTGGAAGAGGGGCAGCGCCTGGCCTGCGACCACCGCGAAGACGGCCGGGATCCCCTGGATCCCGAACTGCTGCATCAGCATCTGGTTGGCGTCGACGTCGATCTTGGCAAGGACGAAACGGCCGTTGTACTCGACGGCGAGGCGTTCGAGCAGCGGGCCGAGCTGCTTGCAGGGCTCGCACCACTCGGCCCAGAAGTCGATGACGACCGGCACCTCGGCGGAGCGGGTCAGGACATCGCGCTCGAAGGAGGCCTCGTCGACATCACTGACGAGGGCGGACGGCGCGACCGCCGGGACCCCGCCCTGCCGGGCGGCTTCGGCTCGCGCCTGCTCCGCCTTGCTCTTGGCCTCACCGGCCGCCTTCACCGCGGCGAGGTCGACGACGCCGCTCATGGACATGTTCCTAGGCTGCATGCGTACATCCTCCCCCTTCCGCGACGGTGCGTGGTCATCCGGTGGCAGGATCCGGGCCCACCCCGCTGCCTCCCGCCGGATTGCGAGGCACCGAGCCGGCCCGGACCTGACGCCGGTCTTCTCGTGCGGCGCCCGGGTCCCCACCCGGGCGCCTGTGACATGTGGTTGTCGCGGAAGGCCGCTCAAAGGCTTTCGCTACGAGCCGTAGCGTAACTGGTCGCGGGGTCGGCGCGCAGGGTGATCTCGCGCACACCGCGTGCCCCCTGGCGCGATTACTACCGGCCGGTATGGTCGCCGTCATGCCTTCTTCATCCCGCGCCACGAGACCGTCCTGTACGGGTCGTACGGGCCGGCCTCGCAGCGCCGAGGCCGACGCCGCGATCCTGCTGGCGACCCGGGAGGCGCTGGTCGACCTGGGCTGGTCGAAACTGACGATGGGGGACGTGGCGACACGGGCCGGGGTGGCCAAGACGACGCTCTACCGCCGCTGGGCGGGCAAGAACGAGCTCGTCGTGGACGCGGTAGCGGTCCTCTTCGACGAGCTCGAACTCCCGGATCTGGGCAGCCTGATGGCCGATGTGGAGGGTGTCGTCCTCCAGTTCGCCGCGCTCCTGGAACGCCCCGAGGCGAAGACGGCGCTGATGGCGGTGGTGGCCGAATCCACCCGGGACGACGCGCTGCGCGGGCGGATCCGGTCGGCCATCGTGGACCGCCAGAAGCGGCTGGTTCTGGTCGGCCGCGAGCGCGCGCAGGCCCGTGGCGAACTCCCCTACGAGGCGGACCCGGTGGTCTCCGCCCGCCACACCGACCTCATCTTCGACGTGGTGGCGGGCGCGGTGGTGCACCGGGCGCTGGTCAGCGCGGAGCCCGTGGACGAGGAGTGGGCCCGCGACTTCACCCTCCTCATCTGCACGGGCCTCGCCGCGACGGCCTGAGCGGCGCCCCGTTCCCCGGCCGCCGCCGGACACTCAGACCTGGTACCGCTCCGGCGCGAACAGGGCCAGGTTCTCCCGCACCCACTCCGAGGTGTGCTTCAGGCCGTCCTCCAGGGAAACCTGCGGGCTCCAGCCCGCCCACTCGCGCGCCCGCGCGTTGTCCGAAAGCAGGCGCTCCACCTCGCTGCCCGAGGGGCGAAGGCGCGCCGGGTCGACCACGACGGACGCCTCGCGGCCCGACGCCGCGATGAGGGCCTGCGCCAGGTCGCCGATGGCGATCTCGCGGCCCGTGCCCAGGTTCACGACCTCGCCGAGCGCCCGGTCGCACTCCGCGACGGCGAGGAAACCCCGCGCGGTGTCGGTGACGTAGGTGAAGTCGCGCGTCGGGGTCGTCGAGCCGAGCTTGATCTCCCGTACGCCCGCGTGCAGTTGGGCCAGGATGGTGGGGATCACGGCGCGGGCGGACTGGCGCGGGCCGTAGGTGTTGAACGGGCGTACGACGGTGACCGGGAGCTCGAAGGCGTGCCAGTGCGACAGCGCCATCATGTCGGCGCCGATCTTGGACGCGGAGTAGGGCGACTGCGGCTGGAGCGGGTGGTCCTCGCCGATCGGTGCGGTCAGGGCGGTCCCGTACACCTCGCTGGTGGAGGTGTGGACGAGCCGGCGCACCGCGTGGCGGCGGCAGGCCTCGGCGATGTTCTCGGTGCCGACCACGTTGGTCTGCACGTAGGCGCCCGGCGAGTCGTAGCTGTACGGGATGCCGATGAGGGCGGCGAGGTGGAAGACGGTGTCGCAGCCGGCGACCGCGTCCGAGACCCGGCCCGCGTCGCGGACGTCTCCGGCGGTCATCTCCACCCGGGGGTGGTTCATCAGATGGGCGAGGTGGCCCTTCTCGGCGTACGGCTTGTAGTGGACGAACGCCCGGACGTTCGCGCCGAGTTCGACGAGGAGGTCGACCAGCGTCGAGCCGATGAAGCCCTCGGCGCCGGTGACCAGGACGGTGCGGCCGTGCCACGTGCGGTTCTCGTGGGTGATGACGGTGCTCATGCGGCGTACTCCCTGGTGTACGAGGTGGGATAGGAGGCGAGTTCGAGGACCCGGGCGGCCAGCAGGCCGGCGGCGCGGGCGTGGTTGCCGGGGTCGGCGGCGCCGCTCATCGCGGCGAGCCGGGCCGGGTCGGCCAGAAGGGGTTCGATGAGGCCGGCCAGGCGGAACGCGGTGGTCTCGGCGTCGGGCACGAGCAGGCCCGCCCCGGCGTCGGACAGGACCCGCGCGTTGTGGGTCTGGTGGTCACCGGGCGCGTGTGGATAGGGCACGAGGACGGCGGGCACTCCGGTCGTGGCGAGTTCGGCGACGGTCGCGGAGCCGGCCCGGCACACGACGAGGTCGGCGGCGGCGTACGCGAGGTCCATGCGGTCGAGGTAGGGCACGGCTCGCGCGCCGGGCATGCCGCTCAACTGGCGTACGGTGTCGTCGAGTTGGGCGGGCCCGGTCTTGATGAGGAGGTGGACGTCGGCGCGGTCCCGCCAGCGGTGGGCGAGGCCGACGGCCGCCGCGGTGAGCCGCGCCGCGCCCAGACTGCCGCCGTTGACGAGGACGAGCCGCGCCCCGGCCGGCACACCGAGCGCCCGGCGCGCCTCGGCGCGCAGCGTCGGCCGGTCGAGCGCGGCGAGCGACGCCGCGATGGGCATGCCGGTGGTGAGCGCGTCCTGGCCGCCCGACAGGTGGGCGCGGCTGCGGTCGAAGGCGACGGCGATGTTGGAGGTGAGCCGGGCCGCGAACTGGTTGGCCCGGCCCGGCACGGCGTTGGATTCGTGGATGAGGCTCGGGAGCCCGGCCATCTTGGCGCCGACGATGACGGGCGCGCTCGGGTAGCCGCCCATGCCGACCGCGACCTGGGCACCCTGCGCCTTGAGGATGGACCGGCACTGCGCGCCCGACTTCAGGAGCGCGGCGGGAAGCAGGTACCGCTTGGCTCCGAGCGAGGGGTCGAAGGGGATCATGTCGACGGTGTGCAGCCGGTACCCGGCGCGGGGTATGAGCTCGCCCTCCAGGCCCCGGGTCGTGCCGACGAAGGAGACCACCGCGTCGGGGACGGCCCGCCGCAGCGCCTCGGCGAGCGCGAGCCCGGGGTAGATGTGCCCGCCGGTGCCGCCCGCCCCGATCACTACTGACAATGGTGTGCGCATGGCACCGAGGTTCACGGGGCGCCTTAAGAGGGTTCTAAGAGTGTCGTTTGGCAGGCTTTGCCCATGAGCACCACGCGCGCGGTCAGAATCCTCGTCGTCGACGACGAGCCGGAAGTACGGGCGGCCGTCGAGGACGGCCTTGCGGTGGAGGGGTACGAGGTGCGGGGCGCCGTCGACGGGCTCGCGGCGCTGTCCGAGGTGGCGGCGTGGCGTCCGGACGCGATCGTCCTCGACGTGATGATGCCGGTGCTCGACGGCCTCGGGGTGTGCCGCCAGCTGCGGGCGATGGGCGACCGCACCCCGGTGCTCGTGCTCACCGCGCTCGACTCGGTCAGCGAGCGGGTGGACGGCCTTGAGGCGGGCGCCGACGACTATCTGGTCAAGCCCTTCGCCCTGGACGAACTCATCGCACGGGTAAGGGCGTTGCTGCGCCGGGCGGCCCCCGACCCCGGCGAGCCGCAGGAGCTGCGGTATGCGGACCTGGCCCTGGACCCGGTGGCCCACACCGCCCGCCGGGGCGAGCGCCCGATCGACTTCACGCGCACCGAGTTCGCCCTGCTCGAACTCCTCATGCGCAACCCGGGGCAGGTGCTGCCGAGGGAGCTGATCCACGAGCTGGTCTGGGGCCGCGACTTCGGCCCGGACTCCAACTCCCTCGCGGTGTACGTGGGTTACCTGCGCCGCAAACTGGAGGCGGAGGGCGAGCCGCGCCTGGTCCACACGGTGCACGGCGTCGGTTACCGCCTGGACGCGTCATGAGCGCGCCGTACGCGGGCCACCCGCACCGCACCCCGGGGACGACGGGCCGGGCCCAGCCCGAGCACCGCGGGGGTGATGCGCCTGGACGCGGCATGGGCGCGTGCCACCGCGGGCGCGGTGTCGGTGGCCACCGGCTGGGGGCGGCGTCATGAGCGCGCGGCGCCGTCTCGGTGCACGCTGGCGGCGCCACCGTCCGCTGCGCACCCGGCTCGCGGTGGCCGCGTCCGGCGCGGTGGCGGTGGTGGTGCTCGGGGTGTCCACGGCAGCGTTCTTCGTCATCCACTACGAGCTCTACCACCAGCTCGATCTGAATCTGACCCAGTCGGCGACCCTGGCCATCCAGCAGAACCGGGGCGCGCGCCCCAGCGTGCTGGCCGGGGAGTGCCGCTTCCTGTCCGCGCCCGCCTGTGCGCAGATCGTCCCCGCCGATCCGGCGAAGGACGCCCACGAGCGCTACCTGCTGCCGGTGGGCCCGCCCGTGCGCGCGGTGGCTTCCGGTGCGCACACGCCGTACTTCAGCAACATCACCCTGCCCGAAGGCAAGCCCGCCCGGATGCTCACCACGCCCTTCGGTGGTGGCAAGTCCCTTCAGGTGGCGCTGCGTTCGGACTCTGTACAGAAGGGCGTGGGCCAGGCGGCATGGCTGCTGGGCGCGGTCGGGGCGGCGGGCGTGCTGTTCGCGGCCGGGCTCGGCTACTGGGTGTCGCGGACCGGGCTCGCGCCGCTGGCCCGGCTCACCGCGACGGCCGAGCACATCGCGGCGACCCGCGACCCGAGCCACCGCATCGAGCTGCCGCCGGGCCCGTCCGGCAAGGAGGACGAGGTGATCCGGCTCGCGGTGTCCTTCAACACGATGCTGGGCGAGCTGGAGCAGTCGGTGACGGCCCAGCGCCGTCTGGTGGCGGACGCGTCCCATGAGCTGCGCACCCCGCTGACCGCGCTGCGTACCAACGCGGAACTGCTGGCACGGGCCGATCGCTTGACGGCGGCGCAGCGGGACCGGGCGTCGGGCGCGCTCGGCCGGCAGATCAGGGAGGTGTCCGTCCTGGTCAACGACCTCATCGACCTCGCGAGGGACGAGGAGCCCACGCCGCTTTTGGAGGAGGTCCGGCTGGCTCCGCTGCTCGCGCACACGGTGGACACGGCTCGGGCGCACTGGCCGGCCACACCGTTCCGGCTTGAGCTGGCCGACGCGTCCGCGACGCTGCCCGGCGTGCCGGCCCGCCTGGCCCGGCTGATCTCCAACCTCCTGGACAACGCTGCCAAGTTCAGCCCGGTGGGCGCGCCGGTGGAAGTCACCTTGCTCGCCGGTGAGTTGACGGTACGGGACCACGGACCCGGCATCGCGGAGGCCGACCTGCCCCATGTCTTCGACCGGTTCTACCGGGCGGAGCGGGCGCGGGCGCTGCCGGGGTCGGGGCTGGGGCTCGCGATGGCTCGGCAGATCGCGCGGGCGCACGGGGCGGAGGTGTCGGCGCATGCGGCGCCGGGGGGTGGGGCGCTGTTCCGGGTGGTCCTGCCGGACGCTTACCCACCCACCCGCCCATAACCGCAGGGCACGAGCCCCCGACCCCCTGGGGCCGCGGGCTCAGAAGCCGGGCGGCTCCGTGCCCCATGAGCACGGGGCACGAGCCCCCGACCCCCCGGGGCCGCGGGCTCAGAAGCCGGGCGGCTCCGTGTACGTGCCCCACTCCTCGCGCAGCACGCCGCAGATCTCGCCCAGGGTCGCCTCGGCGCGGACTGCGTCCAGCATCGGGGCGATCATGTTCGAGCCGTCACGTGCCGCGGCGAGCATCGCGTCCAGGGCGGCCCGCACCGTCGCGTCGTCGCGGCGCGACGTGCGCTCGGCCAGCGACCGTACCTGCTCGCGCTCCACCTCGTGGCTGACCCGCAGGATCTCCAGGTCGCCGGTGACCGAACCGTGGTGGCAGTTGACGCCGACGACCCGCTTGTCGCCCTTCTCCAGGGACTGCTGGTAGCGGAACGCCGACTCGGCGATCTCCCCGGTGAACCAGCCGTCCTCGATGCCACGCAGGATGCCGGAGGTGATCGGCCCGATCGGGTGCTGCCCGTCGGGATGCGCCCGCGTGCCCCGCTCCTTGATCTGGTCGAAGATCTTCTCGGCGTCGGCCTCGATGCGGTCGGTCAGCTGCTCGATGTACCAGGAGCCGCCGAGCGGGTCGGCCACGTTGGCGACGCCGGTCTCCTCCATCAGGACCTGCTGCGTGCGCAGCGCGATCTCCGCGGCCTGCTCGGAGGGGAGCGCAAGCGTCTCGTCGAGGGCGTTGGTGTGCAGCGAGTTGGTGCCGCCGAGCACGGCCGCGAGGGCTTCCACGGCGGTGCGTACGACGTTGTTGTACGGCTGCTGCGCGGTCAGCGAGACCCCGGCGGTCTGGGTGTGGAAGCGCAGCCACTGCGCCTTGTCCGACTGCGCGCCGTACACCTCCTTCATCCAGCGGGCCCAAATGCGGCGCGCCGCACGGAACTTGGCGATCTCCTCGAAGAAGTCGACGTGCGCGTCGAAGAAGAAGGACAGGCCGGGCGCGAAGACGTCCACGTCCAGGCCACGGCTCAGGCCGAGCTCGACGTACCCGAAACCGTCGGCCAGCGTGTACGCCAGCTCCTGCGCGGCCGTCGCTCCCGCCTCGCGGATGTGGTAGCCGGAGACGGAGAGCGGCTTGTACGCGGGGATCTTGGTGGCGCAGTGCTCCATCAGGTCGCCGATGAGGCGCAGGTGCGGCTCGGGCTGGAAAAGCCACTCCTTCTGCGCGATGTACTCCTTGAAGATGTCCGTCTGGAGCGTGCCGTTGAGGACGCCCGGGTCGACGCCCTGCCGCTCGGCGGCGACGAGGTACATGCAGAACACCGGCACGGCCGGCCCGCTGATCGTCATGGAGGTCGTCACGTCGCCGAGCGGGATGTCCTGGAACAGGACCTCCATGTCGGCCGCCGAGTCGATGGCCACGCCACAGTGGCCGACCTCGCCGAGCGAGCGGGGGTCGTCGGAGTCGCGCCCCATGAGCGTCGGCATGTCGAACGCGACGCTCAGGCCGCCGCCACCGGCGGCCAGGATCATCTTGTAGCGCTCATTGGTCTGCTCGGCGTTGCCGAACCCGGCGAACTGCCGGATCGTCCACGTGCGGCCCCGGTAGCCGGTCGGGTACAGGCCTCGGGTGAAGGGGTACTCACCGGGCCAGCCGATCCGCTCGAACCCGTCGTACGTGTCGCCCGGGCGGGGCCCGTACGCGGGGTCCACGGCGTCCCCGGAAAGTGTGGTGAAGTCGGCGTCGCGCTTGCGGGCCTTGTCGTAACGGGCCTGCCAGCGGCGGCGGCCTTCCTCGATCGCGTCAGCGTCCATGAATCGAATTTACTTGGACGTCCTAGTAAATGTCGATGGCCGGCCGCCACGCGTTGTGCTTGCGCGGCGGCGGGGGTGTCGGCGGGGTGCGCTGGGATTCGGTGGGGTGCGGCCGGGTGGGCGGCGGGTCAGGCCCGGGCGCCGGCCGGGACGGTCTCCGCGACCTTGGACTCCAGCTCCTTGGAGACCTTGCGCTCCACGAAGAAGGCGGCGGTGGGGATCGTGCCGGCGATCAGCACCCACAGCTGCTTGCCGACCGGCCACTTCGCCTTGGAGCCCAGGTCGAAGGCGAACACGAGGTAGATCACGTACAGCCAGCCGTGGGCGATGCCGATGATCTTCGTGAAGTCCGCGGCGCCGTTCATGTCCAGGATGTACTTGGCGATCACGCCCAGGGTCAGGAGGACCAGCAGCACGCCTGTGACGTACGCCATCACGCGGTAGCGGGTCAGCACGCTCTTTTTCATGCGGCTGAGCCTAACCGGACATGCCGGGCGATCTTCGCGCGGGTGCCGGTCCGCGAGCCGGTATGCGCCCCCCGAGGTTCACAACCCTGGGGCTCCGCCCCAGCCCCCCAAGCGGGGGCTCCGCCCCCTGCACCCCCGCAACGCGCCTGAACGGCGCTCGTCCTCAATCGCCGGACGGGCTGAGGATGCCCATGCTCGCACCCTGCCAGGGGCGCGGGGAACTGCGCGAGAAGCGACCACGGCCCGCAGGGGACGAAGGTATTTGGGGGCGCGGGGAACTGCGCGACCAGCCGCCCGCGGCCCGCGGCCGAAAGCCGGCCTACCAAGGGGCGCGGGGAACTGCGCGAGAAGCGACCACGGCCCGCGGCCGAAAACGGGTTCAGGGGCGCGGGGAACTGCGCGACCAGCCGCCCGCGGCCCGCGGCCGAAAGCCGGCCTACCAAGGGGCGCGGGGAACTGCGCGAGAAGGGGGCACGGCCCGCGGCCGAAAGGGGGGCAGGGGCGTGGGGCGTAGCACCGGGGTGGGCGGGTGGGGTCAGTCTTCGAAGTCGTTGGCTGCTATCCGCAGCGGCCGCAACATCGCAAAAATCTCCCCGCACTCCTCCGCGTCGTAGACGCCCAGCCCGAACTCCATCGCCATCAAATCGCGCGTGGCCTGTTCCACCACCTCGCGCCCCTTGTCCGTGATGGACGCCAGCGTGCCCCGGCCGTCGTTCGGGTTGGGCCGCTTGTCGACGAGGCCCGACTTCACGAGGCGGTCCACCGTGTTGGTGACCGAGGTCGGGTGGACCATCAGACGCTCGCCGATCTTCGACATCGGCAGCTCCCCCGCCTTGGAGAAGGTGAGCAGCACCAGCGCCTCGTACCGCGCGAAGGTCAGCCCGTACGGCTTCACCACCGCGTCGACCTCGGCCAGCAGGATCTGCTGTGCCCGCATGATCGAGGTGATCGCCCCCATCGAGGGCACGGGGCCCCAGCGATGCTTCCAGAGTTCGTCGGCGCGGGCGATGGGATCGAAGGGGAGGCTGAGCGGCTTGGGCACGCGTCGACCTTACCCAGTGGTCACATGTCAGTCAGCACTGTCTCGAAGTTCGGTACCCGGCGCGCGCGGCACCGCATCGCGCCCGCCGCACCGCCTCGCGCTCGCCGCCCGGCATGGCGCTCCCTTGCGCAGAGTGACCGTCATGTCACCATGGCCCGGTCCCGCCCACGCTCGCGACCCCCAAGGGGGCCGGATGTCCCGGTACCGCACGCTCCTCGCCGCCGTCCTGCTCACCGCCGTCGCAGGCTGCTCCTCCGGCGCCGGTCCCGACGGGGCCGCATCGGTCCGGGAGCGCGCGCAGGCCGACGCCGGGGTCGCGCCCGCGGCGGGCAGCCCCTTCTGGGTCGACCCCGAGAGCGACGCCGCCCGGCAGGTCAAGGTCTGGCAGGGTCAGGGCCGTACCGCCGACGCCCAGGCGCTGCGCCGGATCGCCGAGCGGCCCGTCGCCACCTGGCCGTCCGGGGACGACCCGCGGGCCGGCATCCGCAAGGCCGTCGCCGGCGCCGCGAAGGAGAAGCGGACCGCGCTGTTCGTGGCGTACGACATCCCGCACCGCGACTGCGGCAAGTACTCCGCCGGCGGCGCGGACGGAATGGACGGCTACCGCGCCTGGACCCAGAGGTTCGCCGAGGCGATCGGCGACGCCCCTGCCGTGATCGTCCTCGAACCCGACGCGGTCGCCCACATGGTCGACGGGTGCACCACGTCCGACCACCACGCCGAGCGCTACCAGCTTCTGGGCGAGGCGATCGAGACCTTCAAGGGGCTGCCCCGCACCAAGGTCTACCTCGACGCGGGCAACCCCTCCTGGATCCCGGATCCCAACAGCCTCGTCGAGCCGTTGAAGCGGGCCGGCATCGACCGGGCGGACGGCTTCGCCCTGAACGTCTCCAACTTCCAGACCGACGCGGCCGTGCGGGCGTACGGCGTGAAGGTCTCCCAGGGGCTCGACGGCAAGCACTTCGTCATGGACACGAGCCGCAACGGCGAGGGGCCCCTGCTCGACGGCCGTGACCAGGCCTGGTGCAATCCCCCGGGCCGCTCGCTCGGCACCCCGCCGTCCGTCAGGACCGGGGACCCGCTCGTCGACGCGTTCTTGTGGATCAAGCGGCCCGGCGATTCGGACGGGCCCTGCCGCGGGGGCCCGTCCGCCGGGACCTGGTGGCCCGAGTACGCGCTCGGACTCGCCCGGCGCGCCCGGCTGTGACCTCGGCGCACGTACGTCGGCAGGCCACTCGCCCCCGTGCACGTACGTCAGCAGGTCACTCGCCGCCTCAGTCCACGCGGCCTCAGTCCACGCGCAGCCACTTCGCTTCGGACGGGGTGCCCGCCTCGTCGCTCACGAAGACCATGTACCAGCCGGGCGGGACGAGCGCCCGGTCCTTCGGGACGGTGATCGTGACCGAGTTCTTGTCCTTGGTCAGGCCCAGTTCGATCGAGCGCTGCTCGACGTCCGTGGTGTGGGTCACCGCGCTCGGACGCATCAGGCGGGCCTTGACCACGCGCTCGGGGTGGTCGGTCCTGAAGGTGGCCCGGCCGTCGGCCGCCGCGGCCTCGGGGCCGTCGCCGAGCGCGGGGCGCTTGTCCTTGTCGCGGTAGAGGTAGGGCGGGGTGTAGAGCTCCATGCGCTGCTCGAACTTGCCGAGCTTGGTGTTGTTCTTGTCGCTGTAGAGCGAGTCGGATCCGAAGGTGGCGACCCGGCCGTCCGGCAGCAGCAGCGCCTCGGAGTGGTAGTTGCGGCCCACGGTGGGGTCCGCCGCCTCACGGAAGGCGTTGGCCTTCGGGTCGTAGAACTGGGCGCTGAGGATGTTGGAGCCGCCCCGGCCGCGGTAGTCGGACGAGCCGCCGGTGGTGAAGACGGAGTCGTCCGGCATGATCACGCTGTTCAGGTACCGGGTGCCCTGCGGGAGCTCGGGGCCCGATGTGAAGGCGGGGTTGTTCTTGTTCAGGTCCACCACGGCGGTGCGCGGTGTGGCCTTCTTGGACTCGCCGACCCCGCCGCCGCCGAGCAGCATGAAACGCTGGTCCTGGGCGGGCGGCAGCAGGAGTGAACTGGCCGTCTCCAGCTGGTCGCCTGCCTTCAGGCCGCCGATCTTGGTGAAGGTGTTCTTCTCGACGTCCCACAGCCCCGGCTCACGGCCCTTGTCGGCGGGCCCGTACCCGGAGTTCGCGCCCGAGTAGAAGAGCTTGCCGCCCTTGGTCAGGAAGAGCGAGGGGTAGGTCGGGAAGTAGCGGGTGGGGCCCTTGGACCACTGCTTGGTCTTCGGGTCGTAGATCTCGTTGTCGCCCTGGAGGATGGCGCCCACGTCGTCGAGGCCGGAGACCGCGAGCACCTTGCCGTCCTGGAGCGTGGTGAGCGTCGGGTACCAGCGGGCCTCCTTCATGGAGGCGACGGGTACGTACTTCTCGGCCTTCGGGTCGAACTCGTACGCCGCTCTGATCCCCTGGTAGTCCTGCTTGTCCAGGGTGATCTTCTCGGCGAGCCCGTACACGTTGTCGGCGTCCTTGCCGGTCAGGCCGACCACCTCGTACTGCGCCTGGTCGGTGGCGACCGACTGGCGGCCCTCGGTGACCGCCTCGACGAAGACCCGGGCCTCGGCGGCGGTGGTCTTCGTCTTCCAGGGCTTCATCTGCCCGTTCGTGTAGTACGAGACCTCGAACTCGCGCTTGGCGCGCGGCACCGTGACGTCGAACCTCGACACGTACTCCACGCCGGACGGTGAGCGGAACCTGGTGCCCTTCTTGAGCGTGACGGCCTTGTTCGGGTCCTCGTTCTTGACCCGCATGCCGCCGCCGGCCCGCTTCACTGCGCCGTCCAGGACCTCGTAGCGGGCCGTGCCGCCGGCCACCAGGAGGTTGCCGTCGGGGAGTTGGGCGTGGCCGCCGCAGAAGAAGTCCTCGGGGGTGAGGATCTTCTTGAAGGTGTTGTCCTTCGGGTTCCACAGCACGGTGTCGAAGGTGCCCGCGTCGAAATGGTCCTGCTTGTTGCCCGAGCCCGCGATGATCAGCACCTTGCCGGTGTGGAGCAGCGCCGCGTGGATGGCGTTGGTGCGGTACTTCTCGGGAATGTCGACGCCGTGCCAGGCTCCGTAGCGGGCCATGTACTCGGGCTGGGCGATCTCGTACGCGTGGTACTGCTCGGTGGCGAAGGAGAGCGCGGCGGGGGCGTTGAGCCCCGCGAGCAGCACGACGGCGCCGCCGCCGAACAGGGTCTTCTTCATCCGCTTCGAGGGCCGGTAGGCCATGGCTTCAGTTCCCTCCGGTCGTCGTGGCGATGGCGGGTTCGCTCTCGCCGCCGGGCGTGTGCTGCGGGATCTGCCCGGCCGCGCGGGCCGCGGCGCGTTCGCGCCGTGACGTCCAGGCCCAGATCGCGACCGGCGCGAGCGCGATGCACAGGGCGAGCACGGCCCAGGTGCGCATGGCGGCATGGGTGTGGCCGTAGTGCACGGAGGCGATGAGGGAGGCGGCGAGGACCGCCGCCCAGAACAGGTGGATCCGGAACGTCCACAGCCGGTCGGGGCTCGTCTGGCCGCCCTTGGGGGTGACGACGAACCGGCCCTGGGTGCGCAGTACGGCCGAGCCGAGCGACTTGAGGTAGATGGGCGCCGACAGCGCCGACATGCCCATGCCGGCGAGTCCGCCCGAGCCCTCGGGTTCGTGCGGCGAGACGTTGTGCCGCCGGTTCCACAGGTAGAGGCCGATCTGGAGGGCCGCGGCGTCGCTGTAGAGCATCAGCCACACCGATGCGGTGACCTCGGTGCCGGACGCGCCGAACCAGAGGAACAGCACACAACTGACGATGCCCAGAAGCCAGTTGACGGCCGTCATGGGGTAGTAGACGAGCATCAGGGTGTACGAGAGCAGCCGGCCGGGCGGCATGGTGAACGGCGCCTTCCAGTACTGCTTGACCAGCGTCTCGTAGGTCCCGCGCGACCAGCGCATCTGCTGGGTGAAGAAGTCGGTCCAGGAGGCCGGGCCCTCGCCGACGGCCAGCACGTCCGGGGTGTACACGGAGCGCCAGTGCCGGCCGGTCCTCGGGTTCCGGTGCCGGTGCAGTTCGAAGCCGGTGGCCATGTCCTCGGTGATCGAGTCGTACAGGCCGCCGATCTGGCGCAGTGCCGCGATCCGCACCACGTTGTTGGTGCCGACGAACATGGGCGCGCGGTAGCGGTTGCCGGCCCGCTGGATCAGCGCGTGGAAGAGGAACTGCTGGGACTCTGCGGCCTTGGTGACGGGCGAGTCGTAGTTCCCGTACACCTGCGGTCCGACGACGAAGGCGACGTCGGGGTCGCGGAAGTAACCCATCATGCGTTCAAGGAAGTTGGGGAGCGGAGCGTGGTCGGTGTCGACGGAGGCCAGGAAGTCGTAGTGGCCGCCGTGCATCGCGATCCAGGCGTTGTAGTTGCCGTGTTTGGTGCGGGCCCGGTGGGCGCCCTTCTTGCGGTTCCACTCGGGGACGCCCTTGCGGGTGAAGTGGCGTACGCCGAGTTCGGCGCAGAGCGCCTTGGCCTGCCCGTCGTCGCCCTCGTCCAGGAGCCAGATGTCCAGGGGGCCGGTGTGGGTGACCCGGACGGCCGCCTCCAGGGTGGCCCGCACCATGGATATGGGTTCCTTGCCCGGCACGTAGGTGGTGAGGAAGGCGACCCGGGTGCCGTCTTCGGGGGTGACCGGGACGGGGTCGCGGGCGACCATCGTGGCGTGGGCGACGGAGGCGACGTTGGCCACCATGAAGAGCTCGATCAGGCCGATCGAGACGAGCATCGTGATGTCGAGGTCCACGAGCCAGTGGTCGCCGCCCTCGCGCTCGACCCAGTGGGTGGGCCAGACGAGATAGACGAGCAGCAGGCCGGTGAGTATGGGCGCCAGGGTCATCAGGAGTACGGCGCGTATGCGGTGCGGCTCCCGGGCGAGCAGACTCCGGTACTGCACCCGGTAGGGCTTGGCGCCCGGCTCCGTGAGCGGTCCGGCCAGTCGGCTGTGGGTGTCGTATGCGTAGCCCTCGGGGCGCACGTGCCCTCCAGCTGATCGTCGAGCAGGGGTTGCGAATCGGGTTGATATCCCCACAAAAGTGGAGAATGCCCGGCGTGTCGACTGGAGTACTCCGAGTGAGCGGTTCTCCGGTGGTCGGCCGTTTGGGCGGTGCGGACCCGTCGCCCTGCTGCGTACGCACGCGCGAGAGCCCCCGGCCTGGGCGGCCGGGGGCTCGTCGAAAGGGGTCGCCCGGCGGTGCTGGGCGAAGGCGGCTACTACTCGGCGGCCAGGTGACGCTCCACCGTCTCGACCTTGGAGGTGAGGCCGTCCGTGACGCCGGGGCGGATGTCCGCCTTGAGGACGAGCGAGACCCGGTTCGAGCGGGCCTCGACGGCGGCGACGGCACGCTTGACGACGTCCATCACCTCGTCCCACTCGCCCTCGATGGACGTGAACATGGCGTCCGTACGGTTGGGCAGGCCGGACTCGCGTACGACGCGCACCGCGTCGGCCACGTACTCCCCCACGTCCTCACCGACGCCGAGCGGGCTGACCGAGAAGGCGACGATCATGCGTTGACCACGCCTTCCTTGCGGGCGCGGGTCGCGATCACCGCGTCGTCCAGCTCGCGCCGGAGCTTGCGCTCGGCGAAGAAGCCGCCGAAGGGGAGCACGGCGAGCAGGAAGTAGAGCGCGCCGGTCTTCGCGGACCACTTGGTGCGGTTCCACGCGTCGAGCCAGAAGAGCACGTAGATCGTGAACAGGATGCCGTGGACCATGCCCATCACCATGACCCCGTCGAACGAGGTGGTGCGCTTGAGCACGGAGCACACCAGCAGGATCGGGAACGAGATGGCCTCGGGGAGCGAGATCAGTCGGAGGCGGTGCAGGGCGGAGGCTGTCTTGAGGTCCACGGGTGGGGCACCTTCGCTTGGAGGGAGCGGGCGGCGGAGATCGTTGGGCGAGATGGTTGGGCGAGATCGTTTGGCGGTGATCTTTGTGAACGCGTGCACAAACGTTCTCCATTCTGACATCGACCCCGTGCCCCTGTCGGGGCGGGTCCCCGGCCGCTAACGTCGGGCCGTGGCAATGTTCCGACTCCAGGGCAGCAAGGTGCTCGCCGTCGACATGACCGGCGACGCCGTCAAAGCGAAGAACGGCTCGATGGTCGCCTACGACGGCCAGATGGCGTTCAAGAAGATGTCCGGCGGCGGTGAGGGTCTGCGCGGCATGGTGACCCGCCGTCTCACCGGCGAACAGATGACCGTGATGGAAGTGAAGGGGCACGGCACGTGCTACTTCGCCGACCGCGCGAGCGAGATCAACCTGGTGAACCTCCAGGGCGACAAGCTCTTCGTCGAGTCGAGCAACCTGCTCGCCACCGACGCCGGGCTGCGCACCGGCACCACCTTCACCGGCCTGCGCGGCGCGAGCCAGGGCAACGGCCTGTTCACCACGACGATCGAGGGCCACGGCCAGGCCGCGATCATGTCGGACGGGCCGGCCGTGGTGCTGCGCGTCAGCGCCCAGTACCCGCTGTCGGTGGACCCCGGGGCGTACATCGCGCACCAGGGCAACCTCCAGCAGCACTTCCAGTCCGGGGTGACCTTCCGCACCTTCATGGGCGAGGGGTCGGGCGAGGCCTTCCAGATCCGGTTCGAGGGCGAGGGCCTGGTGTACGTGCAGCCGAGCGAGCGCAACACGATCGGAGGGGACGTCTGATGCCGTTCCGCGAGATCAACTCGAAGATGGTCGAGGCGACGGTGCTGCCGGGGCAGCGGATGTTCAGCCAGCGCGGCGCGATGCTCGCCTACAAGGGCGACGTGTCCTTCACGCCCAACATCCAGGGCGGCCAGGGCGGCCTCATGTCGATGATCGGCCGCCGGGTCGCCAACGAGGCGACGCCGCTGATGACGGTCGACGGCAGCGGGACCGTGCTGTTCGGCCACGGCGGCCACCACATCCAGGTCATCAACCTCCAGGGCGACACCCTGTACGTCGAGGCCGACCGGCTGCTCGCCTTCGACGGCAGCCTCCAGCAGGGCACGATGTTCATGGGCTCGCAGGGCGGGGTCATGGGCATGGTGCGCGGCCAGGTGACCGGGCAGGGCCTGTTCACCACGACCCTCAAGGGCCATGGCGCGATCGCGGTGATGGCGCACGGCGGAGTGATCGAGCTGCCGATCACCCCGCAGCGCCCGGTGCACGTCGACCCGCAGGCCTATGTCGCCCACCACGGCGACGTCCGCAACAAGCTCTCGACCGCGCTCGGCTGGCGCGACATGGTGGGCCGCGGCTCCGGCGAGGCCTTCCAGCTCGAACTGTCCGGCCAGGGTTCGGTGTACGTGCAGGCCTCGGAGGAGAAGCTGTGAGCGCCCCGGTGATCTTCGACCCGCACTCGCTGCCGGCCGACGACAACGTCAACAAGTACACCTTCTGCGTGGAGCTCAAGTCGAGCCAGTGGTTCCTGCAGAAGGGCAAGATGATCGCCTACTACGGGCGGATCGAGTTCAACGGCATCGGCCACGGCCGGCTCGACCGGCTGCTGCGCACCAGCTTCCACTCCCCGCTGCACGCGGCGGACTGGGTGGTGGCGGACGGCAGCGGCAAGATGCTGCTCGCGGACCGCGCGTTCGACGTGAACAGCTACGACCTGGACGAGGGCAACCTGACCATCCGGTCCGGCAACCTCCTCGCCTACCAGCCCTCGCTCGCGCTCAAGCAGTCGATCGTGCCGGGATTTCTGACGCTGATCGGCACGGGCAAGTTCGTGGCCGCGTCCAACGGCCCCGTCGTCTTCATGGAGCCGCCGATCCGGGTCGACCCCCAGGCGCTGGTCGGCTGGGCGGACTGCCCCTCGCCCTGCCATCACTACGACCACGGGTACATGACAGGCGTCCTGGGCGGAATCCGGTCACTCACCGGTCTTGGCGGGACCTCGGGCGAGGAGCATCAGTTCGAGTTCGTGGGGGCCGGTACCGTCCTGCTCCAGTCCACCGAAGTACTCATGGCGGAGCAGGCGACCGGGCAGGTGGCGGCCGAGCCCGGGGTGCCCGGCGGCGGCCAGGGCGGACCCGGCCCCGGGGCCGGGGCACCGCGTCTTCCCGGCCAGCTGGGGGACCTGCAACGTCGCTTCGGCCTGTGAGCGGTAGTCTGCGGAGTGTGACGTCGAACGCCTGAACCCCTCCGGGCGACGGCCGGGCCAACAGGCGCGCGCCTGTCGGGTGCCGGGCATCACATCCCAACTTGGTTCAGAATTCAACTTCTTAGGTAGAATCCACATATGGAGACCGAGACGGCCACGAACTGGCTGAGCGACGACGAGCAGGCCGCCTGGCGCACCTATCTGGACGTCAATCGGATGCTGACGTACCAGATGGAAAAGGACCTGCAGCCGTTCGGCCTGACCAACAACGACTACGAGATCCTGGTGAACCTCTCGGAGTCGGCGGACAAGCGGATGCGGATGAGCGACCTCGCGTCCGCCACCCTCCAGTCCAAGAGCCGTCTCTCGCACCAGATCACGCGGATGGAGAACGCCGGACTCGTCCGCCGCGAGAACTGCGAGTCCGACCGGCGCGGGCTCTACGCCGTCCTCACCGAGCTCGGCACGGAGACCATGGAGAAGGTCGCCCCGCACCACGTGGCCTCCGTACGGCGGCACTTCATCGACCTGCTGTCGGGGGAAGCTCTCGCCGATCTACGCGAGTCACTGACGCCGGTCGCGGACCATCTGCGCGGGCACCGCGGAAAGATCTGACGGCTGGGGGGGGCGCCGTGCCGCGCCCCCGGCCCTGGTCCCACCCCCGGCCCTGGTCCCACCCCCGGCCCTGGCACTGGTCCTGGTCCTGGCCCGCCAGGCTCCCCCTGCCGCCGAGCACAGCGCGGGCACGCCCGCGAGCACGAAGCACAGGGGCAGCGGCAGCCGCCCGACGAGCAGACCCGCTCCCGCGCAGGCGCCCGAACTCCCGGCGTTCACAGCGGTGTTGACCCACGCGCCGGCCCGGGTACGGGCGCCGGGCGCGGCGAGTTCGTCGGCGTACAGGTAGGCCGTGGTGAGTGCCGGGGCGACGAACAGGCCGGCCAGAACCATGGCCCCGGCCAGCGTGACGAGGCTGCTCGCGGCCCCGGCGAGCGCCAGCGCCACGGCGAGAGCGACCGCGAACAGGGCGAGCCGGCTGGGGGGTGTCTGGTGGATCAGGGTCGGTCAGGGTGCGGCGCCTGGTGCGGTGCATCGCAAGGCGCCGGAACGTCGTGATAGCGGAGCTATCGG